>JAEDJR010000185.1 GCA_016296235.1 Oscillospiraceae bacterium
CTGCCGCCCGGATGGTTTCCAGGAATGCATGGCCGTAGCGGTGGGCCTTGACGGCGCCCACGCCGTTGACCTGCAGCAGGGCGTCTAGACTTGTGGGCCGCTTCCGGGCCATGTCCTCCAGGCTGGTGTTGGTGAAAATCATATAGGCCGGCACGTTGGCCTCCCTGGCCAGACGGGCCCGCAGCCGCTTCAGGGCGGCCAGCAGTTCCGGATTCTCCGGCGGCAGGGGCGGAGCCTGGAGCGGCGGCGCGGTCTGCAGCTTTTGCCGGATGCGCACCGGCTGGCCGTAGTCCAGAACCTCCGGCGCCGCCGGTCCCAGAGTCAGAACCGTATAGGCCCCGTCCCGCTCCTCGGTCAGGATGCCCTGGAGCTTCAGCTGCTCCAGCAGATCCCGCAGCTGCCCCTCCGGCTGCCGGGCCAGAATGCCGAAGACCGGCAGCTTTTCCATGGCCCAGGCGGAGAGGGTCTTGTCCTTGATGCCCCGCAGGAGCTTCAAGTAGACCGTCATGCCGAAGCTGGTGTTGTAGCGGTTTTCCGCAGTTTGGATGGCTTTGAGAATGGCCTCGGCCTGGTCGGTGACGTCGATTTCCTGGAAGGGCCCCCCGGCAGTTGCCGCAGCTGCCGCAGGTGTCGGGGCAGCTCTCGCCGAAGTAGCGCAGAATGTGGGCCCGCAGGCAGTCCCGGGTCTGGCAGTAGGCCGTCATGTCCCGCAGCCGCTCCCGGTCCTTCTTCCGCAGGGCCGCCTGCTGGGCCGGGGAGAGGCTCTCGTTTTCGCTGGAATTGTCGATGAGGAATTCCGCCGTGCGGACGTCGCCGGGAGAGAACAGCAGAATGCAGTCGGCGGGGCTGCCATCCCGACCGGCACGGCCGGCCTCCTGGTAGTAGCTCTCCAGGTTCTTGGGCATGTTATAGTGAATCACAAAGGAGACGTTGGACTTGTCGATGCCCATGCCGAAGGCGTTGGTGGCCACCATGATGGATTTCCGGTCGTAGGAGAAATCCTCCTGATTCTGCCGCCGCTCCTGATCGTCCAGGCCCGCGTGGTAGCGGGTGGCGGAGAAGCCGTTGTCGCAGAGGGTCTGGCAGACCCGTTCCACGTTGGCCCGGGTGGCGCAGTAGACGATGCCGCTGCGGCCCCGGCGCTCCCGCAGCAGCTCCAGCAGGCGCCGGGGCTTTTTCTCCGGGCGCTCCACGTCGAAAAAGAGGTTTTCCCGGTCGAAGCCCGTGACCACGGTCCGGGGCTCCCGAAGCCGCAGGAGCCGGACGATGTCCGCCCGGACCTCCCGGGTGGCCGTAGCCGTGAAGGCCGCCAGAAGGGGCCGCCGGGGCAGTCCCTCCACAAAGTCCGCGATCTGCAGATAGCTGGGGCGGAAATCCTGTCCCCACTGGCTGACGCAGTGGGCCTCGTCCACGGCCACCAGGGAGATGTCCGCCCCGGCGGCAAAGTGGAGGAAGCCCTCGGTGGACAGCCGCTCCGGGGCCACATAGATGATCTTATAGGCGCCCCGGCAGGCCCGTCGCAGGGCCTCGCAGTACTGGGGAAAGCTCAGGGAGGAATTGAGATAAGCCGCCGGAATCCCGGCCTGGCACAGGGCCATGACCTGATCCTTCATCAGGGAGATCAGGGGCGACACCACCAGGGTGATCCCCGGCAGCATCAGGGCGGGAATCTGATAGCACATGGACTTGCCGGAGCCGGTGGGCATGACGCCCAGAACATCCTGCCCGTCCATCAGGGCGTCGATGAGGCCTTCCTGCCCCGGACGAAAGGCGTCGTGGCCGAAATATTCACGAAGCAGGGTGCTTTTGTTCATGGAAGCCTCCGGGGGGAGATCAATGCAGAATGAAGAATTGTAGAAGGCCCCTCGTGCCCCCTCTATAGGGGGCTGCTGAGCGAAGCGAAGCTGGGGGTTGTATCGACGAGCAATTTTACCGATAGAACGATCAAACAGAAAACTTGATACAACCCCCCGCCTGCTTCGCAGGCACCCCCCTGTGTAGGGGGGACAAGGGCAACGCAGGCGGTGTTTTCTGTATTGTACCACGGATTTCGCGTTCAGGCAACAAAAAGACCCGCAGCGGAGCGGATGGCTCCGTCGGCGGGTGCTTTTCCATGGATTACCTTACATGACGGTCACGTTGACAGCGCGCATTTTGCCGTTGTCCTTGGGATCGGGCTCCACATCGTAGGAGACCTTCTGGCCCTCCTCCAGCTTCTTGAAGCCGTCGCACTGGATGGCAGAGAAGTGGACGAACACGTCGCCGCTGCCGTCATCGTTGGAGATGAAGCCATAACCTTTTTCGGAGTTGAACCATTTGACAGTACCGTTCAGCATATTCGGGTACCTCCTCTATTTATTTTGTACCCATGAAAGCGAAACGCCCCCACGGGGCCGTGCACAATCTCACATTGTACGAGCCACGTGAGGGAAGAGCGGTTATCGTGAATACCTACTAAATATTGCACAAATTTCACAAAAAGTCAAGGAATTTTTACTGGGAAATTATTCCTTTTTCTGGAGAAACCCTTGAAAAACGGAACATTTTTGGGATATAATAAACTATCACGCCCGGAAAGGGGAATGGGAAATGGAAGTACGGATTCTGGCGGTCGGCGACGTGGTGGGCGCGCCCGGCCTGGCGTGGCTGCGCAGGCGGCTGCCGCAGCTGCGGCGCAGACTGGGGATTGATTTCTGCGTGGTCAACGGCGAAAACGCCGCCATGACGGGCATGACCCCGGATCAGGGAGAGGACATTCTGGACGCCGGCGCCGACGTCATCACCCTGGGCAACCACACCTGGAACCGGCGGGAGCTGCTTCCCTATCTGGATGACAACAGCCGGGTTCTGCGGCCCGCCAATCAGGCCCCCCAGCGGCCCGGCCGTGGGGTGGGCGTCTACGACGCCGGCCGGTGCCAGATCGCCGTGGTGAATCTGGTGGGCCGCTGCGGCATGGATTTCAACGCCGACAACCCGTTCACGAAAATCGACGGCATTCTGAAGGAGCTGTCCGGCCTGCCGGTGCTTGTGGACTTCCACGCCGAGGCTACGTCGGAGAAGCTGGCCATGGGCTTCTACCTGGACGGCAAGGTCTCGGCCCTGTGGGGCACCCACACCCATGTGCCCACGGCGGATCTGCGGATTCTGCCCAAGGGGACGGGCTATGTGACGGATCTGGGCATGACAGGCCCCAGGGACAGCGCCCTGGGGGTGGATCCGGCCCAATCCATCGCCCTGTTCCGGGGGGATCTGACCAGCCGCTTCCAGCCGGCCCCCGGCCCCTGCTGGCTCTGCGGCGCCGTGTTCACCCTGGACGCCGCCACCGGCCGCTGCACCGCCGTGGAGCAGGTCATCGATCAG
>JAEDJR010000186.1 GCA_016296235.1 Oscillospiraceae bacterium
CGCCCAGGGCGTCCAGCTCCCGGACCAGGTGGCCCTTGCCGGTGCCGCCGATGGCCGGGTTGCAGGGCATATTGCCCACGGCGTCCAGATTGATGGTAAAAATCACCGTTTTCAGCCCCATCCGGGCCGCGGCCAGGGCTGCTTCGATGCCCGCGTGGCCTGCGCCGATGACGGCGATGTCATATTCTCCAGCCAGATACTCCATGTCTATGCTTCCTTTGCGTGATATCGCCTTATTTTATCAGTCCGTCAAACTTTTTTCAAGGCTTTGTCCCGGGTTCGACAGACTTTGCATAAAATCCATGATAATATGCAGTCACAGCTTCACCAAAGGACGAGCTGTCGCTCATCTAAGTCCCATATCTTTTCCAGCCCCGGAGCCCTCTCCGGGGATTTTTTCTTGCCGGGCGCTGACGCCGATTTTCTCTCCGCAGCGCACCGCGGTTTCCAGACCGGCGGCGGAATTTTCCAGAATATCCCCGTCCAGCCTGGCCGCACCGGGAGGCAGCAGCAGAACCACGGTGGAGCCTCCGAACTGGAAATAGCCCTTCTCCTGGCCGCGGCAAACCCGGGCGGCCCCGTGGTGATTGACGATCTTCCCCACCAGCAGGGCCCCAACCTCCATCACCAGAATGGGGCCGAACACGGGGCTTTGCAACACGCAGTATTCCCGGGCGTTTTCCTTATAGATGGGATAGCGGTCGTTGGCCATGGGATGAACCGTGTGCAGGACGCCGGGCAGGACGGTCTGCGCGGTTTTTTCTCCGTCGTCCACATAGCAGTAGCGGTGGTAGTCGTCCACGGACAGGCGGAAGATCAGGGTCTGTCCGCCCAGATAGGTCCGGGCCAGGGCCTCGTTTTTCAGCAGGGAGGCCACGGTGTAGTCCGTGTGCTTGATGGAAAAGCGGCCTTCGGCCGTAATGGGAAGCACCGTCAGCTTGCTGTCGCAGGGGGCGATCAGATGGCCGGGCTCCCGGTCCACGGGCCGGGCCGACGGGCGGATTTGCCGGGAGAAAAAGGCGTTGTAGCTGCCATAGGGCCCCGGCTCGTAGGGCGTCATGTCGATGCCGTTGGCCCGGATGAAGGGCCCGATGAGGCACCGGGACAGGGACGAGGAGAGAAACCGCCCCGCCAGCCGGGACAGACCCGGCCGCACCAGGGGCTTCAGCAGCAGCCGGCCGGGCGCCGTGCCGTAGAGCAGACGCAGAAGCCGCTCCTGCCCGCCGGAGACGGTGACCAGGGTGCCGTCACGGCGTTTGTACTGCATCGTCGTCCTCCCCCAGCAATTCTTCCACAATGGGGTTTTCAAAGTTCTTTGGAGACGGCACCCGGAAGCGGGTATAGGCGAAAATGGTGCCCACGGTGACGCCGACCACGGCAATCAGGGCCAGAATGAACTTGAGACCCGGCTTGGGCATGGGGAAATCCAGAATGAACAGCAGGCCCACCACGGCCAGCAGCACATGGAGCAGGAACAGAAACGCCAGGTCGGGAATGACGAACTGCAGCCAGAAGGCCATGGGCAGCAAAAAGGCGATGGAGGTCACGGGCAGGCCCCGGTAAATCCGGTTGCAGCCGCCCTCGGTCTGCTGGCGTTTGCCCTCCAGGACGTTGAAGAAGGCCAGGCGGATCACGGCGCAGATGCAGTAGAAGAACACCAGGCCCAGACCCAGCACACCCCGGACGCCCAGCAGATAGCAGATCATGGCGGGGAATACGCCGAAGCACACCACGTCGCACAGGGAGTCCAACTGAATGCCGAAGGCCTTTTCCTCGTCGGTGCGGTTCTTTTTGGTGCGGGCGATGCGGCCGTCGAAGGCGTCGCAGACGCCGGAAAGAGCCAGGCAGAGGATGGCGGTTTTGTAGTGGCCGTGGATGGCCTGGGACATGCCCAGGACGGAGGAGATCAGGCTCAGATAGGTCAGCACCACCGTATAATCATAAAAGCCAAGGAACCGGATCATGGGGTAGGAGCCTCCTTTTTCTTTCTCTTGCCGCCCAGGATGAAGGACGCGGCGGCGGTCATGACGGCGCTGAGCAGCAGCTGAGAGTAGTAGCTGACGCCGCGGCTGACCACCATGGCCGGCAGGATCAGGTCGGGGCCGAACACCGGTTCAAAGATGGTCAGAAACAGGGTTTCGCTGATTCCCATGCCGCCGGGCAGGGGCAGCATGTCCACGGCCACGGAGATCATGGCCTGCAGGGAGATCAGGAAGACCGGGCCTTCTCCGGAAAGGCCGAAAGCCCGGTAGGTGAACCAGGTAATCAGGAACAGAAGCGTCCGCTGCAGGACGGTCATGAGGAACACGTGGACGACCACATGCTTGTGACTGCGGTAGAATTCGGCGGCACCGCTGTACTGGCCGATCATGCGCTCCAGCCGCTCCAGCTGCCGCTCCGGGTGGCGGAAGGGCCGCAGGCGGTGGAGCAGCCCCAGGGCCCACCGGGCGCACCGCTCCACCAGGGTGGGGTGGAACACCAGCAAAAGCAGCAGGGCCACGCACACCACGTTGAGCCCCAGGCCCAGCCAGACCACCGGCAGAACCGGGTTCAGCAGGGTCATGACTCTGGCCGGCCGCAGGGCCAGCACCACGATGCCCACGACCACCAGCACCAGCTTATAGGTGATGGTCACAATGGCCAGCACCACCGTGGACACGGCTACGGGGATGCCGTCCCGGCGCATGACGGCCACCTGCATAGGCTGACCGCCGGAGGCGGAGGGGGTGATGCAGCTGTAGAAAAACCCGATAAAGGAATACAGGCAGCAGTGGGACCGGCGCACCGGTACGCCCAGGCAGCCCATGAGATAGCGGATAATCCAGGCCTCGCCCAGAATGAAGCCCAGGACGCAGACTACGCTCAGAACCACCAGTCCCGGCTCGGCGGTGCGCAGATAGGCCAGCAGCTCCTTCGGATCCTCTCCGTGGAACACCGCCCACACCGTCAGGCCGAACACCACGGCCAGCAAAAGGAGGTTCAGGAGCTTTTTTCGATGGGACTTCTCCATGGTAAACCTCCCTGGAAATAACAGAATAAATGTATGATACTATAGATTTCTCCGGCTGTAAAGGCAATGACGGGAGAATTAAGGAAACCATAAAGAACCTGCCCCGGGATCCGGCAGAATAGAAAACGCCCGAAGAAGCTGCGGATTCTTCGGGCGTTTCCCAGTACGCGTCTTATAAATCAAGAACAAGATCAATTGGGATTTGTCTGTGAATTGACAATTGATAATTGACAATTGACAATGGAGGTATCCGCTTCGCGGATGATTTGAAATGGTGCTGCGCACCCTCGTGCCCCCTCTATAGGGGGCTGTCAGCGAAGCTGACTGGGGGTTGTATCA
>JAEDJR010000021.1 GCA_016296235.1 Oscillospiraceae bacterium
ATGAAGCTCTGGTCCGGACGGTTCCAAAAGGAGACCGACGCCCTTGTCAATGATTTTAATTCCTCCATCAGTTTTGACCAGCGGATGTATCGCGAGGATATCCAGGGCTCGCTGGCCCATGCGAAGATGCTGGGGGATACGGGCGTCATCGCCCAGGCGGATACGGCGGCCATCACCCAGGGCCTGAAGGAGCTGCTGGCGGATATCGAAGCCGGGAAGGTGGAGTTCTCCGCCGACAATGAAGACATTCACATGAATATCGAGACCCTTCTGACCCAACGCATCGGAGACGCCGGAAAACGGCTCCACACGGCCAGAAGCCGCAACGACCAGGTGGCGGTGGATCTGCGGCTGTATCTGCGGCGGGAGATCGGGGAGATCAAGGGCATGGTGCTGGATTTGATCCAGGTGCTGCTGAAGCAGGCTGCGGCCCATCAGCAGACGGTCATGCCGGGCTATACCCACCTGCAGCGGGCACAGCCCATCACCTTCGCCCAGCATTTGCTGGCCTACGGCAGCATGCTCCAGCGGGATGTGACCCGGCTGGAGGACTGCCAGACCCGCATGAATTGGTGCCCCCTGGGCTCCGGCGCCCTGGCCGGTACCACCTATCCCATTGACCGCTTTGAAACGGCGCAGCTGCTGGGCTTTGAAGGCCCCATGTCCAACAGCCTGGACGGCGTCTCGGATCGGGACTATGTCATCGAGCTGCTGTCGGCCCTGTCCATCCTGATGATGCATCTGAGCCGCTTTGCCGAGGAGGTCATCCTCTGGTGCAGCTGGGAGTTCAAATTTATCGAACTGGACGACGCCTATTCCACAGGCTCTTCCATTATGCCCCAGAAGAAGAACCCCGATGTGGCGGAACTGGTTCGGGGCAAAACCGGCCGGGTCTACGGCAGCCTGATGAGCCTGCTGACCACCATGAAGTCCCTGCCCCTGGCCTACAACAAGGATATGCAGGAGGACAAGGAGCCGGTCTTTGACGCGGTGGATACGGTGAAGCAGTGCGTGCCGGTCTTTGCCGCCATGCTGGACACCATGAAGGTGCTGCCGGAGAACATGCTGGCAGCGGCGAAGAAGGGCTTTATCAACGCCACGGACTGCGCGGACTACCTGACCAAGAAGGGTGTGCCCTTCCGGGACGCCTATAAAGCCACAGGCCAGTTGGTGTATCTCTGCACCAGTCAGGGAAAGACGCTGGAGCAGCTGACATTGGAGGAATTCCGGAAGATTCACCCCGCCTTTGACGAGGGTGTCTACGCCGCCATCGACCTGCAGACCTGCGTCAGCCAGCGCCTGAGCTACGGCGGCCCCAGCGTACCGGAGACCACCCGGCAGATGGAAGCCCTGGCCGGATTTGTAACAGCGCACAAGTAATGCCCTTCCGCTGATTGCGGGTCAGAAAAAAGCGTAAAAGCGCCCTGCGGGGGCGCTTTTGCGTTAGCCAAGGAAGTCGATGTCTGCCACACAGATGAAATAGAATCGGTTGTCGGTGCTGTTGGCCAGCACCAGAATGTTTCCGATCTGGCCGAGAATGACGCTGTTTGCGACAACCAGGGGGCCGGCAGCCACCGTGGAGGCCCGAACGGCGGCGGCGCTGGTCAGGGCATCGGCAACGGAACAGCAGTCCTGATGACGGTGGGGACGCAGCAGCTGGCCCAAAATCTGGCTGACGCTCTGGAAATTGTCCGCAGCGGTCTCCGTCGTATCGGCTGCCGCATCAAAAGCTACGGCGGTCAGCCGGCAAAGGGCGGCCTGGGTTACGGTGGCGTCCAGGGCGGTGGAGCCGGCGACAGGCGGATTAAGCGTGCCGGAGACCGTGATTGTCTCGCAGCTGTCGCTGCCGCAGACATACCGGCCGCTCAGATCAGACAGATTGTCTCCGGATGCCGTACCCGCCGGCGGCGCATCCAGGGCAGCGCCCAGCACATAGAAGCCGGAAACAAAGGCGAAGGCGTTGAAATCAATCAGGGAACGCAGCTGCGGGCAGCACAGCAGCTCCAGTGCCCGGCGGAAATCATCTCCGCAGGGGCAGCAGGGACGTGCCGGCGTCTGGCAATTCGCCTCACAGGGGCTGCGGCCGCCATTGGTGCAGAAGAAATTACTCAATACAGATCACTCCCCGGAAAATGGTTCAACCAAGTCTATGCGGGAAAGGAGCGGCTTGTGCATGAACCACCGGCGAAAACAGGAAATTGGGTAAAACGACGATAGTAGCTAAATCAATTTATAAATATTGCCGAATATTTAGTGGTAATACAGAAGAGAATTCCACAAGATACGGTGTATTCATAATTTGTTCACATTTTGCCGTTACAATCACCGTGGAGGTGTTTGTATGAAACACTGGATGGGCAGGGGATTGCTGCTGGCGGCACTGCTGGCGCTGCTGACAATTCCCGCTTGGGCCTATGCGATTCCGACGGACTATTCCGAACTGAGCCTGGAGGATGCCGTGGCGGAATTTATGGAGGCCAATGGCCTGGATGAGAGCAACTATTCCGTCTCCTACTGCAATACCGTGACCGGGGAAACCTATGCCTTCAACGATGCGGCGTTCATGACGGCGGGCAGCACCTATAAGCTGCCGCTGAACATGTATTACTACGAGATGGAGCGGGAGGGGCTGATTGCGCCGGACGCTTACATCAGCCGGGCCGGTACCACCCTGGATCAGGCGCACTATCAGAGCCTGGTGCATTCCGATAATGACGTTTCCATCGGCATGCTCTATAATCTGGGAGAATTCCGGGACTATAAGAATCTCATGCGGAAGTATTTCACCATGGAGGATGACGAGATCGATTACATCTACTATGTGGACAATTATTACTGTACCCGCATGATGATGGACGCTTTGACTTACTTATACGAATACCGGGCGGATTTTGAAGAGATGATCGGCTACATGAAGCAGGCCCAGCCGGGAGAGTATTTCAAGGCCGGTGTGACGGACTATGAGGTGGCGCACAAGTACGGATTTTTTGAAGGAGCCGTCAGCGATGTGGGAATCATCTATGCGCCCCAGCCGTTCCTGCTGGCGGTGTATACCCAGGATGTGGAAATATCCGTTGTAAGCCAGACGGCGGCACTGTTCACGGCCTATAATGTCTGGCAGAATCTCCCCGAAGAGGAAGACAACCAGTCCGTGGAACTGGAGGTGCAGCAGGTACCGAAGGAAGAACTGCCTCCGGCGGAAGCGGAAACGCCTCAGCCGGAACCGCTGCAGGAGGCGGCGCCGGAACCGGAAAACGAGCCTGCCCCGCAGGAGACAAGCAGTTTTGAATGGTGGATGGTTGCCGTAGCCCTGGGGGTGTTTCTCCTGGGCGGCGGCCTGGTTAAGCTGTTTGTCAGCCCGGCGCGTCTGGGGAAAAAATACGGGATAGCCGATGAAGCCGAAGAGACGGAAACCACGGGGACAAAGTAATGCAGAATGCAGAATGAAAAATAAGATTGTCGGCTTTGCGGGCGGCTGATAGCCGCCCCTACGGCCTTTTTCTCAGCAATGACACGCATTTTTTGTAGGGCACGACCACTGGGCGTGCCGCTTGCAGGCAGCTGCATCCTTTCGATAACTGCCAAACGGCGCGCCGGGTTGTCGCGCCCTACCCTGTCATAGAAAAACCGATCGTCAGAATGAAAAATTGTGGTGACTGCGCCCATGAAACCCATCGGCGCAGCCCGATGAAACGCAAAAGACCCGCCTTCCGGCGGGCCTTCTGCGTTTGAGAGAGAAAGAGAGGAGAAAGAAAAGAGAGAGGAGAAAAAGAAAACTAACTCTATGTTGAACAGGAGCGGTTTGCGTTTTGGGATTGCCTCCTGATGGTGTTATCTTACAGCATCGGCCGGGAAAAATGTTGAACAAGCAGTGACGAAAAATAAAACAATCTTTGAAAAAATTGTGAATAAAGGAAGAATTAGGGAGAAACTCCACACAATCCCGGGCATTGCGTCCGACGGCGGCCGTGCAGAATGGCAATATTTTGCGCTGCCGTCTTGCTATTTTTATGCAAATGTTCTATACTCAGAACAAAGCGAACAACAAAGGAGACTGCTGTATGAAAGTTTTGAACTTCGGATCCCTGAATATTGACCATGTGTTCCAGGTGGCGGAGATCGTCCGGCCCGGTCAGACCATCGACTCCTTGGGGATCGAGCATTTTCCCGGCGGCAAGGGCATGAACCAGTCCGTAGCCATTGCCAGAGCCGGCTGCCGGGTTTATCATGCCGGAAATATCGGCCCCGACGGGCAGGAGCTGCGGCAGCTGCTGGAGGAGGCCGGGGCGGACTGCACCTGGCTGCGCACGGTGGAGACCGGTACCGGCAGCACCTTTATCCAGGTGGATGCCAACGGTCAGAACTGCATCGTGCTCAACGGCGGCGCAAACCGTGCCAATACCCGGGAATATTGTGACGAGGTTCTGGCCCATTTTGATGCAGGCGACCTGATTCTGCTGCAGAATGAGATCAACTGCGTGGACTATCTCATGGAAAAGGCCCATGAAAAGGGCATGGTAGTGGCGCTGAATCCTTCTCCCATGAACGAAAAGGTGCTGGCCTGCGACCTGAGCCGGGTGTCTCTGTTCATTATGAACGAGGATGAGGGCATGTCCATCACCGGCAAACAGGAGCCGGAGGAGATTTTGGCGGCCATGGCGGAGAGGTTCCCGGAAGCACAGGTGATCCTGACCCTGGGCTCCAAGGGCTCCGTCTACCAGGGAGGAGGCAGGAGAATCAGCCAGAAGGCCTACCGGGTGAAAGCTGTGGATACCACCGCTGCCGGCGATACCTTCACGGGCTTCCTGCTGGCCGGCATGGCCCGGGGAGAGGACATGGCCGCCTGTCTGGATGACGGCGCCAGGGCTTCCGCCATCGCGGTCACCCGCATGGGCGCCACCAGCTCCATTCCGACCCTGGCAGAGGTGCGGGCCGCGGAGCTGGGAGAATAAGAGAAAAGGAAGAAAACGCCATGGAGAAAATCCGCCGGAAAGCCGTCACCATGGAAGATGTGGCCAGAGAGGCCGGCGTCTCCATTACGACGGTCTCCCATGTCATCAATCAGACGGCCAGCATTACCGGGGAAACCACCGACCGGGTGCAGCAGGCCATTGCCAGGCTGGGCTACCAGCCCAGGCCGTCGGCGGATCTCAACCGGGGGCAGCGGATCATCGGCGTGTTTACGCCGGAAATTTCCAACGAGTTCTATGCCCGTTCGGTGCAGGCTGTGTTTCAGGCTGCCTGGGAGCGGGACTACGCCGTGATGGTGTGCTCCATGGAGCACCGCCACCAGGCGGAGAGCAGTTATATCCGCAGCCTGCTCCAGTCCGGCGTCAAGGGCCTGATTTTCTTCGGCGGCTCCATGGAAAACGACCAGCAGATCATCCGCGCAGCCAAGCGGGTGCCGGTGGTGCTGGGAGACCGGCGGATGCCCAACGTACCCATTGACAGTGTGGGAACGGACAACCAGGACGCCATGCGGCGTCTGGTGGGACGGCTGGCCAGGGCGGGCTATTCCCGCATCGGCTATGTCTCCGAGGATTTAATCATGAGCAACTGCACCGACCGCTATCAGGGCTTTCTCCAGGGAATGGCGGAAAACGGCCTGCAGGTGGAGGAGCGCTGGATGTTCCTGCGGCCGGAGCTGCGGCTGAACAAGGCGGAGGGCGCCTACCGGTATTTCCTGCCGCTGGAGCGTTTCCGGCCTCTGCCGCAGATCTTTGTGTGCACCAGCGATCTGATCGCCATGGGGCTCATTGCGGCGCTGAAGGCCGGGGGACTCCATGTCCCGCGGGACGTGGGCGTGGTGGGCTTTGACGATATTTCCATCGCCGCCTTCTACGATCCGCCCCTGACCACCATTGCCCAGGATATGCGGCAGCTGGGCCGCAGCTGTTTCCAGGCCCTGCTGAACCGGATGGAGGACCGAAACCGGACCACACAGGATATTCTGGTCAAGGCCAAAATCGTTGTCCGGGATTCTGTGCGCCTGTAAAATTCATGTCTAATTTTAATAAATTTTCATGGAAAGGGCTGCCCGGTAAAAACCGGCGGGATCCCAATGCGCTTTGGCAATGTGCAACGGAGAGCGAAACAGGAGATTTCTGAATTTGTTAAAAATATGCACAAATTTGAAACTGCCAAACTAAACATATTGACGGGGAAAAACGGGATGAAATCCTGATTTCAATTAAAATTAATGAAAATTAGGAGAAGCAAGGGAAACGAATTGAAAAATTCGGGCACAGATGCTATGATTTGGAAAAAGGCAGCTTTCTTGGAGCATTTGCCCAAGCATCTGTGAAAAAGGAGTGTTCGATTTGTATATTCCCAATGAAAAAACCATCCTGCAGAATTATGAGAGCGCCAAGGAACTGTTTGCGGCCTATGGAGTGGACACGGAACAGGCCCTGAGAGACTTCGAGAAGGTCGGCATTTCCATCCACAGCTGGGCCGGTGATGATGTCAAGGGCTTCGAATCCTTTGAAAACGTCCATTCCGAGAATACCGTCACAGGCAACTATCCCGGCGCCGCCCGCAACGGCGACGAGCTGCGGCAGGATCTGGCCCAGGCCATGAAGTTCTCCCCCTGCACCCACCGTCTGGGTCTGCAGAGTATGTACGCCGAGCCGAAGAGCCCCAAGGAGCGCCGGGACTACGATGTGGAGGACTTCCGCAGCTGGATTGACTTCGCCAAGGAGCGGAACATGGGCGTGGACTTCAACGTGTCCTATTTCACCCATCCCATGATGAAGGACGGCTGCTCCCTGGCATCCCCCGACGATGAGGTTCGCCGCTACTGGGTGCAGGCCGGCATCAACGGCCGCCGGATCTGCGAGGCCATCGGCCGGGAGCTGAACTGCACCGTGTTCAACAACACCTGGACGCCCGACGGCACCAAGGACAACACGGCCGACCGCATGGGCTACCGTGCCCGGCTGAAGGACTCCCTGGATCAGATCTACGCGGAAAAGCTGGATCCCCGTTACATCCGCGACTGCATGGAGGGCAAGGTGTTCTCCATCGCCAACGAGTGCTTCACAGTCGGCTCCCATGATTTCTACATTGCCTATGCCGCAAAGAACAATCTGGGCCTGACCATTGACACCGGTCATTTCCATCCCACGGAGAACTACGCCGACAAGATTTCTGCGGTCTATCCCTTCCTCAACGGCATCATGTTCCACCTGTCCCGGGGCGTCCGCTGGGATTCCGACCATACCCTGATCCAGGACGACGGCCTGTACCAGGTGTTCCAGGAGATCAAGCGGGCCGGTCTCATCGGTCAGAATATCTGCGTGGGTCTGGACTTCTTCGACGCCCAGGTCAACCGTGTCACCGCCTGGATCTGCGGCCTGCGGGCCGCCGGCAAGGCTCTGCTCAGCGCCCTGCTGGAGCCCACCGCGCTGCTGCAGGAGGCCGAATACGCCGGTAATCTGGGCAAGCGCATGGCTCTGCTGGACGAGTGCAGGAACATGCCGGTCAACGCCGTGTGGGACTACCTGTGCTGGAAGAAGAACGCCGGTGTCGGCGCCGCATGGCTGGAGGAAATGGACCGCTATGAGCGGGATGTGCAGTTCCGCCGTGTATAATTTGTATTCACCTCCTGCGGGAGAGGAATAAATTGAAACAACAATGGAGGAAAAAGATCATGAAAAAGCTCATCGCACTGCTCCTGGCTGTTGTCATGGTGTTTGGCCTGGCGGCCTGCAGCGGCTCGGCCAAGAAGGACGACAAGTTTGAAATTGTCGTGGTTCCCAAGGACTCTTCCAACCCCTGGTTCGTCCGCATGAAGACCGGCGTGGACGAGTACGCCGCTGCCCACACGGAGCTGAACGTCTATCAGAAGGGCACCGATCAGATTGACGCCACCCTGCAGGCGCAGCTGGTGGAAGACCTGATTGCCCAGGGCGTGGACGCCATCTGCGTGGTTCCCGTTGACATCCAGTCCATCGATCCCGTTCTGAAAAAGGCCCGCGACAAGGGCATCATCGTCATTGCCCATGAGGGCTCCGCTCTGACCAATGTGGACTACGACATCGAAGCCTTCTCCAACGCCGGTTACGGCCAGTTCATTATGGACAACCTGGCGGAAGCCATGGGCGGCGAAGGACTGTACACCACCATGGTTGCTGACCTGACCAACGGCTCCCACAACGAGTGGGCTGACGCTGCTGTCGCTTATCAGAAGGAAGCTTACCCCAACATGACGCTGCTGGAGGATATGCCCAGAGTTGAGTCCCACGACAACGGCGACACCGCCTACAACGTGGCCAAGGAATGCTTCAAGGCTTATCCCGATCTGAAGGGCATCATGGGCACCTCTTCCTTTGACGCTCCCGGCGTGGCTCGCGCCATTCAGGAAATGGGCTTGGTGGACAAGGCCTTCACCACCGGCACCGGTATGCCCGCCGACAACGCGGAGCTGCTGAAGTCCGGCGTCATCAAGTCCCTGACCCTGTGGGATCCCGCCATCGCAGGCCAGGCTATGATCGCTCTGGCTGTCAAGGTCCTGAACAAGGAAACCATCTCCGGCCCCGTGGATCTGGGCGTGGAGGGCTACACCGCCATGGACTTCCGTGCAGGTTCCAGCACGGTTCTGGAAGGCCAGGGCTGGATTACCATCAACGCGGAGAATGTTGACTCCTTCGGCTTCTAAGCTTCTCACAGCAAACAACGCCGGGCGGGCAAACGCCCGCCCGGCGGTTTTTTCCTGCACCCTTGCTTTTTAACGCAGCCCAAACGGCTGCGCACTTCGTTTTTCTGCCGGTGTCGGACCGGCGGATCAATCCCCCATTCCCTGTACGGAAGATATCGTTCAATGGAGGTGCTTCATGGCACAGGCATTACTGAAAGCGGTGGATATCACCAAATCCTTCGCCGGCGTGCGCGCCCTGAAGGGCGTTTCCCTGGAAATCATGCCCGGCGAGATTCACTGCCTGGCCGGTGAAAACGGCTGCGGCAAATCCACGCTGATTAAGGTTATTTCCGGCGTCCATCCCCGGGATGGCGGCACCCTGGAATTCGACGGGAAGCCCATGGACAAGTTCTCTCCCATCGACGCCATTATGGCGGGCATCCAGGTGATTTATCAGGATTTCTCCGTATTTCCCAATCTGACGGTGATGGAGAATCTGGCGCTCAACACGGAGCTGGCGGCCAAACGCAAGGTGGTCAGCAAGAAGCGGATGCGGCAGATTGCAGAGGAGGCCATTGCAAAAATTGACTTCCACGTGGACCTGGACGCCCTGGTGGGCTCCCTGTCCGTGGCGGAAAAGCAGATGGTCGCCATCAGCCGGGCGCTGATGTTCAACGCCAAGCTGATTATTATGGATGAACCTACCACGGCTCTGACCCGGAAAGAGGTCAAGGCCCTCTTCAATATTATTATGAAGCTGAAAGCCGAGGGAATCGCCATTCTCTTCGTCGGACACAAGCTGGACGAGGTGTTTGAGATTGCCGAGCGCTTTACGATTTGCCGTTCCGGCGAGCTGGTGGCCACCGGCAACATTGCCGACCTGGACGACCAGAAGTTCACCTACTACATGACCGGCCGGCGGTTCCAGGATCAGACGTTCCGGGCCGAGCATGTGACGGAGCAGCCGGTCATGGAGCTGAAGAACCTGACTCTGGACGGCTATTATGAGAACATCAGCTTTGCGCTCCACGGCGGCGAAATTCTGGGTATCACCGGCCTGCTGGACTCCGGACGCACGGAGCTGGCCCTGTCCATGTTCGGCGTCAAACCGGCGACCTCCGGCCAGATTCTCCGCAACGGGAAGGCTGTGTCCATCCGCAAGCCCCAGGACGCCATTGCCAACCAGATCGGCTTTGTCCCGGAGGACCGTCTGTCGGAAGGCCTGTTCCTGACCCAGTCCATCGCGGATAACACCATCATTTCCGAGATTGACCGGCTGAAAACCAAGTCCGGCACCTTCGACCGCAAGGCCCGCAAGGAAGAGGTGGACCGGTGGGTGAAGGAGCTGGCCATTGCCACGCCGGATCCCAACAACAACGCCAACACCCTTTCCGGCGGCAACCAGCAGCGTATCGTTCTGGCGAAATGGCTGGCCTGCAACCCGGAGGTGCTGATCCTCAACGGCCCCACCGTGGGCGTGGACATCGGCTCCAAGCATGATATCCACATGATTTTGCAGAAGCTGGCCCGGGAAAAGGGAATGGGCATCATCGTCATCTCCGACGACCTGCCGGAGGTGCTGCAGACCTGTTCCCGCGTGCTGGTCCTGAAGGATGGCCGGATTGTCCACGAGGCGCCCTCGGAAGGCCTGACGGAACAGACCATTCTGGACTATATGATGTAAGGAGGGCGGAGGTATGCAGAAGAAACTGAAAAAGCTTTTGGAACGCACAGAATTTTATGTGTTCCTGATTATCGTGGCCGTTGGCCTGGTGATCCAGTTCCGCTCCGGAAAATTCTTTACCAGCAACAATATGCTGGATATTGCCTCCGCCATGATCGTGCCGGGCATCTTTGCGGTGGGTATTTTCATGGTGCTGGTATCCGGCGGTATGGACGTATCGTTCCCGGCGCTGGCATCCCTTTCGGTCTATGCCACCACCAAGCTGCTGCTGGACATGGGCTATGAGGGCAGCGTGCTGCTGCCGCTGCTGATTGCGGCTGTGATCGGTGCGGCGCTGGGCGCCTTCAACGGCTTCTTCATCGGCTATCTGAATCTGACGCCCATGATTATCACCCTGGGCGCCTCCAGCGTGTTCAAGGGCTTCATGCAGGGCGCGCTGAATTCCAAGCAGCTGGCTGTCATTCCTGCCGGCATGAAGAGATTCGGCACCACCTATCTGCTGGAGACGACCAATGATCTGGGCCAGGGCTCCAAGCTGTCCATCGCCTTCCTGGTTCTGGTGGCCGTGGTGGTACTGATCTGGTTCCTGATGAACAAGACCTATTTCGGCCGCGGCATCTATGCCATCGGCGGCAATCCCGCCGCAGCCAAAGCCGCTGGCTTCAATGTCAAGCGCACCAAGTTCCTGACCTATACCATCGTGGGTGTAATCGCCTCCATCGCCGGCGTCATCCGGGTCTGCATGATGCAGCAGTGCCATCCCACCAACATGCTGGGCATGGAAATGAACATCATCGCCGGTGTGGTTCTGGGCGGCACCGCCATTACCGGCGGCGCAGGCACCATGACCGGCTGCGTCCTGGGCACGCTGCTGATTGTCATGGTGGAGAACTCCATGATTTTGCTGGGCATTCCCGTCACCTGGAAGTCCGTATTCACCGGCGCCCTGATCGTCATCGGCACCGGCGTCTCCGCCCTGCAGGTCCTGCGGGCAAACCGGGCAGCGGATAAGGCCAAGGCCCGGAAGTTCCGGAAGGAGGGCGCGAACGTATGACAACCCTGAAAACTGCCGTTAAAAAGAACCAGCATGTGTTCCGGCTTTTGGTCATCGTGGTGGTCTGGATGGCGTTTATGGCCATCACCCGGTTTGACAAGTTCTATAACTTCGGAAATTTCAAAACCATGGCATCCCAGTTCCCGGAATTCGGCGTCATGGCCCTGGGCGGCATGCTGTGCATGATGACCGGCGGCATTGACCTGAGCTGCGTGGGCGTGGCCAATTTCACCGCCGTGCTCTGCGCCCTGCTCATGACGGCCCTGGGCGGTGAAAGCGGCGTCCTGCCGGCGGCAACCTTCCCGCTGTTCCTGGTGCTGCCGGTCCTGTTCGGCGCATTCTGGGGTGCGATCAACGGCGTGCTGATTTCCAAAATCCGCATTCCGCCCATTCTGGCGACCCTGGGCATCAATGAGCTGCTCAGCGGCATCTGCATCGTCCTGACCGGCGGCAGCGCCTACAGCTCCTTCCCCAAGGAATTGACCAACCTGATCGTCATGGATATCGGCAATGTGCTGCCGGTGCGCCTGCTGGTCTTTGTGGTGGTGGCGCTGATTATCTGGTTCATGCTGGAAAAAACCACCTACGGCACCAAGCTGCGCCTGCTGGGTACCAGCGAAAAGGTAGCCGTCTATTCCGGCGTCAAGACTGTGCCCCTGCTGATCCGTACCTATATGACCTCCGGAATCTGCGCGGCCCTGGGCGGCCTGCTGATGCTGGGCACCTATGCCTCCGCCCGTGCGGACTATGGCTCCCAGTACACCCTGCAGACCATCCTGATTATCGTTCTGGGCGGCGTCAGCCCCCTGGGAGGCAAGGGCAAAATGTCCGGCGTGATCCTGGCGATTTTTGTCCTGAAAATGCTGGAATCCGGCATCAACCGCTTCCAGAATATCTCCAGCTACTATATTTCCCTGATCTGGGGCGGCGTCCTGATCCTTGCCATGGTCATGGACTACGTCACCGGTGACAAGAGATCGAGAGGTTGAGAAGCATGAAGAAAATCTTTGGTCAGGTGGGCCGCCTGAAGCCCGAATGCATTGAGGAATACCGGCGTCTCCACGAGGTGGACGTCTATACGCCCCGCTGGGCCGGGGTTCTGTCCATGATCCGGGACTGCAATATGCAGAACTACTCCATTTTTATTGAGGACGACGTGGTATTCGGATACTTTGAGTATACCGGCACCGACTATGAGGCCGATATGGCCAAAATGGCCGCCGATCCCACGACCCAGGACTGGTGGTCCCACACCCGTCCCTGCTTCACCAAGTATAAGCCCGACAGCAAAGAGAACTTCTACACGGATATGCAGCAGATTTTCTTCTTCGAGTGAGGATGCGTATGAAACGAGTTTTGTTTGTCGGCGAGAGCTGGCATGTGCATGTGACCGAGGCCAAGGGCTTCGACACCTTCACCTATGACTACTACGAGGAAGCCACGGAGTTTATTCAGGCGGCTCTGGAGAAGAACGGGGCGGAATTCTGCCACATTCCCTCCCATCTGGTGGAGAAAAAGTTCCCGACCACGCTGGAAGAGCTGCAGAGGTATGATGTGGTCATGTTCAGCGATGTGGGCGCCAATACCATGAATCTGCCCATGAACGTGTTCCAGCGGCTGGTTCCATCGGTGAACAAGCTGGAGCTGGTGAAGGACTATGTGCTCCGGGGCGGCGCTTTTGTGATGATCGGCGGCTATCTGACCTTCCAGGGCATCCAGGCCAGAGGCGCCTATAAGCGGACGGCCATGGAGGAAATTCTGCCCGTGACGCTGCTGGAGGGCGACGACCGGGTGGAGCGCTGTGAGGGAATTACGCCCCGGGTGGTCATGCCGGAGCATCCTGTCATGGCGGGGCTGCCGGAGACCTGGCCCCAGGTTCTGGGCTATAACCGGCTGATTCCCAAGGAACGCAGCCAGATCCTGGCCAGAGTGGGGGAGGACCCCCTGGTGGTGCTGGGGCAGTATGGCAAGGGCCGCGTCTGCGCCTATGCCACGGACTGCGCACCCCACTGGTCGCCGGAGGCCTTCTGCAAGTGGGAGGGCTATCCCGTTTTCTGGGGCAACCTCCTGCAGTGGCTGACCTGCCGGGATGAGGCATAAGCAACGCAAAACCCAGGCGTGTAAGACGGTTAACAGGACCTGTCGCGAATTTCGCGACAGGCCCTGTTCTTGTGTTTTATTCTGTTATGTGATAATATAGAACCGAACAGACCTGCAAATTGGGATTCTGACGATCGCTTTTCGTAAGCACACGCATTTTTATGACAAGGTTTCGTCCCGCACTGTCATTGCTGTGAAAAAGGGCGTAGGGGCGGCTATCAGCCGCCCGCGATGGTCAGTACGGGGGGAACGGATTGCCGCGCCGGTGTGCGCACTGGCTCGCAATGACAGCGTTTTTTGAACACTTGCATAGAATTGTTAGTTGCTTGTGAAAGCCGGCAATCATAATTGGAATTTGTGGAGGAGAAAGATTTGCCGAACGAGAATCTGCGCGGGGAAAAGAAGCCTGTGAAAGTGGTACATAAAAAGCGGTTGAGAAATGCCCTGATCGTTATCATGATTCTGTTTGTCATAGGATGCGTTTGGAAAGCAATACGCAAAACCGGCAGCATTCCCTGCGGCAGCGTACCAAATCCGCCGGCTGCAGCGTATTCAGAGAATGATGCGGTACGGAACGCAATCGCGTTGAGCTATTTGGTGTATGGATGCGACAGCTGTGATGCATTATCCGGGACTGTAAGCGAATTGATTGAAGCCCATGATATGGGAATCCTGAAGGAGAACTTTGGGATCAAAAGAACAGATCCGGATAATCCGTCTTCCGCCCTGTTTGATACATCGGATTATATCAGTAGATTCGTCGGAGATTATCGGTTTCTTTGTGAACGAAAAGATGAGAAGTGCGGTTTTTATGGCGCTGCATTCTGCGATGATCGTGCAAGATGCGTGTGGATCGCATATGCAGGTTCCGTGTCCTTCCGTGACGCGATCGCTTGCGCGGAATTTGTACTGTCGCCAAGACTGTCCGGCCAGGAAACGCAGGCATTGGAACTGTTTGAAGCTGTGTTGAGAAGTGAGGAAGTACAGAATCAATCCTACCAAGTGATGCTGACGGGACATTCTCTGGGAGGCTCTCTGGCAGCGATGGTCGCCTGCGCCAGCGGATGCAGCGCAGTTACCGTGAACGGCGCTGTTGGTATCGCGGTGGATAAGTACCGTGATATGGAAGGAGACAATTCTCAGGCAAACCGAATTTCCAACTATATGACTTCTCCGAAAAACGGGCGATTCTCGCTGATGGATCTGGTGCAGAGGCTGATGTTCCTCGGGGATTATCAAGCAGTGGACTATCATGTGTATCCGGAGAACGGGTACACGACGGACACCCATTGTGCGTTTTCGTTCCTCGCGTTTGAGGATGAGGCTTTGAAAAATCCAAAGCTGCCCTAAAATATGGGCAAATTGTCTGTGAAAACCAAGCGGCTTTATGCTGTGTGACAGGCCCAAACAGCGGCCTGGGTTTTCTGCGCAAAGGAGGGAAAGAAGCCGAAGGATTAGCCTTGACCAACCGGGAAGGGGTATGATAAGATTTTCTCAGTGAGGGAGTAGCGAGCGCATTTCCCGTGCGTAGCAAGTCAACATGCTGGCTCTGGCCTGGCTTGCTTTCAATTGCGAGACTCATGTATAACTGCGAAGCTATACATGGAGTCTGTTTATTTCCGTCAGGATGCCCAAGTATGGCTATCATACTTGGGATTTTATTTTGGAGGAATTTGGATGGAATTGGGATTTGTATTTTTCTTTAACAGTGTGCTGCTGGGCGTGGGCCTGGCCATGGATGCGTTTTCCGTCTCATTGGCCAACGGACTCCATGAGCCGAAGATGCCGCCGAGAAGAATGTGCGGCATCGCAATGGTGTTTGCCGTGTTTCAGGCCGTGATGCCCATGATCGGCTGGGTCTGCATTCATACCATAGTCCGGTACTTCCGGGCCTTTGAGAAGCTGATCCCCTGGATTGCCCTGGGCCTTTTGGGGTTCATCGGCGGAAAGATGCTGCTGGAAGGCCTGCGGGGCGGTGAAAGCCAGGAGGATCAGCCGGGGGTGGGCCTGGTGGCCCTGATGGTGCAGGGCGTCGCCACTTCCATCGACGCCCTCTCTGTGGGCTTCACCATTGCGGACTATGCCCTGCTGGCGGCCCTGCTGGCGGCCCTGATCATTGCAGCTGTGACCTTTGTGATCTGCATGGCCGGCCTGGAGATCGGAAAGCGGGTCGGCACCATGCTGGCAAACAAGGCCGGTATCCTGGGCGGCGTGATTTTGCTGTTCATCGGTCTGGAGATTTTCATCAGCAGCTGGTTCTGAAGACTGGCAGAATCGCTAAAATTCAGATTGGGTTTTTGCTGCCTTGTTGCTTCTGTCCAAAAAAGGGCGTGGAAATCAAAGGGTTTTCGTCATTCGATAGAAAAGTATTGAAATGCTACAAAATGATAGAATCCCTATTGACGTTTCCGACAGATTGCTGGTATAATGCAGACAGTAGAAAACAAAAGACGCGTAACACAGCGCCATTTATTTCATGAGGAGGAACCTACCATGCTTGATCCTGTCATTTACAAAGACTGGCAAATCGCGGAGGAGGCCGAAAAGAATCTGCCTCCTGTGGAGTATTTCCGGGAAAAAATGGGCCTGCTGCCGGATGAAATCATCCCCTACGGCAAGACGCCCAAGCTGGACTTCATCAAGATCATGAACCGCCTGAAGGATAAGCCCGACGGCAAGTACATCGAAGTGACCGCTATCTCCCCCACGCCTCTGGGCGAGGGCAAGTCCACCGTTTCCCTGGGTCTGATCGAAGGCCTGGGCAAGCTGGGCAAGAACGTCGGCGGCTGCCTGCGTCAGCCCTCCGGCGGCCCCACCATGAACGTCAAGGGTACCGCAGCCGGCGGCGGCAACGCTCTGCTGATCCCCATGACCGAGTTCTCCCTGGGCCTGACCGGCGATATCAACGATATCATGAACGCCCACAACCTGGGCATGGTAGCTCTGAACGCCCGTA
>JAEDJR010000187.1 GCA_016296235.1 Oscillospiraceae bacterium
GTAGGAGCAGAAGGCCGTGGGGATGCACAGCACGCCGTCCTTGATGAAGGCGTAGGAGGTGGCGTCCCAGGCGGTGTAGCCTCTGGCCTCAAAGGTGGCCCGCAGACCGCCGGAGGGGAAGGAGGACGCGTCCGGCTCGCCCTTGATGAGCTCCTTGCCGGAGAATTCCATAATCACGCCGCCGTCGGGGGCCGGGAGAATGAAGCTGTCGTGCTTTTCCGCCGTAATGCCTGTCAGGGGCTGGAACCAGTGGGTGAAATGGGTGGCGCCCCGGGCCACGGCCCAGTCCTTCATGGCGGCGGCCACAGCGTTGGCCACGGACAGATCCAGCCGCGCACCCTCGTCAATGGTTTTGCGCAGGGATTGATAGACGCCCGCCGGCAGGCTGGCCTTCATGGCCCGGTCGTCAAATACCAGAGAGCCGAAAATTTCCGATACAGTTCCCATCACAAATCTCTCCTTTTGCAAAAAAAGGGGCAAAGGCGTCTTTGAGGGGTTCTCAAAGACGCCTTTGCCTTTTCATGGGACGCATTCTACACCAAAATTCACCAGTTGTCAACACTCTGCACAAAAAAGTTTTTGCATATTAGACAGATTGACAAATTCCGCCCCAGGCACTATAATACAGTAAATGAGCAAAGGCGTTCATGGGAGGGGCAGAAGTCTGCCCGCCCGGAACGCTTTTTGTGTTTCAGAGAAAGGAAGGGAGCTATGCAATACGAAGGTCAGGTTCGGATTCCCTCCGGATGCGCCATTGCGGCCATGATTTCCAGAACCGGGCGGATGTTCACCGGCGAGCGGATCATCCGCGCCATGGCGCCCATGCACGAGCGCTCCAACGGCCTGGGCGGCGGCTTCGCCGGCTACGGCATCTATCCGGAATACCGCAACTTCTACGCCATCCATGTGTTCTACGACGACAACCGCAGCCGCACGGTCTGCGAGCAGTTCCTCAAGGACAGCCTTGAGATCGTCCGGGCGGAGACCATTCCCACCCGGAAAACCCCGGCCATCACCGACGAGCCTCTGATCTGGCGGTACTTTGTGGCGCCCCTGAACAGCGTTCTGGCCGCCGCCCAGCAGGATGAGCGGGAGTATATGGCCCGGACCGTCATGCGGATTAACACCCAGATCACTGGGGCCTATGTGTTCTCCAGCGGCAAAAACATGGGCTGCTTCAAGGCCGTGGGCTACCCGGAGGACGTGGGCTATTTCTACCGTCTGGACGAATACGAGGGCTACAGCTGGACCGCCCATGGCCGCTATCCCACCAACACCCCCGGCTGGTGGGGCGGCGCCCATCCCTTCTCCCTGCTGGACTGGTCCATCGTCCACAACGGAGAAATCTCCTCCTATGACGCCAACCGGCGCTTCATCGAGATGTTCGGCTACAAGTGCACCCTGCAGACCGACACCGAGGTCATCACCTACATCATGGACTATCTGCTGCGCCGCCAGGGCCTGACCCTGGAGGAGGCCGCCTCCGTGGTGGCAGCGCCCTTCTGGACCACCATCGCCCGCCGGGATCCGGCCCAGCAGGAGCTGCTGACCTACCTGCGCACCACCTTCTCCAGCCTGCTGATTACGGGGCCGTTTTCCATCGTCCTGGGCTTCGAGGGCGGCATCATGGCCCTCAACGACCGGCTGAAGCTGCGCTCCATGGTGGTGGGGGAGAAGGACGATCTGGTTTTCGTGGCCAGTGAGGAGGCCGCCATCCGGGCCATGGAGCCGGACGCCGAGAATCTCTGGGCGCCGGCCGGCGGCGAGCCGGTCATCATCCGCGTGAAAGAGGGGTGTTTCTGATGGGACTGGACTTTTTGTATCCCGAATTTGAGGTGGTCCGCAGCGACGCCCGCTGCACCGTCTGCCGCGCCTGCCAGACCCAGTGCGCCAACGGCGTCCACACCTATGACGAAAGCCGCCATGTCATGGTCAGCGACGACGCCAAATGCGTCAACTGCCAGCGGTGCGTCTCCTATTGCCCCACCCGGGCGCTGAAGATCGTCAAGAGCGACAACTGCTTCCGGGAAAACGCCAACTGGTCCTCCGACACCATCCGGGAGATCTACAAGCAGGCCAACAGCGGCGGCGTGCTGCTGTCCTCCATGGGCAATCCCAAGGATTTCCCGGTCTACTGGGACCGGATTCTCATCAACGCCTCCCAGGTCACCAACCCGCCCATCGACCCCCTGCGGGAGCCCATGGAGACCCGGGTGTTTCTGGGCAAAAAGCCCGACCAGGTCACCCGTGGCCCCGACGGACGGCTGCAATGCCAGCTGCCGCCCCAGCTGGAGCTGGCGCTGCCGGTGATGTTCTCCGCCATGAGCTATGGCTCCATCAGCTATAACGCCCACGCCAGTCTGGCCCGGGCCGCCACGGAGCTGGGCATCTGCTACAACACCGGCGAGGGCGGCCTCCACGAGGACTTCTACGTCTACAGCCCCAACACCATCGTCCAGGTGGCCTCCGGCCGGTTCGGCGTCCACATGGACTATCTGGAGGCCGGTGCGGCCGTGGAGATCAAAATGGGTCAGGGCGCCAAGCCCGGCATCGGCGGTCACCTGCCCGGCGCAAAAATCGTGGGGGACGTCTCCCGCACCCGCATGATTCCCGAGGGCTCCGACGCCATCTCCCCGGCCCCCCACCACGATATCTACTCCATTGAGGACCTGCGGCAGCTGGTCTGCTCCCTGAAGGAGGCCACGGGCTACCGCAAGCCGGTCATCGTCAAGGTGGCCGCCGTCCACAACATCGCCGCCATTGCCAGCGGCATTGCCCGGAGCGGCGCGGATATCATCGCCATCGACGGCTTCCGGGGCAGCACCGGCGCGGCGCCCACCCGCATCCGGGACAACGTGGGCATCCCCATCGCCCTGGCCCTGGCCGCCGTGGATCAGCGGCTCCGGGATGAGGGCATCCGCAACCAGGTCTCCCTGGTGGCCGGCGGCAGCATCCGCAGCGCCTCCGACGTGGTCAAGGCCATCGCCCTGGGGGCCGACGCCTGCTACATCGCCACTGCGGCCCTGCTGGCCCTGGGCTGTCATATGTGCCGCACCTGCCAGGGCGGCAAGTGCAGCTGGGGCATCGCCACCCAGCGGCCGGAGCTGGTCCGCCGGCTGGACCCCGAGGTGGGCGTCCGGCGTCTGGTCAACCTGCTGACCGCCTGGAAGCACGAAATCAAGGAGCTCATGGGCGCCATGGGCATCAACTCCATCGAGGCCCTGCGGGGCAACCGCCTGATGCTCCGGGGCATCGGCCTCAAC
>JAEDJR010000188.1 GCA_016296235.1 Oscillospiraceae bacterium
TTTCGGGGCGGGAGCTTCTGCTCGAAGCGGTCCTTGCGGGTATCGGTGGGAACCGCCGTGGGATAGGCTCCGTCGAAGCAGGCCCGGCAGTAGTTGGGGCTGCCGGTCAGGGCCGCCAGATCCTCCAGGGGTAGATAGCCCAGGGAGTCCGCGCCGATGATCTCCGCGATCTCCTCCACCGTGTGGTGGCAGGCGATGAGATGATCCCGGGAGTCGATGTCGGTCCCGTAATAGCACGGGTGCAGGAAGGGCGGCGCGGAAATGCGCATATGGATTTCCTTGGCGCCGGCCGCCCGCAGGAGCTGGACAATCCGGCCGGAGGTGGTGCCGCGGACGATGGAATCGTCGATGAGCACCACCCGTTTTCCCCGGATGACGCTGCTGACCGGGTTCAGCTTGATCCGCACCAGATTGCCCCGCTGGCTCTGGCCGGGGGAGATAAAGGTGCGGCCGATGTATTTGTTTTTGATTAGTCCGATTCCGTAGGGGATGCCCGAGGCCCGGGCATAGCCCAAAGCGGCGTCCAGACCGGAATCCGGCACGCCGATGACCAGATCCGCCTCCACCGGGTGGGCCTTGGCCAGCAGCTCTCCGGCCCGCAGCCGGGCCTCATGAACCGGTACGCCGTTGATGACGGAATCCGGCCGGGCAAAATAGATGTATTCAAAAATGCAGATCCGCTCCTGTCCGGCCTGGCGGGCGCCCTGGAGGGAGGTCACGCCGGCGTCGCTGAACACCACGATCTCCCCGGGGCGGATGTCCCGGACAAACTCCGCGCCCACGGCCTCCAGGGCGCAGCTCTCCGACGCCACCACATAGGTGCCGTCGGCGGTGACGCCGTAGCACAGGGGCCGGAAGCCGTGGGGATCCCGCACGGCCAGCAGCTTGGCCGAGGACATGAGCACCAGGGAGTAGGCCCCGTCCAGGTGGGCCATGGCGCGGCTGACGGCTTCCTCAATGGAGGGGGCCGTCAGCCGTTCCCGGGTGATGATGTAGGCGATGGTTTCGGTGTCGCTGGTGGTATGGAAGATGGCGCCGGACAGCTCCAGGCGGCTGCGCAGCTCGAAGGCATTGCTGAGGTTGCCGTTGTGGGCCAGGGCCAGCTTGCCCTTCTGGTGGTTCACCTCGATGGGCTGGCAGTTGATCCGTTTGCTGCCGCCGGTGGTGCCGTAGCGCACATGGCCCACGGCCATGGTGCCCTCCGGGAACCGGGCCATGACATCGGGGGTGAACACCTCGTTCACCAGTCCCAGATCCTTGTGGGATTCAAACAGCCCCTGGTCGTTGACCACAATGCCGCAGCTCTCCTGACCCCGGTGCTGCAGGGCGTAGAGGCCGTAATACGCCAGATTGGCCACAGCCTCCGGCCGGGGCGACCAGACCCCGAAGACGCCGCACTCCTCATGAATGCTCATGAAACAGACTCCTTTCACACGTCCAGGGAGGGCGGTGCAAACCGCTCTCCCTGGGTTTCGTTCCTTGATTACCGCACGCTGAACAGCAGCTCGCCGTAGGTGGGGAAGGGCCAGAAGCGCTTGGCGGTGACGCTTTCGGCCTCGTCTGCCACGGCCCGCAGCTCGTTCATGGCCGGCAGCACCGTGTCGCGGATGGCGCAGCTTTCGGCGGGGATTTCCAGGCCATGGAGGCTACGGACGGCGGCTTCCAGCGTCCCGGCCTTCTGATCCATCTGATCGGAAAGCCCGGAGAGCTTCTCCACCAGCCGGCTTTCATAGGCGCAGGCCGCGCCGGGCAGCAGGGTCTTCTTGGCGGCAGCCGTGCCGGCCAGCTCGGCGGCATAGGCCTCCACCGCCGGGATGATCTGCTTGCGGGCCATGTCCACCATGGTGTTGGCCTCGATGACCACGGTCTTGCAGTAGTTCTCCAGGGTGATCTCGCAGCGGGATTTCAGCTCCGCCTCCGTGAACACTTTGTGGGCCGTCAGCATCCGCACGTTCTTCTCGTCCAGCAGATGGGGCAGGCAGTCGGGGGTGGTGCGGTAGTTCAGCAGGCCCCGCTTCTGGGTGGCCTCCTGAATCCAGGCGTCGTCATAGCCGTTGCCGTTGAAGATGATCCGCTTGTGGTCGGAGATGGTCTGCTTAATCAGCTCGTGCAGGGCCTGGGAGAAGTCCTCCGCCTGCTCCAGCACATCGGCATAGCCCTTGAGGGACTCGGCCACGGCGGCGTTGAGCATGATGTTGGCGCAGGCGATGGAGTTGGAGGAGCCCAGCATCCGGAACTCAAACTTGTTGCCGGTGAAGGCAAAGGGAGAGGTCCGGTTGCGGTCCGTGGTATCCCGGGCGAACCGGGGCAGCACGTCCACGCCCAGCTTCATGGTGGTTCTGCGGACGCCTTCATAGGGCGCTTCGGACTCGATGGCGTCCAGCACCGCCGTCAGCTCGTCGCCCAGGAACACGGACACCACGGCGGGCGGGGCTTCGTTGGCGCCCAGACGGTGGTCGTTGCCGGCGGTGGCCACGGCGATGCGCAGCAGATCCTGATAGTCGTCCACGGCCTTGATGACGGCGCAGAGGAACAGCAGGAACTGGGCATTTTCGTGGGGCGTCTCACCGGGGGACAGGAGGTTCACGCCGGTATCCGTGGCCATGGACCAGTTGTTGTGCTTGCCGGAGCCGTTGACGCCGGCAAAGGGCTTCTCATGGAGCAGGCACACCAGGCCATGGCGCAGGGCCACTTTCTGCATGATCTCCATGGTCAGCTGGTTGTGATCCGTGGCCACGTTGGTGGTGGTGAAGATGGGAGCCAGCTCGTGCTGGGATGGCGCCACCTCGTTGTGCTCGGTCTTGGCCAGAATGCCCAGCTTCCACAGCTCCTGGTTCAGATCCTCCATGTAGGCCGCCACCCGGGGCTTGATGACGCCGAAGTAGTGGTCGTCCATCTCCTGGCCCTTGGGGGCCTTTGCGCCGAAGAGGGTCCGGCCGGTGTAGATCAGGTCGGGCCGCTGGTTGTACAAAGCCTGGTCCACCAGGAAATACTCCTGCTCCGGCCCCACGGAGGTGCGGACGCACTTGACCTCGCTGTTGCCGAAGAGCCGCAGAATCCGCAGGGCCTGGCGGTTCAGGGCCTCCATGGAGCGCAGCAGGGGCGTTTTCTTGTCCAGGGCTTCGCCGCCGTAGGAGCAGAAGGCCGTGGGGATGCAGAGGGTCTTGCCCTTGATAAAGGCGTAGGAGGTGGGATCCCAGGCGGTGTAGCCCCGGGCCTCAAAGGTGGCCCGCAGGC
>JAEDJR010000022.1 GCA_016296235.1 Oscillospiraceae bacterium
CCGGCAGCCTGAATCAGTTCCTCCACCGCCCGGGCGGCTTGCTTCTGAATGGTATCCATCATTTCAGATTCCCCCTTTTTCTCAGAATACCCCTTTGGGCCACGATTTGCAAGGCCCAGATTTTTTTTGCTTTTTATGCCGGAACCTATTGACAAGGATCCTTGTCATATTCTACTATAATGACAAGGATAGTTGTCATTCTGACAAGGAAATTTTGCAAAGGAGGAATCGCGGTGCCGCTGAATAACAGACTAAAGGAGTATCGGGCCAAGACCGGCGTCAACCAGAGCGACATGGGCAGACTGGTTGGTGTTTCCCGGCAGACCATCAGTATGATCGAACGCGGCGACTATTCCCCTTCCGTGACCCTGGCGCTGAAAATCGCCCGGTATTTCGGCGTCCACGTGGAGGACATCTTTCAATATGAGGAGGAAGAGACATGAAAACAAAATCCGAAAACCGGAAGGCTCTGCCGAAATTTTTCCTGATTATTTTGTGCAGCCTGGTGGCGGGCGTTCTGCTGGGCATCGGCATTGCCTTCGCGGAAGGCGGCTGGACCATGCAGTTTGCCGCCGCCGTCCATAAAGGCTTGGTCGCTGCGGCCCCCTGGCTGCTCTGGAGTGTGGCTGTCCTGGCGCTGGCAATCGTGCTGGTCATCCGGCACACGGTGAAAAAGCGTCTGGCCGTCTGGCAGGAAGAAGATGAAGAAGGCCTGCAGGCCATGGACAGCCTGCTCAATACCGGCATGCTGCTCAACAGCGTCTTCTCCATTCTTTCCTATTTTCTGACCGCAGTACCCCTGTGCTGTTTCCGGGAATTCAGCGCTGCGTCATTCATCGTCTCTCTGGCCGGCTTCATCGCCTGTATGGCAGTCATGACCGTGGGACAGCAGCTGCTGGTGGATCTGACCAAGAAGCTCTATCCGGAGAAGCGTGGCAGCGTCTACGATCCAAAGTTTCAAAAAACCTGGTACGCCAGCTGCGACGAGGCTGAACGGGCCATGATCGGCCAGGCCGCCATGACGGCCTACAAGGCCGGCAGCTATACATGCTTGGCTCTGTGGTTGATTTTGGTGATAGGAAATCTGCTCTTTGATTTCGGCCTGATACCCATCGCCGTTGTGATGGCAGTCTGGCTGGTCATGACGGTCAGCTACATCACAGCCTGCATGCGACTGGAAAAGCGCAAAGTATCTGCAAAGTAGGGGCAATTTAGACTTGTCGGGCACTGCCAATCCCCCAAAAAGTTTCCGCTGTGTAAGGGAGCCTTTCGAAACTGCTGAGCACCAAAAAGCCTCCCCTGTGTAAGGGGAGGTGGCCCGGAGGGCCGGAGGGGTTGTGTGTAGGCATTCAGTTTTTGAATACGCAAGTGCCTGCACACGACCCCTCAGTCACGCTTCGCGTGCCAGCTCCCCTTACGCAGGGGAGCCTTCGGACTGCACTGCACCAAAAGAGCCTCCCCTGTTGTAAGGGGAGGCTCTTCGTTCTATCATCGATGGAGCCTTTTCGCTTATGCGGCAGGCCCTTCCATTTCATCAATAGTTCTCGGCGCTGACTTCGAAGTAGCTCTGGGGATGGGCGCAGGTGGGGCAGATCTCCGGGGCCTTGGTGCCGACCACGATGTGACCGCAGTTGCGGCACTCCCAGACCTTGACGTCGCTCTTTTCAAAGACCTGGGCCAGCTCCACATTCTGCAGCAGCTTGCGGTAGCGCTCCTCATGGTGCTTCTCAATGGCGGCCACCAGGCGGAACTTGGCGGCCAGCTCGGGGAAGCCCTCTTCCTCAGCGGTCTTGGCAAAGCCCTCGTACATATCGGTCCATTCGTAGTTCTCGCCCTCTGCGGCGCTGAGCAGGTTCTCCGCCGTGGTGCCGATGCCGTTCAGCTCCTTGAACCACAGCTTGGCGTGCTCCTTCTCGTTCTCCGCCGTCTTCAGGAACAGGGCGGCAATCTGCTCAAAGCCGTCCTTCTTTGCCTTGGAGGCAAAATAGGTATACTTGTTTCTGGCCTCGGATTCGCCGGAAAACGCGGCCATCAGATTCTTCTCGGTTTGGGTTCCTGCATACTTGCTCATGATCGTTTCCTCCTGTAAATTCTATTTCACGGTCCGATGTTCGGACATGATTTCATTTTAACCAAGATAATGGCTCATAATCAGCATCAGACAAAATCCACCCAGCAGCGCATAGGTGGCGCCCCGTTCACAGCCATGGGCATGGGTCTCGGGAATCATTTCGTCGCTGATGACATAGAGCATGGTGCCTCCGGCGAAGGCCAGGGCGAAGGGCAGCACAGCCGTAGACAGGCTGACGGCAAAATACCCCAGCAGCGCGCCGATAACCTCAATGAGACCCGTCGCCAACGCTGCCAGGAAGGTTCTTCCATGGCTCATGCCGGCAGCCAGCATGGGTGCGATAATGACCATGCCCTCCGGCACATTCTGCAGGGCAATGCCGGCCGCGATGGTGATGGCCTCGCCCGTATTGCCGGTACCGAAGCCCACGCCTGCGGCAATACCCTCGGGCAGATTATGGATGGCAATGGCCATGACGAACAGAAGCACTTTGTTCAGCTGCTCCGTTTTGGCCGGATGGCCCTCCTGATCCACACCTGCCAGACGGTGCAGATGCGGCACCGCCTTATCCAGCAGGTTCAGGCAGAAGGCGCCGCAGAAAATTCCTGCGATGGTCACAAACAGTCCGCCGCTGCCGCCGTATTCCAGAGACGGCAGGATCAGGCCGATCACGGCAGCCGCCAGCATCACGCCCGCCGCAAAGGCCAGCACGACATCGCTGAACCGATGGGAAATCTTTTTAAATGCAAAGCCCAGGACAGCGCCCGCGACGGTCGCGCCGCCGACGCCCAAGGCCGTCAGTAAAACCATTTCCATACAATTCCCTCCGTTTTATGCCTTGGTCAGCGCCACACTGTCGGCGGCGGTCAGGCAGATCTGATGGATGGGCTCCACAAAGCTGTCGATGATAGCCTCGGCAATGGGATCCTCCACGTCCTTCTGGATGGTACGGCGGAGATTCCGGGCGCCGTAGGCCATGGAATAGGACTTCTTCACCAGGTAATCCACCAGGCTGTCCTCCCAGGTCAGCTCCACACCGCGCTCCGCCAGGGAATCCCGCAGCTCGCCCAGCATGATGGCGGCAATGCGGCGGAAATCCTCCTCCGTCAGGCGGTTGAAGCAGACGACCTCATCCACCCGGTTGATGAATTCCGGCCGCAGGAACTCGTTCAGGGCCTTCATGGCCTTTTCCTTGCTCTGCTCCGTCACGGTCTGCCCAAAGCCCACGGAGCCGCCCTTGCGGTCGGAGCCGGCATTGGAGGTCATGACGATGATGGTATTTTCAAAATTCACCACCCGACCCTGAGCGTCGGTAATACGGCCGTCATCGAGAATCTGCAGCAGGATGTTCAGCACATCGGGGTGGGCCTTCTCCAGCTCGTCAAAGAGGATGACGGAATAGGGCTTGCGGCGGATTTTTTCCGTCAGCTGGCCGGCCTCGTCATAGCCCACATAGCCGGGAGGCGAACCGATGATCTTGGATACCGAGTGCTTTTCCATGTACTCGGACATATCCAGCCGGATCAGGGTTTCCACGGAGTCGAACAGTTCCTCCGCCAAGCACTTGACCAGCTCGGTCTTGCCCACGCCGGTAGAGCCTACGAAAATAAAGGAAACAGGCCGCTTTTTGGGGGAAATCCCCACCCGGTTGCGGCGGATGGCGGATGCCACGGCGGAGATGGCCTGATCCTGGCCGACAATGCGCTTCTGCAGGCGGCTCTCCAGGGCCCGGAGCTGCTCAAATTCCTGGGCCCGGATCTTGCTGGCGGGAATCTTGGTCCACAGCTCGATGATGCGGGCCAGATTTTCCATGGTCAGCACGGGCTTGGGCTCCTCCTCCAGCAGGGCGATCTCCTGATCCAGCTGCATCCGGCGGCTGCGCAGGGTCGCCATGCGGGCGTAGTCCTTTTCCTCCACCGAATCGGAGAGCATCTGCAGCTCCAGGTCGATATCGTCCCGATCCTTTCTAAGAGCCGCCAGCTTGCCGATATTCTTGTTCTTCAGGTTGACGTCGGAACAGGCCTCGTCCAGCAGGTCAATGGCCTTGTCCGGCAGGAAGCGGTCCGTGATATACCGCTCGGACAGAACCACCGCCTGGCGGGCAATCTCCGGCGTCACCTCCACGCCGTGGAACTCCTCATAGTAGTGGGAAATCCCGCGGATAATGGCCACGGCCTCCTCCATGGTCGGCTCGTTGACCGTCACCGGCTGGAACCGGCGCTCCAGGGCGGAATCCTTTTCGATATACTTGCGGTACTCCGTAAACGTGGTGGCGCCGATGACCTGGATCTCGCCCCGGGACAGGGCGGGCTTGAGGATATTGGCGGCGTTCATGCTGCCCTCGGCGTCCCCCGCGCCTACCAGGTTATGGACCTCGTCGATGACCAGGATAATGTTGCCCAGCTTCTTGACCTCTTCAATGAGGCTCTTCATGCGGCTTTCAAACTGGCCGCGGAACTGGGTGCCGGCCACCAGGGCCGTCAGATCCAGCAGGTAGACCTCCTTATTCTGGAGCTTGTAGGGAACCTTTTTCTCCACGATCCGCTGGGCCAGACCCTCGGCGATGGCCGTCTTGCCGACGCCGGGCTCGCCGATGAGGCAGGGATTGTTCTTCTGCCGGCGGTTGAGAATCTGGATGACGCGCTCCGTTTCCACCTCCCGGCCCACGATCCGGTCCAGACTGCCGCTGCGGGCCTTCCGGGTCAGGTTCAGGCAGTAGGTATCCAGGAATTTGTGCTTTTTGTTTTTCTGGCGTTCGCCCTTCTCCTCCCTGCCGGGGGCAGGCGGATTGGCCGGCGGCTGGTCGTCTTGCTGGCCGCCGAACAGCTTGTTGAGGAAGGGGAAGGTGGCGGTCTGGCTCATGTCCTCGCCGTCCTCCTCTTCCTCCTCCTCATCGGTCAGATCCCCGTCGGGCATTTGCAGGTTCATCAGATTGTCGAAGGTCTCCTTCATCTCACTGTTGAGCCGCTCCACATCCTCGTCCGACAGGCCCATCCGCTTCATGATATCGTCAACGGGCTTCAAACCCATCTCTTGTGCGCATTTCAGGCAGTAGCCCTCGCTGGAGGTCTTTCCTTCCTCCATTTTGGTCACAAAAATGACCGCTATATTTTTCTTACATCTGGAACATAGTGTGGGATGCATGATTTAGTCTCCTTTGATTGTTGCCGTTTGTACCAGTATAGCACAGGCCGCCCCGTCTTGCCATGGGCCAAATCTTCCCTTGGTTCGATCAGGGAAGATACAGCTTGCCCTGGCCGTTTCCCAGAAGCAGCACAGAGCCGTCTTTCCGCATCACCACCGAAGTGGCGCTGCCTGTATCCACCGTCTCCGCATAGACAGACAGGGACTGGGTATAGACTGTCAATCCCTCCGGCGTCAGTGCCGCAATATACCGGCCGCAGGCGGACAGATCGAGAATCTCCTGTCCCAGGTAAACAGACGCCAGTTCCCGTCCCTTTTCGTCCACCGTCACCAGAGTGTAGCGGTTGCCTGCCCTATACATATTCACAGCCAGCGTTAAAAATCCGTCGCCGCCGTCGGTGAAATCCTTGAGATAGCGATCCTCATAGGCGTAGCTGCCCAGGAGTTCCCCATCCAGGGAGAGAAACCGGACGGAGGTCTCTCCCACGGCGCAGATCGTTTTGTCCCCGACAAACATCAGGTCATAAATCAACTGGCTGCCCAGGCTCACGCTCCGCTGAATTTCCTCCGAATCGGTGCGGAACAGCAGCAGGCTGCTTTCAAAGGCGCCGCCGGACTGACCCAAGCCCACCGCCGCCAGCCACCGGCCGTCCGCGGAGACGGTGCACAGGGGGATATAGGTGGTGGAGGACAGCCAGCGGTAAATCAGATTCTGACTGCCATTATAGACCGAAAGAACGGACTTATAGCCGCTGGCAGAGGAAGACGTACACAGATAGCCGCCATCGGACAAATCCGCGTCCAGGATGGCCCGGTTCTCCTCCAGCCGCAGAACCTCGCCGTTTTTGCGGTGCAGCGCCAAAAGGCTGCCGTCGCCCACGTCGTAGACCATGGCCAGATCGCCCCGGACCTGCAGCTGGGGCAGCGCCATCTGCTTCTGCAGGGAAAACAGCTCCTCCCCCTGCTCGTCAAAGACGGTCAGACCGCTGACGGAGGCCACCGCCAAGCCGTCGCCGAAGGACTCATAGCGGTTGCTGCTGTGGGAATCGAAGGTATAGACGCCGTAGCTGCCGTCGCCGGACACATTCATGTACTTGACCCAGCGGCGCAGGCTGTCCAGATTCAGGCCGTCGCTGAACAGAATCAGCGCCACCAGGCCGCAGACTGCCGCGACAACCACGGCAAAGACCACGATCTTTTTCCAGAGTCCCCGGCGGTTGGGCGACTGCTCCGGCTCCATCCGGGTTACATTATCCGACATGGAATGACACCTTCCCATCCTCATACCAAAGCTGCGTCATGTACAGGCCGCCCGGCGGCACGGTGGGACCGGCGGCTGTCCGGTTGCCGGAGGCCAGCAGGGCGCCGATCTCCTCGGGGCGGATTTTCCCCTCCGCCGCATAGACCACCGTGCCCGCCATGGCCCGGGCCATGTTATACAGAAAGCCGTTGGCGCAGACCTTCAGCTCAATCAGGTCCCCCCGGCGCTCCACATTGTAGTAATACACCGTCCGCACCGTGGACTTCACATCGGTGCCGACGGAGCGAACCGCCGCAAAATCGTGGGTGCCCACAAACTGGTCCGCCGCCCGCTGCATCACCGTCTCATCCAGATGCCTGGGATAGAACCAGGCGCGGTCCACATAGAACGGATCCCGGATCCGGGAATTGTAGATGAGATAGGTGTACTCCTTGCGCACGCAGGAGCCGATGGCGTTGAAGCCGTCGTGCACTTCCATGGCGCCGGTGACCACAATGTCCTCCGGCAGGTGGGTGTTCATGGCGTAGGGCAGGCGGTCGGTGGGAATGGTGGAGGTGGTGTGGAAGTTGGCCACATAGCGCCTGGCGTGGACGCCGGCGTCGGTACGGCCGCAGCCGGTCATCTTCACCGGATGGCCCACGATGGCGGCCGCAGCCTCCTCCATGGTCTGACCGATGGTCACGTCCCGCTTCTGAACCTGCCAGCCGTGATAGGCCGTGCCCACATAGGTCAAAAACAGCGCGATATTGCGCATAGGCGTTCCTCCACTCTCTTACAGGCCGAAGCGGCCCAGAACGATAATCACAATCAGCAGCGCCACGCCGCCGGTCAGGGCCACATAGTCGTTGCGGCCATAGTGCAGCTGCTTCATCCTGGTGCGGCCTTCCCCGCCGTGGTAGCAGCGGCACTCCATGGCCACGGCCAGCTCATCAGCCCGGCGGAAGGAGCTGATAAACAGGGGCACCAGAATGGGAATCAGCGCCTTGGCCCGGGACAGCAGGCTGCCGGTTTCAAAGTCGGCGCCGCGGGCCTTCTGGGCGCTCATGATTTTATCCGTCTCCTCAATGAGGGTGGGAATAAAGCGCAGGGCGATGCACATCATCATGGACAGCTCATGCACCGGCACCCGGATTTTCTTCAGGGGGTTCAGCAGCAGCTCCAGGCCGTCGGTCAGGGCGATGGGCGACGTGGTATAGGTCAGCATAAAGGTGCCGGCAATCAGCATGGAGATCCGCAGCACCATGAGCACCGCACTGCGGACGCCCTCCCTGGTGATGGTAAAAATCCAGAATTTCACCAGGGGCTGGCCCTGGGTATAGAAGAGATTCAGAAAACCCGTCAGAAGGATGACGAACAGCAGCGGCTTGAGGCTCCGCAGGATGACCTTCGGGTTGATTTTGGACACGGCGATAATCCCGCAGAGGGTCGCCAGCATGATGCCGTAGGTCACGAACCACTTGGCGCTGAACAGGGCCACAATGTAGACAATGACCAGAATCAGCTTGGTTCTGGGATCCAGCCGGTGCACCACGGTTTTTCCGGGGAAATACTGGCCCAGGGTGATATCCTTGAGCATGTCAGCGTCCCCCCTTCTGCGCCAGGAGCACTTCCAGCGCCTGGTCCACCGTATAGACGGAGGTGTCCACCGGCAGGCCCATATCCCGCAGGCGCAGGAACACCTGGGTCACCTGGGGCACGTCCAGACCCATGGCGATCAGCTCCCGGGCATGGGCAAAGACCTCCCTTGGCGTGCCGGTCATGGCAACGCTGCCGTGGTTCATCACAATGAGGCGGCTGACGTTGGAGGCAATTTCCTCCATGGAATGGCTGACCATGATGACCGTGGCGTTCTGGGCCTTCTGGTAGTCCCGGATATTGGCCAGAATGCCCTCCCGGCCCACCGGATCCAGTCCGGCGGTGGGCTCGTCGAGAATCAGCACGTCCGGCTCCATGGCGATCACACCGGCAATGGCCACCCGGCGCTTCTGACCGCCGGACAGCTCAAAGGGGGATTTCTGCAGGTTTTCCTCGGGAATGCCCACAAATCCGGCAGCCCGGCGTACCCGCTGGTCAATCTCCTCTTTGGACAGTCCCATGTTCTTGGGGCCGAAGGCGATGTCCAGATAGGCGGTCTCCTCAAACAGCTGGTACTCCGGATACTGGAACACCAGGCCCACCCGGAATCGGGTCTCCCGGGTGAACTGCTTATCGCTCCAGATATTCCGGCCGTCCAGGAGAATCTCTCCGGACGTGGGCTTCAGCAGGCCGTTGAGATGCTGAATCAGGGTGGATTTTCCGGAGCCTGTATGGCCGATGATCCCGACAAATTCTCCCCGGTTCACGGCCAGATTGATGTTCTGAATGGCATCACTTTGGAAGGGCGTACCGGCTCCATAAGTGTGCGACAGGTTTCGAGTCTCAAGTATTGGCGTCAAAGTATGTGCCTCCAATTGTTACGGGTCAGGTCTCTTCCAGAAACTGTTTGAGTACCTGCGCGCAGGAATCGACGGAAAGAGCGTCCAGGGGCAGGCTGTAGCCCGCCTGGTTGAGCCGGTACAGCAGCCGGGTGGTTTCCGGCACCGTCAGACCGGCATTCTCCAGCAGCTCCACCTGGGTGAACACCTGCTGGGGTGTCCCGTCGGCGATGATGCCGCCGTCGGACATGACGATGACCCGGTCCGCCAGGACGGCTTCCGGCATATGATGGGTAATGAGCACCACCGTCATGTGGTTCTCTTTATTCAGCTGGGAAATGGTCGCCAGAACTTCCCTCCGGCCCTGGGGATCCAGCATGGCCGTGGGCTCGTCCAGGACAATGCACCTGGGCCGCATGGCGATGACGCCGGCGATGGCGATGCGCTGCTTCTGGCCGCCGGAGAGCATATGGGGCGCGTGCTCCCGGTACTGGTACATGCCCACCTGCTTCAGGGCCTCGTCCACGCGGCTGCGGATCTCTGCCGGATCCACGCCCAGGTTCTCCGGCGCAAAGGCCACGTCCTCCTCCACCACGTTGGAGACAATCTGGTTGTCGGGGTTCTGGAAGACCATGCCCACGGTCCGGCGGATTTCCATCAGCTCCGCTTCCTGGCGGGTGTCCATGCCGTAGACATGGACGCTGCCGCCGGTGGGCAGCAGAATGGCGTTGAAATGCTTGGCCAGGGTGGACTTGCCGCAGCCGTTGTGGCCCAGCACCGCCACAAAGCTGCCCTCCGCAATCTCCAGGTTCAGGCCCTCAAAGACCTGCACCGTGGGGCTTTCCTCCACCCCGGGGTATTCATAGGTCAGATTTTCGACCACAATTGCTTGTTTTTCCATTGACAGTTCCTTTATGATGATTGGGTTTCGTATGCATACAGATTGCCTGGGTTGCATCGGGGACGTAGGGGCGGCTATCAGCCGCCCGGCGCCGCACCCAAAAGGCCTCTCCTTGAGGAGAAGCTGTCAGCCGCAGGCTGACTGATGAGGTGTAGGATAACAAGTGCTGCTATTCTCCGTGAATCCAGCGTCCCGTGCTGCCGCAGGGCAGGGTCAGGCCGGTATTGGTCACCGGCAGGCCCAGCTCCTGACACTCCGTGTGCCCGCCGTGTTTCGCGGTCACCAGGGTATCCAGCAGGTAGCCCAGCACCGACGGCGCCAGACCCGTGGTATAGGAGTTGATGATGACGAACAGCGGATCGTCGGACAGCACGCCGGTCACCAGCTCCAGGAAGGGATACAGATCCTTTTCCAGCTTCCAGATTTCCCCCGAAGGCCCCCGGCCGTAGGAGGGAGGATCCATGATGATGGCGTCGTAGCGCCGTCCCCGCTTGATCTCCCGCTCTACGAACTTGGCGCAGTCGTCAATGATCCAGCGGATGGGGGCGTTTTCCAGGCCGGAGGCCTTGGCGTTCTCCCTGGCCCAGGCCACCATGCCCTTGGCCGCGTCCACATGGCACACCGTGGCGCCGGCTGCCGCTGCGGCCAGGGTGGCGCCGCCGGTATAGGCAAACAGGTTCAGCACCTGAACCGGACGGCCGGCGTTCCGGATCTGCTCCATGGAGAAGTCCCAGTTCACTGCCTGCTCCGGGAAAATTCCCGTGTGCTTGAAGTTCATGGGCTTCACGTTGAAGGTCAGGGGGCCGTAGCGCACCTGCCACCGCTCCGGCAGGCGCTTTTCCGACCACTGTCCGCCGCCGGCGCTGCTGCGGGCATAGCGGCCGTCGTAGGATTTCCAGCGCCGGTCCTTTTTTGGCGTGTTCCAGATTACCTGGGGATCCGGCCGCACCAGGGTATAGCCGCCCCAGCGCTCCAGCTTCTCTCCGCCGGAGGTGTCGATCACCTCATAGTCCTTCCATTGGTCTGCAATCCACATAGGCAAACTCCTTCTCTCTATGGCCGGGTCAGCCAATCCTCCAGCAGGCCCCGCAGGCCGGAGGAATCATCCTCATCCTCATCCTCATTCTCATCTTCATCGTCCTCCCTGGGCAGGTCGCTCTCGGAATGGATATAGCACTCCAGGTTGATGGCGTCCACCACCGGCGACACCGCCTGGAAGAGGCCGGCCTTCAGGGGCTCTTTCGAGAACACATAGGGCTGATCCTGCACCACAATGCCCGGCGTCGGGAACCCGCGCAGGAGGTTCAGCAGGCCCACCTGATAGATCTTGTTCCCGGGCACCTTGGCGCAGTATTCATTGGCCACATGATCGGAGGCCTCGCAGATGTCCACCAGCTGGTGGATATCGCAGCCGGCGGTGGGCACATCCTCCAGATACAGCTGACCGGTGATGGTCCGGTCGCCTCTGGGATCCAGGGCGCAGGCATCGGTGGCCAAAAGGCCGCTGTCCCGGCAGTAGGTCACGGTGACCACGTCCGTGGGCTTGCGGAACTCGGCGTAGGGCAGCTTCGCATGGACGCCGGCCATGACCTCATGCCAGAGGTACACGGCGGGATTCTCCGTGGAGTCGGTCAGGACGATCTCCTCCGGATCGTTGTAGCCGCACCAGACCACCGCCGTATAGTAGGGCGTATAGCCGGCGAACCACTTGTCCTTGTCGTCATCGGTGGTACCGGTTTTGCCGGCGGTCTGGATGGTCTCCAGCTGCGCACCGGTGCCGGTGCCGCCGGTCACGGCATTCATCATCATATAAGTGGAATACCAGACGGTTTTCTGGCTGATGGCCTGGTTGGAATCCTGGGTGTTGTCCAGGATGACCTGGTCATTGGAATCCAGGACGCGGGTATAGGTTCTGGCCTCCCGGTACAGGCCGTTGCTGGCAAACACCGTGTAGGCCGCCGCCATATCCCGGACCGTCACGCCGCCATGGAGGCCGCCCAGGGCCAGGGGCGCCAGATCCTGATCCGTCAGCACGGAGCCGTTGGACGTGACCCGCTCCTCCAGCAGATCCAGGCCGAAGCGATCCTGGGCAAAGTTGAAGCACAGCTCCTCCCCCATCCGCGCCACCAGCTTCACGGCGATGGTGTTGGTGGAGCGGCAGACCGCGTCGTTGATGGAGGTCAGGCCGTAGTAGGTGCTGTCGTAGTTCTTGGGCCAGGACGCCGTATCGGTGAAGCGGTGGGGCGTATCGTCGAAGACCGTGGCCGGTGTGACCAGTCCCGTCTCCAGGGCCGGGGCATAGACCGTAATGGGCTTCAGAATGGAGCCGGGCTGGAGATAGCTCTGGGTGGCCCGGTTCCAGGTGAGGCTGCCCTCCTTCTCTCCCACGCCGCCGGCCAGGGCCACAATGTCGCCGGTGACGTTGTCCGTCACCACGATGGCCGACTGCAGCTGCTGGCTGCTGGCCGTGGCCGGAATCTTGTCCAGATCCTGATAGACCAGATCCACCTGGGCCTGAACCTCCGGGTCGATGGTGCAGTAGATTTTATAGCCGCCGGTCTGCAGCATCCGCAGAGCGACCTTGTATTCGTATCCGGTTTTTTCCATCAGGTCGTGCACCACATCGTTGATGACCTGATCCTCAAAATAGGAGAAGTAGCTGCCGCCGCCGTTCTGGCCGGAACGGTTGACCAGCACCAGCTCCTCGGCCACGGCCTTGTTGTACTGGTTTTCGCTGATATAGCCCTGGTCGAGCATCTCATTGAGAATGATTTCCTGCCGTTCCTTGTTCTTTTCGGGATTGATATAGGGATCATACAGGGACGGGTTGTTGGTGATGCCGATGAGGGAGGCGCATTCCGCCAGGGACAGGTCCTCCACGTCCTTGCCGAAATAGACCTCCGCCGCCGCCTGGACGCCGTAGCAGCCCTCGCCCAGGGGGATGATGTTCAGATACCATTCCAATATATCGTCCTTGGAATAGGTCTTTTCAAATTCCAAAGCGCGGAAGATCTCCAGCAGCTTCCGGCGGACGGTGACCTCGTCGTCATGGGTCAGGTTCTTGATGAGCTGCTGGGTGATGGTGGAGGCGCCGTAGAGGGATTTGTTGCCCAAAAACAGCTCCACGCCGGCCTTGGCCGTCCGCAGCCAGTCCACGCCCTTGTGATCTTCAAACCGCTTGTCCTCAATGGCGATGCAGGCATAGCGGAGGTTCCAAGGGATATCCTCCAGGCCCACCCAGCTGCGGTTCTCGCTCTCGTAGAGCTTTTTCAGTTCCTTCCACTGCCCCGTGGTCCGGTCCTGATAATAAATCACCGTGGTCTGATCCAGAGCAAAGCCCTCCACGGAAAAGTCCACCTGCCGCGACAGGTCATTTTTTACATACATGGCGAAAATGCACAGGAAAATCAGCAGCGTCAGGAATCCCGTCAGCACCAGGGTTCCGAAAATCTTGCCGACCCAGCCCCAGAAGCGCCTGCCCCGGGACTGTCCGGACTGTGCCGTCTGCTTTTTAGCCATCAAAACACCTCCACGCATAGCAATTGGCATAAGTACCCATATTATTTTTTGTATTATAACACAACACGGCCGCAATATCCATTCCTTTTTTCGAATTCGTCCCTGTGTTCTCCCTCAGGCGCCTTGTTTTCCCTCTTGATTTTCAGGCGCAAACAGAGTAAAATGAAACCATCCAAGAAATCACTGGAGGTTCCTATGAGCGAAGCATTTGGAGACGATATCATCACCATCACCGACGAGGACGGTGTGGAATATGTCCTGGAGGTTCTGGCGGTTCTGGAGGTAGACGGCTCCGAGTATTACGCGCTGGTGCCCGCCGAGGCCGGCGAGGACGAGGATCTGGAGGTCAGCATCCTCAAGGCCGTGGAAGAGGACGGCGAAGAAATCCTCTGCGCCATCGAGGATGAGGACGAGCTGGAGCGCGTCTATGCCATCATGATGGACGAAATTTTCCAGGATGAGACGGAGGAATAATTTTTCTCCTTCCGCAATAGAATAAAACGAGTTCCCTGCTTGGTGCGTGACGGGCCCATTTAGACCCACATTTTTATTTCGGGATGCTCGACTTCGCTGCGGGATTGCAGACCTCCCGCCTTAGCTTTGACTGTAGGTGGACGCTGGGAGCAGTGAACACAGCGAGCGGCAACCCACCTGCCTTTTCGTGCAGGTTATAACTGGGTTCGCACGGCCAAAGCGGGGAATTCTTTTCTTTTTTCACTATAGCGCGGTTTGCCCAATTTGTCTGTAAATTTTCTGTGACTTTTCGCAGAAAACCCGTGAATGGCTCTTGAATCCAAGGGCCATTTTCGTTATAATGACTTAGTATCGCATTGGCGAGAACAAGAAGTATGAGAGGAATGAACCACAACATGAGCGCATCCCGTGAAAAGAAAAAGCGCCAGGAGCAGTTCACTGCCGAGGCCGCATCTGCTCAGAACGCAAAAAAAGGCCTGAGCAAGACCATTAAGACCGCACTCGGCATCGTCCTTGCCGTTGTATTGGTGGCCGCCATCGTGTTCCTTGGCATGGTCAGCACCGGTTTCTTTGAAGCCCACTCCACCGCCGCCGTGGCCAACGGCCACAAGCTGACCCCCGCTATGGTCAACTATTATTACGCCAGCGCCTATCAGCAGAATCAGCAGATTCTGTCCGTTTTTGCGGATTCCGAGAAGCCTCTGTCCGAACAGGCCTACATCACCGAAGAGTATGAAACCTGGAACGACTACCTGATGACCTCCGCAGTCGCCACCGCCGCCAGCACCTATGCCGTCTATGACGAGGCCGTTTCCAAGGGCTTCACCCTCAGTGAAGACGCCGCTGCTTCCATCGACAGCCAGCTGGAGAGTCTGGATCTGATGGGCTCCATGTATGGCTACGGCACCGGCGACGCCTATGTTTCCGCCATCTACGGCAAGGGCTGCAACAAGGACAGCTTTAAGGAATACCTGACGGTCAACTATCTGGCCCAGGAGTACTCCAACAGCATCGTGGAGGCCCTGTCCTACACCCAGGACGAGCTCGACGCTTACTACGCCGAGAACCCCGGCGATTTTGACAGCGTGACCTTCCGGATGTTCAACATGACGGCCGAGGCCGACACCACCAACGAAAACGGCGAGTCCACCGTCAGCGAGGAAGCGCTGGCCCAGGTGGAAGAAAAGGCCAAGGCCATGGCCGAAGCTTCCCAGGGCAACGAGGAAGCCTTCCTGGAGCTGGCTCTCGAGAACACGCCCGAGGATCAGCAGGAGACCTATGACGCCGACTCCTCTACCCTGCGCGAGGCATACACCGAGAACCAGTGCATGGACGCCTACCGCGACTGGATGACCGACGATGCCCGCCAGCCCGGCGACACGACCTACGTCTACAACACCACCAACGGCTACTATGTGCTGTACTTTGTGGAGCAGGTGGATCTGAGCTTCCGGCTGCCCAATGTGCGCCACATTCTGATCGCTCCCGAAGATACCTCCGACGAGGCCTCCAAGGCGGAAGCCAAGGCCAAGGCCGAAGCTCTGCTGGCGGATTTCCTGTCCGGCGACGCCACCGAGGAAGCCTTTGCCGCTCTGGCCAACGAGAACTCCAGCGACACCGGCAGCAACACCAACGGCGGCCTCTATGAGAACATCGCCCCCGGCAACATGGTGGAAGCCTTTGAAGACTGGTGCTACGAGGAAGGCCGCCAGCCCGGCGACACCGGCATTGTGGAAACGCAGTACGGCTACCACATCATGTATTTCAGCGGCTACGGCAAGGTCTACCGGGATTATATGGTGGAGAATGTCCTGCTGAACCGTGATTACACCGCCTGGCAGGACGCCGTCCTGGCCGACCGGACTTATTCGATCAAGAGCAGCCGGTTCGTAGCCACCCGGTAAATCATTAAACACAATGGGTCTGTCGCAAAATTGCAAGTTTGCATAAACGCGGACCGCACTCGAAGCCTCCCCTGTGCAAGGGGAGGTGGCCCGAAGGGCCGGAGGGGTTATGTGCAGGCAATCGGTGCTTGTTACGACCCCTCAGTCACGCTTCGCGTGACAGCTCCCCTTACGCAGGGGAGCCTTGG
>JAEDJR010000023.1 GCA_016296235.1 Oscillospiraceae bacterium
ATCCAGCACATGGCGTACTGCTCCTCGTCGAAGTGGCCGGGGACGCGCTTGCCCAGCAGATTGCGGATGACACCGGCGGTCTTCTGGGCGGCAGCCTTCTTGCCGGCGGCCATGCAGACGAAGCTGCCGGGCTTCAGGTTCAGCTTTTCCACGAAGGCGTCCTTGCAGCCGGCCAGGAACTTGGAAATGCCGCCGGTCAGCTCGCCGTTCTCGTCCACCTTGACCCAGCAGGCCTTGTTGGCGGTCTGAACCTCCACGTCCTTCAGCAGCTTGTCGATCCACTTGCGGGCCTGGCTGAAATCGTCCACGGCCACGGCCTTGACCACGGCGCCCTCAAAGGGGCCGAAGCCGCAGCCCTGGACCGTTCCGGTGATGTCGGTGATCTCCAGATCCACCCGCAGGTCGGGCTTGTCGGAGCCGTAGCGCTCCATGGCCTCGTTGAAGGGAATGCGGCGCAGGGGGCCGGCAGAGACGCGATTGTATTTGCCGAACTTCTGGAAGATGGGGATCAGCACCTCCTCCAGGGTGGTCAGCACGTCGTCCTGGGTGGCAAAGGCCATTTCCATATCCAGCTGGTAGAATTCGCCGGGGGTGCGGTCGCCGCGGGCGTCCTCATCGCGGAAGCAGGGGGCGATCTGGAAATAGCGGTCAAAGCCGGAGGTCATGAGCAGCTGCTTGAACTGCTGAGGCGCCTGGGGCAGGGCGTAGAACTTGCCGGGGTGCTTCCGGGCGGGCACCAGATAGTCCCGGGCGCCCTCGGGGCTGGAGGCGGTCAGGATGGGGGTGGTGATCTCCAGGAAGCCCTTTTCGGTCATGGCGGCGCGGATGGCGGCCACCACGTTGCAGCGCAGGATGATGTTGTTCTTCACGGCGGGATTCCGCAGATCCAGATAGCGGTGCTTCAGACGGATGGATTCGTCGGCGTCCCGGCTGCGGTTAATCTCGAAGGGCAGCTCGTTGTGGGTGCAGGTGCCGAGGACCTCGATTTTGGCGGGCACCACTTCGATGTCGCCGGTGGGCAGCTTGGGATTCTTGCTGGCCCGCTCCCGGACCACGCCTTCCACGGAGATGACGGTCTCCTTGTTCAGGGGCTTGACGGCGTTCATCATTTCCTCCGTCTCCACCACCACCTGGGTGGTGCCGTAGAAGTCGCGAACCACGACAAAGGCGAAGTTGCTGCCGACCACGCGGACGTTCTCCATCCAGCCGACAATTTTGACATTCTGACCCACATGCTCCATGCGGAGCTCGTTGCAGGTATGGGTACGGGATTGCATCATGGTTATGCTTCCTTCCTTTTTCTTTTTCCTAAAACAGAATATAGAATGCTGAATTCTGAATGCAAAATGCAAAATGGAGGTGTCGCTTCGCGACGATTCCAATGATCCGGTGTTGCCGGATCCCACAATTCTGCATTCAGCATTACTCGACAATGACGGTTCCGGCGTTCCTGGCCGCAAGCCCTTCCGAGATCAGCTTGGCCGCTTCCTCCGGCGTGACCGTGACCTGCTCGCCCTTGCTCAGATCCTTGACGGAGCAGGTGCCGGCGGCAATCTCGTCCTCGCCCAGGAACACGGCGTAGGGGATGCCCAGCTTGTCGGCGTAGGACATCTTGGCCTTGAACTTCTTCTGCTCGCAGTACAGCTGGACGCGGATACCCTGGGCCCGCAGATCCGTGGCCAGGCGGATGGCCGGGGCCAGATCCTGGGTCATGGGCAGAATCAGCACATCGGCGGGGGCGGTGTTCAGGGCGTCGTTGAGCATATTCTGCTCGCCCAGGACATAGAACAGCCGGGTCAGGCCGATGGAGATGCCCACGCCGGGCAGCTGCTTGTCGATGTAGTATTCCGCCAGGTTGTCGTAGCGGCCGCCGGAGCAGATGGAGCCGATCTCCGGATGGTCCAGCATGCAGGTCTCGTAGACCGTGCCGGTGTAGTAGTCCAGGCCGCGGGCGATGGTCAGATCCACGGCGAAGTTCTCCTGGGGCACGCCGAAGGCGGAGAGGTATTTGGTGACGGTGGTCAGCTCGTCCAGGCCCTGATCCAGCAGCTCGTTTCTGCCCCGGTAGCCCTCCAGTGCCGCCAGAACCTGCTCGTTGGTGCCGGTGATGGCCATGAAGTCCAGAATGGCGGCGGCCTGCTCTCCGGTGAGGCCCAGGTCGTCGGTGAGGATGGTGCGGACCTTGTCCGGGCCGATCTTCTCCAGCTTGTCCACGGTGCGCATGATGTCGCCGGACTGCCCGCTCAGGCCCAGGGAGGCGTAGAAGCCGTTGAGAATCTTGCGGTTGTTCACCCGGATCTGGAACCGCTTCAGGCCCAGAGCGGAGAAGGTCTGGTAGATGATGGAGGGGATTTCCGCCTCGTTGACGATATCCAGCTTGCCGTCGCCGATGATGTCGATGTCGGCCTGGTAGAACTCCCGGAAACGGCCCCGTTGGGCCCGCTCGCCGCGGTAGACCTTGCCGATCTGATAGCGGCGGAAGGGGAAGCTCAGCTCGCCGTAGTGCAGGGCCACATATTTGGCCAGGGGAACCGTCAGGTCGAACCGCAGGGCCAGATCGCTGTCGCCCTTCTGGAAGCGGTAGATCTGCTTTTCCGTTTCGCCGCCGCCCTTGGCCAGGAGCACGTCGGCGGATTCGATGGCCGGGGTGTCCAGGGGCGTGAAGCCATAGAGGGAGTAGGTTTTCCGGAGAGTTTCCATGATGCGCTCCATCTGCACCTGGGGTGCGGGGAGCAGCTCCATGAAGCCGGAAAGGGTGCGGGGTTTGATGGTGGACATGGTTCAGGTTTCCTTTCTATCGGGAGTGCGATGAATTGAGAATTGACAATTGAAAATTGACAATGGAGGTATTTTCCTTCGGAAAATGATTTGAGTTTTTCTCTGTGCCATCCAATTCTTGATCCGTCCGCAGCAGCGGACACATTCATTGTCAATTGTCAATTAAAAATACTCCCGTCCAATGAACCAAGTCATGGGACGAGAGTATGCCGTGCATACTTCGTGGTGCCACCCACGTTCGGGGAATTGCTTCCCCCTTGAGAGCCGTCCGGACGGGACGGCGCGCCGGCTCGACGGGTGTCCTTCCTCCGGTGCGCCATGCAGGGGGCTTTCAGCCTTGGCCTCCCTCTCTGTGGCTGCGCATCGGGATACTGCTCCCGTGTCATGGCCGTATGGGATTATCGCAGGGAACGCTTGGGACGGATCATTTCTCTCCAGTCCAGATCGCCGCGCTGCAGACCCAGAATCAGCATTTCCGCCGATGCCAGATTGGTGGCGCAGGGCACGTTGTAGCTGTCGCACAGGTGCAGGGTCTGCATGACCCGCTGATCCTCCCAGGGATCGTTGCCGTTGGGATCGGAAAACAGCAGAACCATGTCGATTTCATTGTAGGCGATCCGGACGTCCACCTGCTGATGGCCGCCCTGGTGACTGGACAGAAACAGAGAGACGGGCAAACCGGTGGCCTCGGCGACCAGACGGCCTGTGGTGGCGGTAGCGGAGAGGTTGTGCTTGGACAAGATGCTCTTATAGGCGGTGCAGAACTGTACCATCAGTTCCTTTTTCTTGTCATGTGCCATCAAGGTAATGTTCATATCGTGTTCACCCCCGTAGAAATGCAGAGATTTTTTATAAATTCAGCAGCGGCTGCCGCAGTCCCAGAAGCCGGAACGCGATGTGCCGGCAGGCCAGGGCAGCGCCTTTTTGCGTCAGCTGATACAGCGGCAGGCCTCTGGCGGCGGCCAGGGCCACGTGCTCATCTTCCGGGACAATGCCCAGCAGGGGGAGGCCGATGGTGTCCATGCAGTCGTCCACCGTGGAGCGGGTCCGCTGAAAAAACCGGCGGCGGATGCGGTTGACGACAATTCTGGCCTCTGCCCGGGAGAGCTCCTCCATGGCCTGGGCCGTTCTGGCGCCGTCCCGCAGGGCGGCGGGATCGCCGCCGGTGACCACCATGGCCAGGTCGGCGGATTGGACGGCCAGCCGGAAGCCGGCGCCCACACCGGCAGGGGCGTCAATCAGGCACCAGTCAAACTCCGCCCGCACCTGCTGCAGCAGCTGGGAAAACAGCTGCGGCTCCAGATCCTCAGGCCGCTCCGTCATGGGAGCCGTCAGAAACGAGAGCCCCGGCAGACTGGGATGGCCGGACGCCCGGGAGAGGGGATATTCCCCCCGCATGACAGCGGTGAAGGGAAGCGCCGGTTCCTGGGTCATACCCAGGGAAATATCCAGGTTTCGAAGGCCCACGTCGGCGTCGATGCAGAGCACCTTCCGGCCCTCTGCCGCCAGAGCACAGGCAACGCCGGCGCACAGGGAGGTCTTGCCGGTACCGCCCTTGCCGGAAACCACCGCCAGGACCTGACCCAAGGCGATTCCTCCCATCATCCAAAATCAAGCTTATTATATACGAACAGGGAAGCAATTGCAAGATGTAGTTTGAATTTTTCTCGGAGATATCCTGAAAGAGTTGATAAAAATGACAGTCAATTTCGAATATTCCCGGGGATTTTACGGGATTCGGGTAAAAAATATCAATCTCTGTGTCCGGCTGCAGAAGCGCTGAAGCGGTAGCCCACGCCCCGGACAGTCTCGATCATTTCGCCGCAGGGGCCCAATTTTTGCCGCAGGGTGCGGATGTGGACGTCCACGGTGCGGGTTTCGCCCAGGTATTCCATGCCCCAGACCCGGTCCTGAATCTGGCCCCGGGACAGCACCAGACCGGGATGAGCCAGCAGCAGGCAGAGAATCTCAAATTCCTTGGGAGTCAGGGCCACCTCTGCGCCGTCCACCAGCACCTGCCGCCGGGCGGGATTGACCTGCAGGCGGCCCACCTGGTATTCCGCCGGAGCGCTCTCGTGGCGGCTGCGCCGCAGGACGGCCCGGATGCGGGAGAACAGCTCCAGCATCCCGAAGGGCTTGGGCAGGTAGTCGTCAGCCCCGGCGTCCAGGCCCAGAACCTTGTCAAATTCCGTGTCCCTGGCGGAGAGGATGATGACCGGCACGTCCCGGGTCGCGGGGGAACGCCGCAGCTTTTTCAGCACGGACAGCCCGTCCTCCTCCGGCAGCATCAGATCCAGCAGCACCAGCTCCGGCAGCAGCTGCTCCAGCGCAGCAAAAAACTGGGAGGGGCGCTCGAATCCCCGAGCCTCCATGCCCTGGCCGCTGAGCGCGTAGAGTACGAACTCCCGGATGTTGCTGTCATCCTCCACCAGATAGATCATGGACAAGCCTCCCAATCATAATTTTCCTTCTCTATCATACTGAATCGCAGAAAGCAAATCAAGAGCGGGAATCAAATTAACAGGCCGCCGAAGAGGATGCGAACGGCCCGCGGCATCTTGACAGCTCCCGGAAAACCCGCGATAATGGAGATAACTACCTGCAAGGAGGGATTTCATGCGGCTGACGCACACGGCTTCCCGGGAGGGGAAGCTCCTGAGCTTTCTGCGGCGGGAGCTGGCGCTGTCGTCCTCCCTGGTGAAGCGGCTGAAGTGGCAGGGCGCCCTGCTGGTCAACGGCCTGCCGGCCCACACCGATGCGCCGGTTGGGCCCGGAGACGTGATTCAGGTGCTGCTGGACGAAACCGTGCCGGAATTTCCGCCGGAGGACGGCCCCCTGGACATTCTCTATGAGGACGAAGCCCTGCTGGCCGTGGACAAACCGGCGGGTCTGCTGATGCATCCCAGCTTCTACCGGAACACCGGCACCCTGGCCAACCGGATTCTGGGCTACTATCAGAAAACCGGCCAGCCCTGCGCCGTCCATCCGGTCAGCCGCCTGGACCGGGACACCTTCGGCGTGGTGCTGCTGGCAAAAAACGCCCACATCCACGCCCGGCTCATGGACGCCATGGCAAAGGGACAGCTGCACAAGACCTACGAAGCCCTGATTTTCGGCGGCCCGGCGGCAGAGAGCGGTGTCTGGGTCTTTCCCATGGCCCGAAAGGACGGCGGGAGTCTCCTGCGGGAGGTCCGTCCGGACGGACAAACCGCCGTGACCCGGTTCCGGGTTCTGCGGCGGTTTGAAACCTGTACCCACATGCAATTGGAGCCTGTCACGGGCCGCACCCACCAGCTGCGGGTACACTGCGCCCATACCGGCTGCCCCATCCTGGGAGATCCCCAGTACGGCAGCGAAGCATCCCGGGCCCTGTCCGGCCAAATGGGTCTGTCCCACCAGCAGCTATGCGCCGTACGCCTGGAATTCCTCCATCCTCTCACCGGGGAGCTCCGGATTCTCCGGAGCGGTCAGCACATTGCCCTGCCTTCATCCGGCTGAACCAGTCCCTCCAGCAGCCGGATCACCCGCGGCAGGTCGGCCTCGGCCAGATCGGAATAGGAGATCACCACCCGGCCCCGGTCCGCTTCGGCGGCAGGGCCGGTTTTGAATCGGCTCAAGCCGGCGGCACGGATCCCGGCGGCGGCCAGACGGCGCTCCACGGTTTCGTCGGGCAAGTCCGTGTCCAGCTTCAGCAAGAAGTGCAGCCCCGCCTCATGGCCCTGGATTTCCATCCGTTCCGCCAGAGGCGACTGACGCAGCAGCGCCAGAAACCGGTCCCGCAGGAGCCGGTAATGACGGCGCATGCGGCTGACGTGCTTTTCAAAATATCCCTCGTCCAGAAACCGGGCCAGGGTCAGCTGTTCGAAGCTGGGTACCGTGCAGCTGTAGAAGCCCAGCAGCTGCTGGTACCGGTTCATAAGCGCTTCCGGCAGAATCATATAGCTGATACGCAGGGCCGGGGTGATGGTCTTGGAGAACGTATTCATATAAATCACCCGGCCGATGGCGTCCATGCTGAACATGGTCGGGATTACCTTCCCGGTGAAGCGGAATTCGGAATCGTAGTCGTCCTCCACCAGCCACCGGTCCGGGCGGCTGCCCAGCCAGGCCATCAGCTGCCGGCGGCGGCCGATGGGCGTGACGATGCCCGTGGGATACTGGTGGCTGGGAGAGATGTGCAGTACGTTGGCGCCGGAGGCCAGCAGGGCGTTCATTTCGATGCCGCTGCCGTCCAGGGTCACGGGGCAGACCGTTACGCCGTTGGCCTCATAGACCTGCCGCAGCTTCCTGTGGCCCGGGTTCTCCAGGCCGAAGCGGTTGTCCCGGCCCAGAAGCTGGAGCAAAATGTTGTAGAGATACTCCGCTCCCGCGCCGATGACGATGCAGTCGGGATTCACCACCATGCCCCGGCTGCGCCCCAGCATACCGGCGATGGCCTGACGCAGATCCGGCAGCCCCGTATTGGGCGGCGGCTGCAGCAGCTGGTCGTGGCGGTCCAGGAGCACCCCCCGCATGAGCTTGGCCCAGACGGAATAGGGAAACTGGCCTGCGCTGGGAGGCGGCGGCGCCGGAACCGGCACGGGCAGCCGTGCCGTACCGGCTGCCTGCGGCCGGGGCATGGCCTCCAGCGTCTCGGCATAATAGCCCGACCGGGGCCGGGAAACCAGATACCCCTCCGCCAGCAGCTGGTGATAGGCATTTTCCACGGTGATGCGGCTGACGTTCAGATGCTCCGCCAGGGCCCGCTTGGAGGGCAGCTTCTCCCCGCCGGCAATGGCCCCGGAAAGCACATCCTCTTTCAGTGCCCGGTAGAGCTGCTCATACAACGGCGTTTTTGACGCCGGATCCAGAACGTAAGTGCGCATGGCCTGGCCTCCAGTTTTCATCATTTTATCCATATCCCATAAGGCCAGTATAAGGGAAACCTGTGGAAAGTCAAGAAATACCGCCCAACCTGAAAATTTTTGTTGATTTTGGGGAGAGAGCTGGTATAATAGCCGGGAGAAACAAGAAGGGGGCGGAAACCATGAAACACACGCTGCTGTCTTTTGAGGATGCCGCCCGTCACGGGGTCAACTTCATATTCCGTTTTTGAGGACTGAAACGCTTTGTTTCGGTTCTTTTTTCTGGCCCCAGGAAAGAAAGGAGAATGTCAAATGTCCAAAAAACCCATTCCCGAGTCCGGCATTTACGACGCCCGCGAGCTGGGCGTGCCCAAAATGCTGGTGCTGGGCATCCAGCACATGTTCGCCATGTTCGGCGCCACGGTGCTGGTTCCCGCTCTGACCGGCCTGAGCGTATCCGCCACCCTGCTGTTCGCCGGCCTCGGCACGCTGCTCTTCCACCTGCTGGCCAAGGGCAAGGTTCCCGCCTTCCTGGGTTCCTCCTTCGCCTTCATCGGCGGCTATCAGGCCATCGCCATGGTGGACGGCAGCGTGGACACCAGCCTGCTGCCCTACGCCTGCTTCGGCGTGGCCCTGGCCGGTCTCATGTACGTCATCCTGTCCGCCCTGTTCAAGGTCTTCGGCGTCAAGAAGGTCATGCGCTTCTTCCCGCCCATCGTCACCGGCCCCGTCATCATCTGCATCGGCCTGACCCTCAGCTCCTCCGCCATCAACAACTGCCAGACCAACTGGTGGATCGCCCTGGTTGCCATCCTGGTGGTGGTCGCCGCCAACATCTTCGGCAAGGGCATGATTAAGATCATCCCCATCCTCCTGGGCGTGGTGGCCTCCTACGTCATCGCCGCCATCACCGGCAACGTGGACTTCACCGCCGTGAAGGAAGCCGCCTGGTTGGGCCTGCCCTTCCGGTGGAGCAACACGGTCTTCGGCCTGTTCGGCCGGGACAACCTGGACACCTCCCTGCTGATTACCGCCGCCATCACCATCATGCCCCTGTCCCTGGCCACCATGGTGGAGCACGTCGGCGACATGTGCGCCATCTCCTCCACCTGCGACCGCAACTACCTGGCTGATCCCGGCCTGCACCGCACCCTCCTGGGCGACGGCCTGGCCACCACCCTGGCCTCCCTGTTCGGCGCTCCCGCCAACACCACCTACGGCGAAAACACCGGCGTCCTGGCCCTGAGCAAGGTCTACGACCCCAAGGTCATCCGCATCGCCGCCGTCCTGGCCATCCTGTTCTCCTTCAGCCCCAAGTTTGAGGCCCTGGTGGCCGCCATGCCCGCTGCCACCATCGGCGGCGTCAGCATGATCCTCTACGGCATGATCTCCGCCGTGGGCGTGCGCAACGTGGTGGAGAACAAGGTGGACTTCACCAAGAGCCGCAACGTGCTTGTTGCCGCCATCATCATGGTTCTGTCCATCGGCATCAGCTACTCCAGCCTGGGCGCCATCACCTTCCCCATCGGCTCCGTGACCATCAAGCTCTCCGGTCTGGCCGTGGGCGCCATCGTGGGCATCCTGCTCAACGCCATCCTGCCCGGCAAGGACTATGAGTTCGGCTCCGACCAGCAGGGCGACAAGTCCGTCAACTTCATCGTGCAGTAATTCCAAAACCCAACCGCCGCCCGGAAGCCCGGACGGCGGTTTTTTCATGGCGAAACCCCGTAGGGGCGGCCCGGTGTGGCCGCCTGCGTGATATTCCCAGGTCGTGCCGTAGGGCGGCCAGACCCCTGGCCGCCGCATGCAGGCACTGCGATGGATTGAAACCCATCTTCCAGCCGGCGGTACCCTTCGGCGGGCTGAGTCAGCCCGCCCTACGGTGTCGCCGATGGTGCAGGCCGCTCTCCCGGGGCACTTGCAGGCATCCATATCCAGTAGGGGCGGCCCGATGTGGCCGCCCTGATATTTCATTCATTTCATGTTTCGTGTTTCTTCTCCATGTGATCCCAGAACTGCTTGGCCAGCAGGGCGCCGACGGGGAAGAGGATCATCCCCAGAACCCCCAGGAAGTGATACCCGGCGTAGAGAGCCAGCAGGGTCAGCAGGGGATCCAGCCCCATCTGCTTGCCCAACATCCGCGGCTCCAGGGCGGTGCGGGTCAGCGCGGCGGCCCCATAGAGGCACAGCAGCCCCACCCCCAGGAAGGTCTGACCCCGCAGAAACTGCATCAGTCCCCAGGGGATGAGAATGGTGCCGGAGCCAAGCACCGGCAGGGCATCGATCAGGGCGATTGCCAGACCGAAGAGCAGGGGATAGTCCACCTGGAGAATCAGCAGGCCTGCGGTCAGCAGCAGAAAGGTCACGGTCATGAGCTTCAGCTGAGCCTGGAGCCAGGACCCAAGGGTGTCCTTCAGCTTCCGCACCACAGCCAACACCCGCCGCTGCCAGGCCGGCGGGGCTTTTTTCTGCCACAGCGTTTGCAGGCGGGGCAGCTCCGAGGCCAGCATAAAGCTGGAGAGCACCACGGTCAGCAGAAACAGGGCGATATCCGGCAGTTTCATGAGGACTGCGGAGGCGAAGGAGAACAGCCAATTGTAAAGCCTGCCGCCCAGGCCTGCGCCGCTGCGGAAAAAGTCGGACACACCCTCCTCCAAAGCTTTGCCGATCCCGTCCGGGAAGCGGTCCGCCAGGGCCAGCAGCCGTGCTTCCAGCCGCTGGACGGGCCCGCTGAGGGATTGGGCCAGAGCCGGCAGAGACTGCAAAAAGCCCTTGGCCTCCCGGCACAGAATCCGGCACAGCAGCCACAGCCCCAGAGCGAGCACGGCGTATATGGCGGAGACGCAGAGTCCTGCCGCCGCCCACCGGGGCAGTCCGAGCCGCCGCTGGAGACCCCGGATGGCCGGGTCGGCGGCCCGCGCCGCAAGAAAGCCCAGAACAAAGGGGAGCAGCACCGGCCCCAGCAGCCATAGTAGGAGCCAGACGCCCAAACCGGCACCGGCCAGGAGCAGCGCCGTCTGCCATAGCTTGTGTTTTTGCATGGTTTTTCCTTTCTCCCCATGTTTTTTTGTTCTTTGACTTGCATTCCTGGGGGAAATATTGTATAGTATATCGCAGTACGAAAACATATGATTTTCCGTGATGGACAATAAGAAGCTTTGGAGGGATTGTTTTGGAGAAAACACCCAAATTTTTCATTGTGGAATCCGCCGCTCTGCCGGAGATTTTCCTGAAAGTGGCCGAGGCCAAGCGGATGCTGGAAACCGGAGAGACGGACAAAGTCAATGAGGCGACCAAGGCTGTGGGGATCAGCCGCAGCGCCTTTTATAAGTACCGGGATTCCATCGCGCCCTTCCAAAACCTCATGGCAGGGCGGATTATAACCTTTCAGTTGATGCTGAAAAACAAATCCGGCGTACTGTCGGCGCTTTTGTCGATTTTTGCGGCCAGCGGCGCCAATATCCTGACCATCAACCAGGCCATCCCTACGGGCGGCCGGGCCATGGTGACGGTTTCCGCCGAGACCGGCGAGCTGCAGTGCTCCCTGGAGGAGCTGCTGCGCCGGATTGAGGAGACCGACGGCGTGGTCAAGGCCGAAATGGTCGCCGGATGATCCTGATACACTATATCCGAAAAACGAAGAGGTGATACGTCTTGCAGGCGTTTCAATATTGGTTGAAGACAGAAATTTGCTTTGGAGCGGGCAGCGAGGCCAAAACGGCAGAGCTGGTGCGGAAACACGGTGGCACCCGGATCCTGGTGGTCTACGGCGGCGGCAGCTGTGTCCGCAGCGGTCTGCTGGACCGGATCTGCCGGCAGCTGCAGGAGGAAGGCCTGTCCTATGAGACCTTCGGCGGCGTGCAGCCCAACCCCAGGCTTGCTCACGCGGAAACCGGTGTGCAGAAGGCCCTGGCCATGGATGCCGACCTGATTCTGGCGGTGGGCGGCGGCAGCGTAATCGATACGGCCAAGGCCATTGCCCACGGCAAGGCCAACCCGGAGACGCCCCTGTGGGCCTTCTGGACCCGGGAACGGGAGCTGGAGCGGAGCCTGCCGGTGGGCGTGGTGCTGACGATCCCGGCTGCGGGCAGCGAAACCAGCGATTCCGCCGTGCTGACCAACGAGGCGCTGCTGAGCAAGCGCGGCCTGTCCACGGATTTCAACCGACCGGCCTTCGCCGTGCTGGATCCCTGCCTGGCGGCAACCCTGCCGCCCTATCAGGCTGCCTGCGGCGTGACGGATATTCTCATGCACACCCTGGACCGGTATTTCAACCCGGTGCCGGACAACGAGACCTCCGACGCCATGGCGGAGGCCCTGCTGCGGGTGGTGCTGGCCAACGGCAAACGGGTGGTGGACGACCCGTCCGACACCCACGCCATGGGCGAGATCATGTGGTGCGGCAGCCTGTCCCACAACGGCCTCACGGGCCTGGGCGGGAAAAAGGATTTTGCCGTCCACCAGCTGGGCCATGCCCTCAGCGCCAAATATGACGTGGCCCACGGGGCCAGCCTGTCCGCCGTCTGGGAGGCCTGGGCAGACGCCGTGGCCGGCGCCGATGGGTATGCCAGATTTGCCCGGTTTGGCCGGAATGTCTGGGACATCCGGGAGGCGGACGACGAGACGGCGGCGCGGACGGCCATTGCGCGGCAGGTGCAGTACTTCCGGGAACTGGGCGTGCCGGTCAGCCTGCCGGAGCTGGGCTTCGGCAAGCTGGACGATGAGGCCCTGGACCATCTGACGGATTTGTGCAGCTATGGAAATACAAGAACCATCGGCAGCTTCCGCGTTCTGACCGCGGCGGACATGCGGGCAATTTATGCTGCAGCCAATGGAGACCATTGAGGAGGAAACAAGATGTTATATGCAGCAATTCTCGGCTTCGGTACGGTTGGCAGCGGCGTTGCGGAAGTTTTGACCATGAATCAGAAGCAGCTGGCCGGGAAAGCCGGCCAGCCGATCGAACTGAAGTATATTCTGGACACCCGTGATTTTCCCGACAGTCCCTTTGCGGACCGGATTATCCACGATTTCGCCATCATCGAACAGGATCCCCAGGTGCAGCTGGTGGCGGAGTGCATCGGCGGCGCGACCATCGCCTTTGAGTTTGTCAAGCGCTGCCTGCAGGCGGGCAAGCATGTGGCCACCTCCAACAAGGAACTGGTGGCCACCAGGGGCCATGAACTGCTGGAGATCGCCAAGGCGAAGAACGTGAATTTCTTCTTTGAGGCCTCCGTGGGCGGCGGCATCCCGGTTTTGAGACCGCTGTATTTCGACCTGGCTGCCAACGAGATCAGCCAGGTGGCCGGCATTGTCAACGGTACCACCAACTACATCCTGACCAAAATGCTGGACGAGGGCGCGGCCTTTGACGATGTGCTCCGGGAAGCCCAGGCCATGGGCTATGCCGAGGCCAATCCTGCCGCCGATGTGGAAGGGCTGGACGCCTGCCGCAAGGTGTGCATCCTGTCGGCGCTGTCCTTTGGCTTCCACGTCTACCCCGACATGGTTTCCACCGAGGGTATCACCCGGATCACCGAGGCGGATGTGGCTGTGGCCGCAGCCGGAAATATGAAGCTGAAGCTCCTGGGCCGCACCCTGCGGACCGAGGACGGCCGGGTCTGCGCCTTTGTATCGCCCCATTTTGTTCCCGGAAGCTGCCAGCTGTTCCATGCGGACGGGGTATTCAACGCCCTGCTGGTTCGCGGCAACGCCATCGGCGAGGCCATGTTCTACGGCCCCGGCGCCGGAAAGCTGCCCACGGCCAGCGCCGTGGCGGGCGATCTGGCCGATGCCGCCTGGCATCTGACGCAGCGTCGCCCCATGAATTGGGAGGACGCCCGGCGCGACTGTATGCTGGACGCCGCCGACCTGCCGCTTCCCTATGTGATCCGCACCGGCGCGTCCCAGGCCCAGGTGGAGGCCGCTCTGGGCGCAGCCCGTCCCCTGGGGGAGGACGGATACCTGCTGGAAGGCGCCCATACCCGGCGAGCCATTGAAGCGGCCGGCCTGAATCTGCTGGCCGTGTGGCCGGTGTTCCGTTGAAAAAGCGCTTTTTGAAGCGTTTGTGATATTCCCAAGGAGGAAACCCATATGGCATTGATCGTACAAAAATTCGGCGGCAGCTCCGTGGCCAACGCCGAAAAAATCCAGAATGTCTGCAACATCATCTCCCGGACCTATGACGCGGGCAACGATGTGGTGGTGGTTCTGTCCGCCCAGGGCGACACCACCGACGACCTGATCGAGAAGGCCCAGGAGATCAACCCCGCCGCTTCCAAGCGGGAGATGGACGTGCTGCTGTCCACCGGCGAGCAGATTTCCATCGCCCTGGCGGCCATGTGCCTGGAAAAGATGGGCTACCCGGCCGTCAGCCTCACCGGCTGGCAGGTGGGCATTCAGACCAGCTCCGATTATTCCGCTGCCCGCATCCGCAAGGTGGAGGGAAGCCGCATCCGCAAGGAACTGGACAAGCGCCAGATTGTGCTGGTGGCCGGATTCCAGGGCATCAACCGGTACGGCGACATCACCACCCTGGGCCGCGGCGGCTCGGATACCACGGCGGTGGCCCTGGCGGTGGCCCTGAAGGCCGACCTGTGCCAGATCTACACCGATGTGGACGGCGTCTACACGTCGGATCCCAGAATTGTCCCCAACGCCCGCAAGCTGGACGAAATCACCTATGACGAGATGCTGGAACTGGCGTCTCTGGGCGCCCAGGTGCTCCACAACCGTTCCGTGGAGCTGGCCAAGCACTACGGCGTGGAGCTGGAAGTGCTCTCTAGTTTCTCCGGCAACCCCGGAACCATTGTCAAGGAGGTCGTAAAAATGGAAAAAACCTATATCAGCGGTGTGGCGCAGGATAAGAAAATTGCAAGAATTGCCGTGGTGGGACTGGAAAACGTCCCCGGCGTAGCCTATAAGCTGTTCAGTCTGCTGGCAAAGAACAAGATCAATGTGGACATCATTCTGCAGTCCATCGGCCGCGGCGACACCAAGGATATCTCCTTCACCGTCAACGAGAAGGACGAGGAGCTGTGCATGCAGATTCTGAAGGAGAACCGGGAGACCCTGCGGTTCCACGAGGTGTACGCCGCCAACGATGTGGCGAAGATCTCCATTGTGGGCAGCGGCATGGTCAACAACGCCGGCGTGGCGGCCTCCATGTTTGAAGCCCTCTATCAGAGCCGCATCAACATCCATATGATCTCCACCAGCGAGATCAAGATCTCCGTTCTGATTGACAAGGTCGACAGCGAAAAAGCTCTGCGCGCCATCCATGATAAGTTCTTTGATTGAACGCAGCCGCTGATTGACCGATTTATCCAAACACAAAAAGGCTGTCTCACCGGCGTGAGACAGCCTTATTGCAGTGTAATTAAGGTTTACGGAAGGCCACCAATGGCTCCCCTATTGTAGGGGAGCCATGAGCTGCTGCGTACCAAAATAAAGGGGCACGAGGGGGCGTGCGCAAATCCCGGTTTTCCGGCATGTTCTGCTGTTATCGCTGCAGCGTCTCAGACAGAACCAGGCCGGGATTCTTTTTAATCGTATAGTCGATGGACCAGAGGCTGGAGAAGACCAGCAGGCTGTGGCCGCGGTAGTCCTCCAGAAGCTCGGCATCGGAGGACAGGCTCAGATCCTTCAGATCCGCCACGGGGCTTTCCACGATGAACCGCAGCTGCTCGTAGGGCAGGCCCTCCATGCGTAGCTCCACGCCGTACTCGGATTTCATGCGGTACTGGAACACGTCGAACTGCAGAGTGCCCACGACGCCCACGATGACCTCTTCCATACCGGTGTTGGGCACCTTGAAGATCTGGATGGCGCCCTCCTGGGCAATCTGCTCCGTGCCCTTGATGAACTGCTTGCGCTTCATGGTATCCCTGGGGCTGACGCGGGAGAAGTGCTCCGGGGCAAAGGTGGGGATTCCGGCGAAACGGAACTTCTTGCCGGGCATGCAGATGGTATCGCCGATGGAGAAGATGCCGGGATCAAACACGCCGATGATATCGCCGGCGTAGGCCTCGTCGATGATCTCCCGCTCGGAGGCCATGAGCTGCTGAGGCTGGGACAGGCGCATTTTCTTGTTGCCCTGGACGTGGTAGACTTCCGAATCCCGCTCATACTTGCCGGAGCAGATGCGCATGAAGGCCAGGCGATCCCGGTGGGCCTTGTTCATGTTGGCCTGAATCTTGAAGACAAAGGCGGAGAAATCC
>JAEDJR010000189.1 GCA_016296235.1 Oscillospiraceae bacterium
AGAACGGTGTGCAGGGAGTGTTGGCTTTGAGAGACAACATGGAAAAACGGGCCTGTGAGCTGGCCATGTACATCATTGAAAACCGCACCACCATTCGTGCTGCGGCCAGATATTTCGGCGTGTCCAAATCGACGGTGCATAAGGATCTGACGGAGCGGCTGGAGCAGTGCAATCATGGGCTCTACCTGCAGGTCCGGCAGATTCTGGAGGTCAACAAGGCGGAACGGCATATCCGCGGCGGAATTGCCACACGGATGAAGTATAAAGGCGCCGGTTGTCCGGTTGATCCGTAATCATAAACCAATTCCGCACCCGTGTGCGGCGCGCAGAGAGAAGCAGATCCGGGACCGCAGGGCGGCAGACGACGCCATACGCTGTCCCGGATTGCCTTTTCTACGTTAAATACCTGAAAAATTATTAGAAGTGCAAAATTTTTTTCAGAAAAAGGTTGATATTTTTGTCAGTCTGCCTTATACTGAAAGCGCAAAGCACCCTAGCTTCATAGCAGACAGGAGGAACGATTCATTATGAAATACGGCCGTACTTACAACTTCTCCGCCGGTCCCGCCACGATGCCGGAGCCTGTGCTGGAGGAAATCCGGGACGAGATGATGAACTACCGCGGCTCCGGTATGTGCGTCATGGAGATGTCCCACCGGTCCAAGGTTTTCCAGCAGATCGTGGACGAAGCAGAGCAGGATCTGCGGGATCTCATGGGCATTCCCGATAACTATAAGGTGCTGTTCATCCAGGGCGGCGCAACGCTGCAGTTCTCCATGATTCCCATGAATCTGATGAAGAACGGCAAGGCCGTCTACATCGAAACCGGCGCCTGGTCCAAGAAGGCCATCGCCGAGGCGAAAAAGGTCGGCGAGGTTGTGGTCGCCGCCTCTTCCAAGGACAAGAACTATACCTATGTGCCTGACTGCTCCGATCTGGATATCCCCGAGGATGCCGACTACGTCTACATCTGCGAGAACGAGACCATCCACGGCGTCACCTGGAACAAGCTGCCCAACACCAAGGGCCATGTGCTGGTGTCCGACCAGAGCTCCATGTTCCTGTCCCGGCCCTGCAACGTGTCGGATTACGGCCTGATCTACGCCGGCGTCCAGAAGAACGTCGGCCCCGCCGGCATGGTGGTGGTCATCATCCGGAAGGATCTGATCCGGGACGACCTGACGCAGCTGCCTGTCTATCTGCAGTTCAAGACCCATGCCGACGCCGGCTCCATGTACAACACCCCCAACTGCTGGGCCATCTACTGCTGCGGCAAGGTGTTCAAGTACCTCAAGTCCATCGGCGGACTGGAAGCCATGGACAAGCTCAACCAGGAAAAGGCCAAGGTCATGTATGACTTCCTGGACGGCTCCAAGTTGTTCCAGGGCACCGTGGTTCCCCAGGACCGTAGCCTGATGAACGTGCCTTTTGTCACCGGCGATAAGGATCTGGACGCCGAGGTGGTGGCCTATACCAAGGCTGCCGGCTTTGAGAATCTGAAGGGCCACAAGTCCGTGGGCGGCCTGCGTGCCTCCATCTACAACGCCATGCCCAAGGAAGGTGTGGAAGCCCTGGTCGAGTGCCTGAAAAAGTTCGAGGCCGAGCACAAGTAAGCACATACGAAACCATGGCTTCCCCTTGCGGGGAAGACTTCGTGGAGCATCTGAATGAATATAAGATGAAGGAGAGATTTCCTATGAGAATTCTTGTTACCGACGGCATGGATAAAACCGCCATGGCGGCCCTGCGGGCTGACGGCCATGAGGTAGTGGAACAGTTTTACGAGCCCGATGAGCTGGGCGCTGCCCTGCGGGAGTTTGACGCGGTGGTGGTCCGCTCCAAGACCAAGGTTCGCGCCAAGCACATCGACGAGGCCAAGGGCGGCAAGCTGAAGCTCATCATCCGCGGCGGCGTGGGCGTGGACAACATCGACGTCAAGTATGCCGAGGAAGCCGGCATCACCGTGAAGAACACCCCCAGAGCCTCCTCCGAATCCGTGGCCGAGCTGGCCATGGCCCATATGTTCTCCTGCTCCCGGTATATCTCCATCGCCGGCCACTCCATGCGGGAAGGCAAGTGGGAGAAGAAGGCCTACGGCAAGGGCGTGGAGCTCTCCGGCAAGACCCTGGGCATCATCGGCTTCGGCCGCATCGGCCAGAAGCTGGGCGCCATGGCCAAGGCCATGGGCATGACCGTCATCGCCTTTGATATCTACCATGTGCCGGGCATCGAGGAGCAGCTGGGCATGAAATACGTGGAGATGGACGAGCTGTTCGCCCAGGCCGATTTCATCAGCCTCCATACCCCCGCCATCGACGGCAAGCCCCTGATCTGCGCGGAGAACATTGCCAAAATGAAGGACGGCGTGATCTTTGTCAACACCTCCCGCGGCAACAACGTGGACGAGGCCGCGCTGCTGGAAGCCCTGAATTCCGGCAAGGTCCGGGCCGCCGGTCTGGACGTCTATGCGGAGGAGCCTTCCGCCAATCCTGCCCTTTACAGCCATCCCAACGTGTCCTGCACGCCCCATATCGGCGCTGCCACGGTGGAGGCCCAGAAGCGTATCGGCATGGAAATCGTGGATCTTGTGCGCGGGTTCAACGCCTGATTGCTGCACAATTTTTCAAAACTAAAAATATGCAAAAACGACAAATCTAAACTGTTTTACCAGAATCATTAAAAGAGCTATTGTATTTCGTTTCACTTTGATTTATAGTGAAAACAGGGACGGCGCATCCTGCCGTCCAATGGAAATAACAGCCCTGAATGAGTTTAGGAGGTCAACCTGTTATGAATGCATATCTGGCCAGTGTCATTGAGAACGTCAAGAAAAAGCACGCCAACGAGCCCGAGTTTGTCCAGACGGTGGAGGAAGTTCTGACTTCCGTGGAGCCCGTCATCAACGCGCACCCCGAGTATGAAAAAGTGGACCTGCTGGGCCGCATGGTGGAGCCGGAGCGCCAGTTCACCTTCCGCGTGACCTGGATGGACGACAATGGCAACTACCACACCAATACCGGCTACCGCTACCAGTTCAATGGCGCCCTGGGCCCCTACAAGGGCGGTCTGCGGTTCCATCCCTCCGTCTATTCCGGCATCATCAAGTTCCTGGGCTTCGAGCAGGTGTTCAAGAACTCCCTGACCGGTCTGCCCATTGGCGGCGGCAAGGGCGGCTCCGACTTCGACCCCAGAGGCAAGTCCGACGCCGAAA
>JAEDJR010000190.1 GCA_016296235.1 Oscillospiraceae bacterium
CCGGAGGGGTTGTGTGCAGGCAGCCGATGCCTGCAACGACCCCTCAGTCAGCCTTACGGCTGACAGCTCCCCTTACGCAGGGGAGCCTTGGTGCGGTTATCTTTTGTGCATGTTGCGAATTTTGCGACAGGCCCATCTCATTATTTCTGGCGGTCCAGTTCCTTTTTCACAATCTGGGACAGGAGCTCCTGGCCCTCCCGGGTGCGGAGTACCTCCAGAATCTCGGCCTTCAGGGTGTCATGGAAGGCCTTGTTGCTCAGCAGCGCCGCCAGGATTCCGCCCTGACCGCCGTCGGCGGCCGGGGCCTTGGGCTTGGGGGCCGGCCGGCGGACCGGCGTCTCCGGCTCCGGTTCCGCACCGGACAACGCGGCGGTCATCCAGCTGTCCTGCCGGGTGGGATCGTCGCTGGTGCCCTGGAGATAGGCCAGGGACACGCCGAAATAACCGGCCAGCTTGGTCTGCTGCTCCCTGGTGGGCGTCTGACGGCCGGTTTCAAACTTTTCCACGGCATTTTTCGGCAGCCCCAGAGCCAGGGACAGGGCCGGCCTCGTCAGGCCCTTCTCCGTCCGGAGGGCCTCCAGCCGTTGTGCAAGGGTCACCATAGGCTCAGCCCTCCGCCAGCTCTTCCAGCTCGCCGATCAGCTGGCCGAAGAGCTCCAGGGCGGCGTTGACCGGCTCGGGGGTGCTCATGTCTACGCCGGCGATCTTCAGCAGGCTCACGGGATCCGTGGAGCAGCCGCCGGACAGGAACTTCAGGTAATCCCGGACCGCCGGCTCGCCCTCCTTGAGGATGCGGCTGGACAGGGCCATGGCGGCGGAGAAGCCCGTGGCGTACTGGTAGACATAGAACCGGCGGTAGAAGTGGGGAATTCTGGCCCACTCGATCTCGATTCTCTGATCCACCACGGTTTCCTCGCCGTAGTAATCCTTGTTCAGCCCGTAATACAGCTCGTTCAGGTTCTGGGCCGTGAGGGTCTCGCCGGACTCGGCCAGCTGGTGGGCCTTCAGCTCGAACTCGGCGAACATGGTCTGGCGGTAGAGGGTGGTGCGGAACTGCTCCAGGAAGTGGTTGATGAGCACGGCCCGCTTGGCCTTGTCCGTGGTCCGGCCCAGCAGATACTGCATCAGCAGGGCCTCGTTGCAGGTGGAGGCCACCTCCGCCACAAAGAGCACATAGTCGGAGTAGATGGAGGGCTGGTTCTTGTCGCTGAGGTAGGAGTGCATGGCGTGGCCCATCTCGTGGGCCAGGGTGAACTCGCTCTTCAGGGTGTCCTTGTGGTTCAGCAGAACGAAGGGATGCACGTCGGGGCAGCCGCAGGAATAGGCGCCGGAGCGCTTGCCCTTGTTTTCATAGACGTCCATCCAGCGGTGGTCGAAGCTGCTCCGGAGCACGGCGTGGTATTCCTCGCCCAGAACCCTGGTGGCTTCCAGAACTTCGTCCCGGGCCTGGGAGAAGGGGATCACCTGGCCGGCCTCGGGCAGCATGTTGGCGTAGAGATCGTACATATGCAGCTCGTCCACGCCCATGATCTTCTTCCGCAGGGCCATATAGCGGTGCATCTTGTCCAGATTGCCCCGGACGGAGGCGATCAGGTTGTGGTAGACGGCCTCGGGCACCTCGTTGGGAGCCAGGGCGGCCGCCAGGGCGCTGGGGTACTTCCGTGCACGGGCGAAGAAGATGTTCTTCTTGACCTCCGCGTTGTAGGCGGCGGCCAGGGTGTTTTCATAGTGCTTGTAGGTGTCGTAGAAGCCCCGGAAGGTGTTCTCCCGCAGGGTCCGGTCGGCGTTGGACATGAGGGCCAGATAGGTACCGCTGGTGACGGCATGGGCCGCGCCCTGGCTGTCGGCGGCGTCGGGGAAGGTCAGGTCGGCGTCGGAGAAGGTGTTGAACACGTCGCTGGGCGCATTGCCAACCTCGGCGGCGCCGGCCAGCAGGGCCTCCTCGGCCGGGGAGAGGATGTGCTCCTTGCCCAGACGGGCCTTGGTCAGGTAGCGGCGGAATTTCTCCAGACCCGGCTCCTGGACGTACCAGGCCTCCAGGGTTTCGTCGGGAATGGCCACCAGCTCCGGGCCTTCAAAGGAAGCGGCGCTCTGCAGCTGTACCACGAAGCTGAAGCAGCGGCCCTTCATGGCGCGGTGGGCGCTGTGGGCGGTGTCCTCGTCCAGACGCAGGAAAGCGTAGACAAAAATTTTCTCCACCCGGCGGTTGACGGTTTCCATGCGGCTGAGATAGTCCAGCAGAGTTTGAGCGCTCTCCCCCAGACGGCCCTTGTAGGCGGCAATCTCTTGGGGCAGATCCTTGCAGGCCTCCAAGGCCTGGGCCCAGGCTTCTTCCGTGGGGAAAATATCCTCCACCGCCCAGCAGTCGCCGGGATTCAGCTGGCTTCTCACAGGAATGGGTTGATCCATGGTTCGGTTCCTCCATCTTGTTGTTTTTCGTGTATTCTGGTATGGATTATACCACAAAATGCCACGATACACAACCGGCTTCCCGCTTTCCCCTGTCATCGCGAGCCCCGCAGAGAATTGGGGGTTGCGGTTTGCCGAAGGGGCAAGTTGTCAAGCCAAGTGCGATAGTTTCATTTTGCATTTTTCATTCGGCGGGGCTTGCCCCTGCCGTCACCGCCTGGTAGCGTTTGATGAGCTCCTGGGTCAGCTTCAGGGGATCCTCGCCTTTTTTCAGCTTCAGATTCACCACGGGTTTCTCACCGGCGGCGAAGAAAATCCGGCCCTTGAACGCGGCCTCGGCGCAGATTGCCGAGACGGCGGGGAAGTTGAACACCTCCAGGGTCACGCTGACCGTGTCGCCCTTCTGCTCCAGCTTGCTGACGCCGCAGGCGGCGGCTCTGGCCCGCAGCAGGGCGATGTCCACCAGGTTCAGAACGCCCCTGGGCGGGTCGCCGTAGCGGTCCACGATCTCGTCCAGCAGCTCCTCGGCGTCGGACTCCGACCGGATGGCCGCCATGCGTCGGTACAGATCCATGCGCTGCTCGCCGGAGGCCACATAGGTCTTGTCGATGTTGGCCGTGACGGACAGGTCGGCGGTGCACTCCGGCTCTTTGGCCCGCTCCTCGCCCTTTTCCTCCAGCACCGCGTCCTCCAGGAGCTTGAGATACATGTCATAGCCCACGGACAGCATGTGGCCCGACTGCTCGGCCCCCAGCAGATCGCCGGCGCCCCGGATTTCCAGATCCCGCATGGCGAT
>JAEDJR010000191.1 GCA_016296235.1 Oscillospiraceae bacterium
CAGGCCGCTCTGGACTACAACACCGCCTACATGTACTTCACCGAGAAAAGCTACGATTTTTCTCCCACCGACGAGGAAATCAGCAGCTATCTGACCCAGCATGGGGCCGAACTGTCCGGCAGCGTGGAAACCGTGGACATCCGCCACATTCTGCTGATTCCTGAGGGCGCCGCAGTGGCAGCGGACGGAACCGTCACCGCCACGGACGGCCAGTGGAACCAGACCCAGCAGAAGGCAGCGGATATTCTCACCGAGTGGAACGCGACTCCCCAGCGGCAGAAGAAGGACGCCGCATTTTCCCAGCTTGCCGTCACCTGGTCCCAGGACAACGCCTCCCGGGACAACGGCGGCTGCTACTACGGGCTTCTGCCCGGTATGCTGGCGGAGCCCCTGAACGAATGGTGCTTTTCCGACCAGCGAGAGGCCGGCGATTATGTTGTCCTGCGCAGTGATTACGGTGTGCACATCCTTTATTTCTCCGCCCGGGGGGAAACCGGTTCCGTGGCCGCCAAAAACGCCCTTGTCACCCAAGGGGAACGGGAGCTGTGGTGCCAGTGGCTGGAGGAAGTGCCGCTGACCCCGGATTACAGCGCCGTCGCGCTTTGGGCGGACACCACCACCGCCGCGGTCACTCTGGAGGATTCCTTGTACCCGGACATCGCTCATGAGCGCTTCCCGGAAGCCATCACCTATCTCCAGCAGGACTACAATTACTATCCCTTCGGCAACGGATACATCGGCTCCAACGGCTGCGGCATCACCGCCTACGCCATGCTGGCCACCTATATGACCGATTCTCTGCAAACGCCCGCCATGATGGCGGATCGGTTTTCCCAGGATTTTTTTGACTACATTGGCAAGAGTGTGGACGGCATCATTTTCCGCTATGCTCCCTCCCAGATGGGCTTCTATCTGGACAAGGTTTCCTTCAACATCAACGATGTCGTTCCCGCTTTGGAAAACGGGCAGGTCGTCATCTGTCTGCAGGAGCCGGGGCACTTCACCTCCCGAGGGCACTATCTGCTGCTGATGGAATACTATCCCGAGGACGATTCCATTCAGGTCCGGGACTCCAACATCTATAACTACAACCATCTGAGAGGACATCAGGTGGACCGATTCTCCCGGGAGATCGTGGCCAAAAACGGAATCCAGTATTACATCATGCACAAGAAAGTCACCTCCATCCCCGCCTGCTGCCGCTGCGGCAGCAGTGATGCAGAATCCTCCGCTCTGCTGACCCAGGATTACACCTGCGAAAAATGTGTCGCCGCTCTGGCACGCAGAAACAGCTTCCTTTCCCTGCTGGAAGAGCTATCCCATTAAACGACGAGGTTATCTACATATATGGCAAATCATCCCGAGAACAACAATCAGAAGGTCAAATCCACTGTGGCGATCACCGCCGTTCTTTGCCTGGCCGTCCTTGTCCTGGCGGCGGTTCTGGCTGCGCTGGCCGTCCGCCGGGCCAACACGCCCCCGGTCACAGAAGAGATCGACGTCCCTCTGTCCACCGTGCCCGTCACCACCTGGCCGGAGCCCATCGTCACCGCCGATGGCCGCCCCTCCAGTCTGCTTTGCCTGGACAGCTACTCCATCCCCCTCAGTGCCGCCGGGACGGTGACCTCCCAGACGGTGGCCACCTGCGGCGGGGAAAGGCTGACCAACGACGCACTGCAGATTTACTATGTGAACGCCATCAGTACTTACCGGCTGGCGGGCAGCACGCCGGCGCCGGACTTCTCCCAGCCTCTGGACCGGCAGCTGTTCCCTTTGGGTGATGGGAATCTGACCTGGCAGCACTACTTCCTGCAGCATGCAATCGATGCCTGGCAGATGGAAACATTGCTGCTTCAGGCCGCCGAAAAGCCCCGGCCCATTCAGGAGGAAGCCTATAAGCCCAACGAAACCGACGACCTTCACGGCAAATACGTGGCAGCCGACCTGCCGGTGAACGGCTTTCTCTACCAGAACCAGCCCTGCTACAAGCCCAACTCCATGCACCAGGCATACCTGGACGGTCTGGAGGAGCAGCTGGAGCAGCTGGCCCGGGAACAGGGCTACCAGGACCTGGCCGACTATGCCGAAACGGTTTTCGGCTCCCCGGTCAGCGCCCAGGAGCTGGTTGACGCCGCGGTCCGCTACAACACCGCCTACATGTTCTTCACCGAGGAAAGCTATGAAACTTCCGTCACCGAAGAGGAGATCGACCAGTATCTCGACGAGCACGGCAAGACATTGACAGATGCCGGGGAGGACACCGTGGATGTGTGCCATATTCTGCTGATCCCCGAAGGAGCCAAGATATCCGCCGACGGCACCGTGAAAGCCGCCAAGCGGCAGTGGGAAAAATGTGAAAAACAGGCTGAGAATCTGCTTCTGAGCTGGGAGCAGGATTACATTACCAACATTATGGGCAAGCGCAGCAGCTTTACCCGTCTGGCAAACCAGCAGTCCCAGGATGCCGGCTCCCGGCTTAGCGGCGGACTGTACCGGAACATCCGGCCCGGTCAGCTGACCCAGCCCCTGGATGAATGGTGCTTCGACGAAGACCGCCAGCCGGAGGATACCGCCATCATCCGTTCCAAGCTGGGGTATCACGTGGTGTTCTTCTGCAGCCGGAACGACGCCAGCCGCGCCGCCGCCCGGGAAATTCTGGAAACAAACAAGCAGCTGCAGCGCTGGCAGACCGCCCGGGAAGAAAACCCTGTGAACGTCAATTTCACCGCCGTACAGCTGTGGGCGGACTGCACACAGGAAACCGTATCCCCGGTGGATGTGCTCTACCCGGATGTGGCCCATGAGCGTTTTCCGGAGGTCATGGTCTATTTCCAGCAGGACTACATGTACTCCCGCTATGGCGGCTCTTATGTGGGGCGGGGCGGCTGCGGCATCACCACCATGGCCATGCTGGCCACCTACATGACCGATACCATCCTCTCTCCCGACATGCTGGCAACCAGGTACCCCAATTATCACGATGCCAGCGGCACCCGGGGAGAGATGTTCATCTACGTCCCTGCCGAACTGGGCTTTTTCCTGGAAAAAACCTCCTCTCAGATTGACGAGGTGATTGCTGCTCTGGAAAACGGTCAGCGCGTTATCAGCCTCCAGCATAAGGGCCACTTCACCAGCGGCGGTCACTTCCTGCTGCTGCAGCAGTATTACG
>JAEDJR010000192.1 GCA_016296235.1 Oscillospiraceae bacterium
CGCCCGAAGGATTTGACATCCGGGCGTTCCGTTTTGTATCTGAAAGCGTTTTCTCATTTTTTCCAATCTTGCAAAGCCCCCCTCGTGCCCCCTCTACAGGGGGCTGTCAGCGAAGCTGACTGGGGGTTGTACCGACAAGCAATTTTTTCGAAAAACGATACAATTGCAAATCTGCAACAACCCCCAGCCTCCGCTGCGCTCCGGCAGCCCCCTGTAGAGGGGGCACAAGGAGCGAATTCCAATTAACAGATTGCCGAGAGACGCCGGTCAGTTTTTTTGAAAAACAAACGGAGGTGCTGTCCGGACAGCACCTCCGTATTTTATCGTTCCGCCTTGGTTTCGCAGTAGCGGCAGCGGTAGACGCCCTTTTTCCGGTCGGTCAGCATGAACACCTGGGGCAGCTCCTGCTCGGTGGTGGAGATGCAGCGGGGGTTCTTGCAGCGGATGACGTTGACCAGCTGCTCGGGCAGGCAGATGTCCCGCTTTTCCGCCAGCTTGCCGTCGCGGATGATGTTGACCGTGGCGTTGGGATCCACATAGCCGATGGCGTCGATATCCACGTCGATGGCGGCGTCCACCTTGATGATGTCCTTGCGGCCCATCTTTTTGGAGTGGACATTCTTGATGATGGCCACGGAGCAGTCCAGCTGATCCAGGTGCAGCAGATGATACAGCTGCATCCCGCGGCCGGCGGCGATATGGTCGATGACGATGCCGTTCTGAATCGAATCAATATTCATTTATTCTACCTCCAGCAACTTGAGAATCAGGGCTTCCCGCATGAATTTGCCATAGAGGGCCTGCTTGAAGTAGCAGGCTCTGGGATCGTTGTCCACAGCCACGCTGATTTCGTTGACACGGGGCAGGGGATGCATAATAATCAGGTCTTTTTTTGCGTTTTTCAGCTTGTCCGGGGTCAGAATGTAGCTGTCCTTCAGACGCAGGTAGTCCTCTTCGTTGAAGAACCGCTCCTTCTGCACCCGGGTCATATAGAGCACGTCCAGCTCGGGCATGACGGATTCCAGGTCGGTGGTCTGCTCATAGGTGTGGCCGCTGGGCTTGATGTGCTCGGTCTTGACATAGCTGGGCAGCTTCAGCTCCGTGGGGGAGATCAGGACAAACTTCACGCCCGGGTACCGGCACATGGCGGCGATGAGGGAGTGCACCGTGCGGCCGAATTTCAGGTCGCCGCACAGGCCGATGGTCAGATGGTCGAACCGGCCCTTCTCGCAGTGGATGGTCAGCAGGTCGGCCAGGGTCTGGGTGGGGTGGTTGTGGCCGCCGTCGCCGGCGTTGACCACGGGAATGGTGGCGTTCATGGCGGCCACCAGGGGCGCGCCCTCCTTGGGGTGGCGCATGGCCAGAATGTCGGCGTAGCAGCTGATCATCTTGGCGGTATCGGCCACGCTCTCGCCCTTGGCGGCGGAGGAGGATGCGGCGGAAGCCACGCTGAGGACGTTGCCGCCCAGCTCGTACATGGCGGCCTCAAAGCTCAGACGGGTGCGGGTGGACGGCTCATAGAACATGGTGGCCAGCTTCTTGCCGTCGCACTTGTGGGCGTATTTGGCCGGATTGGCCATGATATCCTGGGCTTTGGCAACCAGCTCGTCCAGCTCCTCCACGCTCAGGTCCAGGATGTCGATCAGACTTCTTTTCATTGTTTGCCTCCAATCCAGCTCTCGTCCGAGGGGTTGTTGCGGAACTTGATGAGCTTTTCAATATCTGCGGGCTGGATGTAGCCCTCGTCTGCGGCCACCTGGGCGATGACGTCAAAGTTGGTCAGGCTGGTGTTCTCCACCTGGGCGGCGGCCAGACGGTCCAGGCCCTTCTGCATGCCGTAGGTGAAGATGGACACGATGCCCAGCACCTGGGCGCCGGCCTCCCGCAGCACGTTGACCACTTCAATGCAGCTGCCGCCGGTGGAGATCAGATCCTCCACAACCACGACCTTCTGGCCCGGCTCCAGCCTGCCCTCAATCTGGTTCTGGCGGCCGTGATCCTTGCTGCCGGAGCGGACGTAGCCCATGGGCAGGCCCAGAATGTGACCCACGATGGCGGCATGGGCGATGCCGGCGGTGGAGGTGCCCATAAGGACGTCCACATCGGGGTATTTCTCCCGGATGACGGCGGCCAGGGCGTTTTCCACGTCGTTGCGGACCTCCGGCGCGGTGAGGGTCAGCCGGTTGTCACAGTAGACCGGGCTTTTGATGCCGCTGGCCCAGGTGAAAGGCTCCCAGGGGCGGAAAAATACGGCCTTGATTTTCAGCAAATCCTTGGCGATGACGGTTTGGATGTTTTCCATAATAGCCTCCTTCTGCAATTGACAATTGACAATGTACAATTGACAATGAATGTATTTTCCTTTGGAAAATGATTGGAATGTTGACGGCGTCAACAGACAGCGCCGTAGGGGCGGCCCGGCGTGGCCGCCCGGTGCTGCTTAGTCTACAAACTCTGCGATGCACCGCTCGTAGGCGGCCACGGGGTCGGCGGCGGCGGTGATGGGGCGGCCCACCACGATGTAATCCGAGCCGATGGTTTTGGCCTGGGCCGGGGTCATGACCCGGACCTGATCGCCCTTGTCGCCGTCGGCAAAGCGGACGCCGGGGGTTACGGTGACGAAATCCCGGCCGCAGCGGGTGTGAACGGCCTCGGCCTCCAGGGGGGAGCAGACCACGCCGTCCAGACCGGCCTCTTTGGCGTTCTGGGCATAGTGCATGACGACCTCTTCCATGGGGGCGTCAATGAGCAGATCCCGCTTCAGGGCCTCCGGGCTGGTGGAGGTCAGCTGGGTCACGGCAATCAGAATGGGCCGGGTGCCGTCGGGCCGGGTCAGACCCTCCAGGGCGGCCTCCATCATGGCCTTGGTGCCGCCGGCGTGGAGATTGGTCATGTCCACGTCCAGCCGGGACAGCACGGCCATGGATTTCTTGACGGTGTTGGGGATGTCGTGGAGCTTGAGATCCAGGAAAATCTTGTGGCCCCGGGCCTTCAGCTCCCGGACGATCTGGGGGCCTTCGGCGTAGTACAGCTCCATGCCGATTTTGATAAAGGGCTTGCGGCCGGTGAACTGATCCAGGAAGCTCAGGGTTGCCTCCCGGCTCGCAAAATCACAGGCGATGATAACGTCTTTTCCCATGGTTTTTCCTCCTT
>JAEDJR010000193.1 GCA_016296235.1 Oscillospiraceae bacterium
GCCCGGCCGTGGAAGCCGTCTATGCGGCCCTGCAGCCGTAACGTCACCGCCGCAGGGCTTCCAGAGCTTCCTCCGTCACAAATCCCTTTGCCGCACCGCTGACGCGGATCTTGGCCGCAGCAAACAGCTGCGCCAGGGCCAGCGCCTCCAGGGGCGGCATTCCTTTTGCATAGTAGTGGAGAAACCCGCTGAACAGAGCGTCGCCGGCGCCTGCCGTGTTGACCACCGGGCCAACCTGTACGGCGGGCAGCGAATAGACCTGTCCGGTCTGCCGCAGATACAGGGCAGCGCCCCGGCTCCCGCGTCCCAGCACGATGATCTCATTGCCATAGAGCTGCCCCAGCGCCGTCAGGAAGGATTCGTACTCCCCGCCGATGGCCTTATCGCTGAGAAACAGCAGGTCGGCGCACGCCATAAATTCCCGGTTGTACCCATCGTGGAGATCGGACAGCACATGGACATCCGTGGCGATGGGCTTCCCGGCCGCCTTGGCCAGATGCAGCAGGGGACGGTTGAAGTTGATGTTGCAGGCCGCCACAAGATCCACATCCGCCACCAGGGCCTCGGAAAAGGGATAGGACGCCTCCTGGATGTCCTTCAGGTCGCAGTAGATCTGCCGTTTTCCCTCTGCGTCGTACAAAACCACGGAATTCGGCGTCTGCCGCAGGCAGGACAGCAGGCCGTCTGTGCCGATTCCGGCGGTCTGCAGCTCCCGCCGCAGATACTCCGCCGGAAAATCGCTGCCCGCCAGGGAGCACAGCGTCACTTCGTCTCCCAGGGTGCGCAGGGCCAGGGCCAGATTGAGCCCCACGCCGGAGGCTGCGGTGTTTACGCCGAAAAAGGGATAGTCAATGGGATAATAGGGAATGGGAAACTGCCGAACTGGCGCCGTTGTCTCGATGTTCACCAGGCCGGAAACCAGAATACGTCCCATAATGCCGCTCCTTTCCACCGAAGCTCACGGCTCCGGTTCCGTTTTCAGAAAATACAGCAGATAAGTCAGAGCCAGCAGATCCGCCGTCCCGCCGGGGGACAGGTTCCGCCGGATGAATGCCGCATCCATCTCCCGAAGCAGCGCCGCCTCCGGGAAGGGGGCTTCGCGCAGCCGGTCCGTCAGGGTGTCCGCAATGCGGCGCTGCAGGGCACGGCCGCCCCGGCGGATCAGATTGGTGTCCTCTGCCGCCGCCATCAGGGCCAGCAGCGCGGCGCAGCCCGCGTCATTGAGGGAGCTTCCCCGGGCCAGAGCCTCCTCCAGCCGGGGCAGTCCCGCCGTGAGGACGGCCGGGAAGCCCGCCTCCGCCTGGCCCCGGACGCCGGTGACGCCATATTGCAGATACTGCCGCTGGCCGGCGGTCATAGCCGTCTCCGGCGTCAGACCGGAGAAATCCCGGGCAATCAGGCCCCGGGTCATGGCCGCGCACGCCTCCAGTACCAGCTCCGGCCGGCTCCACAGAGGCCGCTCCAGCCGTCCCAGAGCGCCGCAGACCAGTCCCATGGAGAAAATCGCGCCCTTGTGAGTATTGATGCCGCCGGTGGCCCGCAGCATCTCAACTTCCGCCAGCTTTCCCGCCGTCCGGAGCCGTGCAAAGGTCTCCTCCGGCGGCAAAGCCCGGGTGTCGGCGCCAATGCGGACGCACCGGGCGAAATAGGGCCACAGGGCCGCGGCGCTGGCCTGGAAGGTGAAAAAATCCATATCACTGTGGCTGCCGTTGTTGGCCCGGTCCACAAGGCCTGGTTTTGGCGTGACGGCCACCTCGTACAGAAGGGCCTGACAGGCCAGACGGGCGGCGGTGGTTTCGTCGGCCTCCCGGATGGCTTCGGTGAGAGTGGCCCAGGTTTTCTCCCACAGCTGCTCCACCGGATGGGCCCGGCTGCGGGCGCACACCTGGGCGGGGCCGCCGCAGATCAGACAGGTCCGCCCCTCCAGCCCCAGCGCCTGCCGGTCCACCTTCCGCCCATCGGGCCGGATCACATCCATGTCAAACAGCCGCCCCATGGGCGCGGCGTCCTCCAGCTCCACGGTCATGGCCTTGATGGCCAGGGGGCTGCAATTCAGCACATACAGGGCCTCGCAGCCGGTGTTTTCGCAGGTCTGCTCCCGATAAAGCGGCGTCAGCCCCGCCGCCGCCAGCTGTCCCTCCAGCAGGGAGACGCCCAGCCGGAAGCCCCGGCGGATCAGCGGACTGTCCTTCTCCGGCCCCGGGATATTCATGGTGAAGCAGATCAGGGCAGCGCCATAGCGCCGCAGCAGCGCCTGCTGGCGCGCCGCCCGCCGTTCCCGGGCGTCCAGTAGTTCCATCAGCGTGACTTCCATGGCCGTCTCCTTTCCTGTTTCATTTATCATATACCACCCGCATCCGTTTGTGAAGTCCCTGCCGAACCGGAAACCCGAAACTGCCGCGCACCAAAATAATAGGGGAGCCATACGACTGCGCCGCGCAAACAGCCGCAAGGGCGCTGCAGGTGCGGAAATGGGACGGAAAAAACAAAAAAGCCCGGCTTTACCCTTGACAGGCCGGGGAACGTGTGATATTATTTTAAGGCTGATTGCATCAGTACGCCCTACGCAGATCATGCGGGTGTAGTTCAATGGCAGAACCCCAGCCTTCCAAGCTGGTCGCGTGGGTTCGATTCCCATCACCCGCTCCATATGCGCCAGTAGCTCAGTTGGATAGAGCAACTGCCTTCTAAGCAGTAGGTCAGGGGTTCGAGTCCCTTCTGGCGTGCCAGGCCTTTTCGGAAGGTCCACATCGCCCGGTGCAATGGCGCGAGAGACGAATATGGTGGGTGTGGCGCAGTTGGTTAGCGCGCCAGATTGTGGCTCTGGAGGCCGAGGGTTCGAATCCCTTCACCCACCCCATTCTCTTCTTCAAGCCTCGCCGCTGGCGGGGCTTGAGTGCTCCGTGGCCGCCAACATTGGGATGTCGCCAAGTGGTAAGGCAACGGACTTTGACTCCGTCACGCGCAGGTTCGAATCCTGCCATCCCAGCCAAATAAACGACCCGCTAGCTCAGTCGGCAGAGCACCTGCCTTTTAAGCAGGGTGTCCGGAGTTCGAATCTCCGGCGGGTCACCAAAAATCGACAAGCGACGTAAGGAGCTTGTCGATTTTTACTTATTACCTCTTC
>JAEDJR010000024.1 GCA_016296235.1 Oscillospiraceae bacterium
CCCTGAGTAAGGGGAGGTGGCCCGCAGGGCCGGAGGGGTTGTGCGCTGGCAGTCAGTTTTCCGAAACCTCAAGTGCCAGCAGACGACCCCTCAGTCAGCTTCGCTGACAGCTCCCCTTGCGCAGGGGAGCCTTTGAACTGCGCAGCACCAAAAAGCCTCCCCTGAGTAAGGGGAGGTGGGCAGGGCCGGAGAGGTTGTGCGCCGGCAGCCATTTTTCTGAACACCTAAGTGCCTGCAAACGACCCCTCAGTCAGCCTTGAGGCTGACAGCTCCCCTTGCGCAGGGGAGCCTTCAAACTGCGCAGCACCAAAAAGCTCCCCTTGCGCAGGGAAGCCATGGTGCAGTCTTTGTCTGTGTCTGCCGCGATTTTTGCGGCAGTTTTTTTATTTCTGGGGTCTTCTCAAAAACGGTCAACGGCGCTAGAATGTGATTGACCGAAGCGGTTTATGGAGGAATGCCGATGAATGAGAAGTTTTTTTCCCTGCCCCGGGAGAAGCAGCAGGCCATTCTCAACGGGGGCTACCGGGTCTTTTCCCAGAATTCCTACCGGAAAAGCCCCGTCAGCGAAATTGCCGCCGAAGCCGGCATCAGCAAATCTCTGCTGTTTCACTATTTCCGCAATAAGAAGGAGCTCTACCTGTATCTGTGGGAGCACTGCGCGGAGGTTACGCTTCAGGCGCTGAAGCAGTGTGGATGCTATGAGCAGTCGGACCTGTTTGAGATCATGTACAGCGGCCTGAAAGCGAAGGTGCAGATCATGCGGCAGTATCCCTGCCTGGGCGCCTTTGTCCTGAAGGCCTACTACGAGCAGGATCCGGAGATTGCGGCAGCCATCCAGGCCAGCTATCAGAAGCATGTGGATTTCAAAACCAATGCCGCCCTGCTGAAGCTGGATCCGGCCCGGTTCAGAGAGGGGCTGGATCTGCAGATGATGTGCCGGGAGATGTACTGGGCTTCCGAGGGGTATCTCTGGGAAAATACCCAGGGCCGGGAGCTGGATTTGGACAAAATGGAGCGTGATTTCACCCAATTGATTGATTTCTGGAAACAAATCTACCTGAGAAAAGAGGAATGAGGATGAAAGCCATTGAAACTGTGGGCCTGACCAAGAATTACGGCAAGGCCCGGGGCATTGTGGAGCTGAACCTGGCTGTGGAGCAGGGGGAATTCTTCGGCTTCATCGGCCCCAACGGCGCGGGAAAGAGCACCACCATCCGTACCCTGCTGGGATTGATTCAGCCCAGCGGCGGCCGGGCGTCCCTGCTGGGAATGGACATCGGCGCGCCGAAAAAGGATCTGCTGGCCCGGGTGGGCTATCTGCCCTCCGAGGCGGTGTTCTACCAGGGCATGCGGGTGCGGGAGGTGCTGAAGCTCTCGGCGAAGCTGCGCGGCCGCGATTGTTCGGCCCGGGCCCGGGAGCTGTGCGAGCGGCTCCAGCTGGACACGGAGAAAAAGGTGGAGGAGCTGTCCTTCGGCAACCGGAAAAAGGTGGGGATCGTCTGTGCCCTGCAGCATGATCCGGAGCTGCTGATTCTCGACGAGCCTACCAGCGGCCTGGATCCCCTGATGCAGCGGGAGTTCTTTGCCATCCTGCGGGAGCGGAACAGCCAGGGGGCCACGGTATTCCTGTCGTCCCATGTGCTGTCGGAGATTCAGCGCAACTGTACCCAGGCGGCTATCATCCGGGAGGGGCGGCTCATTGCCTGCGGCCCGGTGGAGGATCTGACCCGCACCAGCGCCAAGCGGGTGGCGGTCCACGGTGCGGTGGAGCTGGAGGGCCTGGAGGGCGTCCGGGATCTGCGCCAGCTGGACGGCGGCGTCAGCTTCCTCTATGGCGGCGCCCTGGATAAGCTGCTGGACCGGCTGGCCCGGGGGAGCGTCAGCGACCTGTCTGTGGCGGAGCCGGATCTGGAGGAAGTATTTCTCCATTATTATCAGGAGGGAGGCGGGGCACAATGACCCTGGTCAATCATGAATTGCGGCGGGGCAGGACGGCGCTGCTTGTCTGGACGGTGTCCATCGGCTTTCTGATGGCCGTGTGTATTTTCCTGTTCCCGGAGATGAAGGGGGAAATGGACGGCGTCAGCGAGATGTTTGCCTCCATGGGCAGCTTTACCCAGGCCTTCGGCATGGACCGGCTGAGCTTCGGCACCCTGACGGGCTTCTACGCCATTGAATGCGGCAATATTCTGGGCCTGGGCGGTGCGTTTTTCGCGGCCCTGGTGGCGATCCAGAGCCTGGCCGGCGAGGAGAAGGAACACACGGCGGAATTCCTGCTGACCCATCCTGTCTCCCGGAACCGGGTGGTTGCGGAGAAGCTTCTGGCGGTTGTGCTGCAGATCGTATTGCTGAATTTGGTGATTTTGCTGATCTCCCTGGGCTCTGTGACAGCCATCGGAGAGACGTTCCCCTGGAAGGAGCTGGGCCTGCTGCATCTGGCATTCTTCCTGCTGCAGCTGGAGCTGGCAGGAATCTGCTTCGGCCTCTCGGCGTTCCTGCGCCGGGGCGGCATGGGCCTCGGATTGGGAATTGCCGCCATGGCCTATTTCATAAATCTGATTGCAAATATCACGGAGAAGGCGGAATGCCTGCGCTATGTGACCCCCTTTGCCTACACTGAGGCAGCGGACATTCTGACGGAGCTGACGCTGGACTGGCCGCTGGTGGCGCTGGGCATGGCCTATGGCCTGATCGGCATTGCAGCCGCGTTCTGGCGCTACGGGAAAAAGGATATCGCGTAAAAGACGGGTGCTCATCGGACATGGAACAGCCACAGCAGATTGATATGCTCCCCCTATAGAAGACTTTTCTAATTCTTTGTCTTCTACAGAGGGAGCATATCAGAATGAACCGCTGTGCCTGTTTCTTTACAAATGCCCGTCTGTTATTGGAAAGGATTTTGTGCCGGTTATTTTGAATCCGTCATGATATAGGAATAGATTCTTTCCACGGCGGGCGTGGGGAATGCCTGGGTCAGGGTTTCCCGCCAGGCAGCCAGGGTTTCCGGCTCCTGCAGCAGGCTGCACACCAGCTCCGTCAGGGCCTCCGGCGTATCCGCTGTGCGGGCATAGCCGTGCTCCACCATAAATTCCAGGTTCCGGGTCTCACAGCCGGGAACCGCGTTGATATACACCATGGGCAGCCGCTTCATCAGCGCTTCCGTGGTGGACAGGCCGCCGGCTTTGGTCAGAATCAAATCCGCCGCATCCATGTACAGGTCCATCTCCCGGGTGAAGCCGACGATGGACACGCAGTCCGACAGCCGGTCCTTTTCCAGATCCCGCTTCAGCTTTTCGTTGGTACCGCAGATCACCACCAGCTGATCCTCCGCCTGCAGCTGCTGATCCAGCAGCTGCGCCAGCTCCTCCATGGGGCCGGCGCCCATGCTGCCGCAGGACAGCAGCACCAGTCTGCCCTCCGGGGACAGACCCAGCCGTTCCCGGGCCTCCCGCTGCGGCACGCCGGAGCAGAAGGCCGGCCGCACGGGAATTCCCGTGGGCACCAGCCGGTCCTCCGGCACGCCGCACCGGATGAATTCCGCCGTCAGCGCCTCGTGGGGAATGAAATAGGCGTCCAGCTCCGCCTGGGCCACGCCGGGGCTGCAGGTATAGTCCGTCGCCACAAAATAACCGGGCAGCTTCAGACCGAACTGCCGCCGGGCAGCGGTCATAATCAGCGCTGAGAACACGTGGACATTGATCACCGCGTCGCATCCTACCTGCCGCACCGCCTGGCAGAACTCGTCGGCATAGCTCTCACACTGGGACAGGATAAACCTGGGCAGATGCTCCTCCTCAAACCGGTAGCCCAGGCCAAATAGCTTGGGCGCCTTGCGGTAGAGCAGAACGTGGCCCTCACTGATCAGCTTGGCCTTGGTCTGGGGCAGGAAATCCAGGCAGTCCAGAGTCACACATTCCTGGCCCCGGGCCGTAAAATATTCCGAAATGGCTGCGGCTGTGGCATTGTGGCCGCCGCCGGTGTTGCAGGAAAGAATGAGAAACTTCATTCAGACGTGCTCCTCCTTGCGCTGACGCAGGTCAGCGGAATGTTGTATCAAGAATTTACCATAGATTCATGAACAATCTGTAAACGGAAGATAAAGGTCTGATAAAATCTGCATGAAATTCAACCCAGGGCCGGCAGCTGCTCCCGACAGGTTCGGTAGATCAGCTCATAGCCCGTCTGGGTCAGGTGGATTCCGTCCCGGGCAATCAGCTCCGTGTAGTCCCGCCGGGCCAGGAACCGGCTCCGCACATCGATCAGGGGCAGATCCAGCCGGGCCGCCAGCTGGGAGACGGCGGCAGAATACATCTCCTGGTAGCGGTAGATCATCTGCACATCGCCCAGCCAGCGGAGGATGCGTCCGGTGTCGCTGCCCAGGCGGCCGATGAAGTCCAGATAGCGCTGGGCGTCCAGGGGCGGCAGGGACATGAGCACCGGCTGCACCCCGGCCTGCGTCAGGGATTGCGCCATGGATTTCATGGTCTCCAGAAATTTCTGCAGGGGCGTGTTGGGCTGGTGGTCGCCCTCCGGCTGCGCCGCCACCTGGGCCCACTGGAAATCACAGTCGTTGCCGCCGAATTCCAGCAGCGCCACCTGGCAGTCCAGCCCCTTGGCCAGATCCCGCTGCAGCACCGCTTGGCCCTTCTCCACCGTATAGCCAAAATGCGCCCGGTTCACTGTTTCCGCGCCGGTCTCCTGCTGGAGCCTGTCCAGAAGCTGCCTGGCAATGGCCTTATATTTGAAGTTTTCATCCACCAAAACGCCCTTCATAATGCTGTCGCCGTAGATATGAAGCTTCATGAAAACGTCCCCTTTCGCTTTAGCTAGTATTATATACTAGATATTACAACATTACCACTATAATATGTCTTTGTCAAGTAGTATTTGACAGCTCATAGCTCCCTATGCTACAATGGCAAAAAGAGGAGGGATTTCCATGGAATTCACCTGCCTGCGTTGGTCGCAGCTGCCGCGGATTGCGCTGTATATGGATCAGGTGCTGCTGGTGCTCAACCAGGCCCTGGCGCCCCTGAGCGCCGAACCGGGTCCGGCCGTGACCGCCACCATGATCAACAACTATGTGAAAATGAAGCTGGCCGCCCCGGCGGAGAAGAAAAAGTACGACCGGGAGCACATGGCCCGCTTCGTGATGATCTGCCTGCTGAAAAAAGTGCTGTCCATGGCGGAGATTGCCGCCGTACTGGAGCTTCTGCTGCAAAACCGCTCCCTGGAGCAGGCCTACGACCTGTTCTGCCGGGAACTGGAGCTGCGGCTGGCCTCCCTGGACGGCCCGGACAGTCAGGAGTGCCCGCCGGTTTTGGCCGCAGCCATCCGCGCCGTGGCCTGCAAGATCGCCGTGGAGCAGGGTCTGGCTGCCCAGTCTGCGCCTGCCGAAACGCAATGAGAATTTCCCCTGATTTTCCTCTTGACAGGCTGCAGTGTGCGTGCTAGAATAATTCAGGTTAAATAAGAAGGAGCGGTGGCCCCGCGACTCACCTTGAGCAATTGCGCAGAAAGGTTCACAACGGTTTTTCCATCGGCCGGCGGCCGGTGTGTTTGTGCGGGTGCCATGGCGGTATCCGCGTTTTTTTGTAAATTTGGAGGTGTTTCACATCGGTAAATTAGAACATCAGCTCAATGAGGAAATCCGCGATAAGGAAGTTCGGGTCATTGGCGCAGACGGCGCGCAGCTGGGCATCATGTCCGCTGCCGATGCTCAAAGACTGGCCTACGAAAAGGATCTGGATCTGGTGAAGATCGCGCCCAACGCGACGCCTCCGGTTTGCAAGATCATGGACTATGGCAAATTCCGCTTTGAGCAGCTGAAAAAAGAAAAGGAAGCCAAGAAGAACCAGCGGGTGGTGGAGATCAAGGAAGTCCGCATGTCTCCCAACATCGACACCAACGACTTCAACGTCAAGCTGAAGAACGCCCAGAAGTTCCTGAAGGAAGGCAACCGCGTCAAGGTTACCGTCCGGTTCCGCGGCCGCGAAATGGCCCATACCTCCATTGGCGAAGTTCTTTTGAAGCAGTTCGGCGAGCAATGCGCCGAGGTTGCCACCGTTGAGAAGAATCCCAAGCTGGACGGCCGCCATATGACAATGTTCCTCAGCCCCAAAGCTGCAAAATAATCATCGTAATTACACGGAAGGAGAACCAAATCATGCCGAAATTCAAAACGCACAGCGGCGCTAAGAAGAGATTCAACCTGACCAAGTCCGGTAAGGTCAAGAGAGCCCACGCTTTCAAGAGCCATATCCTCACCAAGAAGACCACCAAGAGAACCAGAAACCTGCGGAAGAACGGCTACGCCGACGTCACCAACAGCGCTGCGATCCGCGAAATGATTCCCTACAAATAATCGGTCATTCAGATAGGAGGATAACGAAATGGCAAGAGTTAAAGGCGCAATGATGACGCGCAAGAGAAGAAATAAAACCCTGAAGCTGGCCAAGTCCTACTGGGGCTCCAAGTCCACCCACTTCAAGATGGCCAAGCAGGCCGTCATGAAGTCCGGCACCTACGCTTATGTGGGCCGCAAGCTGAAGAAGAGAGAGTTCCGTCAGCTGTGGATCGCCCGTATCTCCGCGGCCGTGGCTCCCATGGGCCTGAACTACTCCCGCTTTATGTACGGTCTGAAGAAGGCCGGCATCGAGATGAACCGCAAGACCCTGTCTGAGATGGCCATCAACGACGCCGCCGCGTTCGCCGCTCTGGTGGAGACCGCCAAGAAGGCGCTGTAATTTCATAACTTTGTTTATAGCAAGCCGCAGAAGGATACAGTTCTGCGGCTTGTTTGTTCGGCTCCCCTTTTGGGATGCTTCCATACAGGAGGAAGATACAAATGAAATACAAAGCAATTCTATTCGATATGGACGGTGTGCTGATCGACTCCGAGTGGCTCATGCGGGACACGGCCATCCAGTCCCTGGCCGAACACGGCGTTCACGCCAGGCACGAGGACTTTCTGGAATTCACCGGCTGCGGCGAAGACCGGTTCATCGGCGGCGTGGCGGAAAAATACGGCCTGACCTATGATCCGGCCATGAAGGCCCGGGCCTACGACTTCTTCGGCCAGCGGGTGCTGGCGGAAACCAACGTGCCCCAGGGGGTCCGGGAGATGCTGGAAATCCTGCATCGCCGCGGGCTGCAGCTGGCGGTCTGCTCGGCGGCGGACCGGCGGAAGGTTCTCTACAACCTCATGGCCATCGGCGTCACGGAGGACCTGTTCGGCGCCTTTGTCACCGGCTCCGATGTGACCCGGAAGAAGCCCTTCCCCGATATCTATCTGGAGGGCGCCCGCCGTCTGGGTCTGGAGCCCCGGGATTGCCTGGTGGTGGAGGACGCCCTCAGCGGCGTCAAGGCCGCCCATGCCGCCGGCATGGATGCCGCCGCCGTGCCCACCACCTTCTCCGCCGAAACCCTGCGGGAGCAGGTGCAGCCGGAATACCTGCTGGATGTCATCGCGCAGCTGGCCGATCTGCCGGAGCTGAACTGAAATGCGGCGGCTGATCGTTCTGCTGGCAGTTCTGACCGCCCTGACCTGCACGGCCGCCGCCTATGAACCGCCCCAGGACTTCACCGGCCTGACCTTGGAGCAGGTCATTGCCGGCTTCATGGACGCCAACCAGTTAAGCGAGGAAAACTTCTCCATTTCCTACTGCAACACCGTCACCGGCGAGTCCTATGCCTTCAACGACGAGAAATTCGTCATCGCCGCCAGCACCTACAAGCTGCCCCTGAACATGTACTTCTACGAAATGGAGCGCGACGGCGAAATCACCGGGGATACCCTCATCACCTGGAGCGGCCAGACCCTGGACTACATCCATGAGCAGAGCATCGTCTACTCCAACAACGAGCTGTCTGAGGCCCTGATGTACTACTGGGGCGACCACGCGGCCTACAAGGAGCACATGCGCAAATACTTCACCATGACCGATGAGGAAATCGACCCCCTGTACTATCAGGCCAACTATTACTGCGTCCGCATGATGATGGACTGCCTGAAGTACCTCTACGAAAACCAGGCGGATTTTGAAGAGCTCATCGGCTATATGAAGCAGGCCATGCCCGGCCAATACTTCCAGCGGGGCGTCACGGAATATGAGGTCGCCCATAAATACGGCTCCGTCCAGTGGTACAACAACGACGTGGGCATCATCTACACGCCTCAGCCCTTTCTGCTGGCGGTCTATACCCAGTCCCTCGGTGTTGGGAACGACGGCATCTGTGCCGAAGCGGCCAGACTTCTGACGGCCTACACGGTCTGGCAGGGTGAGCATATGCCGGAGCCGGAATCCGAGGAAATCCCCGGGGAAATGCCGCAGGAGCCGGTTCCGGAAACGCCGCCGGAGGTTCCGGCTCCGGAAGCGGAATTGCCTCAGACGCCGCCCGAAGAAGCGCCGCCCAAATCAGCCGTCTCCCCGGCCTGGCTGCTGCTTCTCCTGCTCCCGCTGGGCGTGCTGCTGTACGTCCTGCGAGCCGGAAAACTCAGATCACAGAGATAATCCGCCGTAGGGGCGGCCCGGCGTGGCCGCCAGTGTGTTGGCACCTGAAAAACCCCGCAGGGGCGGCCGCATCGGGCCGCCCCTGCGGGGGCAGGGTCAAAAACGCCGGGGGCAGCCGCAGCCCGGATTATTGCGCGGAATTCAGCCCCTGGGCCAGGATGGCGAGAAACTGCGCCGGTTTTGGCGTGGTGTCGAATGAATGCCCGGCCATCTGCTCCAGCGTGGGCTGAGAGGTCTTCCAGGCACAGCGGAGTGATGTGCGGATATTCCGCTCCACGGCCTTCCAGTTTGTACCGCACCGTCTGGCGGTCTCGGGGTAGAGCCTCTTTGTCACCAGACGCAGGGACTCTGGTTCCTGCGTGGCAATCTCCAGCGCGATGGTCAATTGTTGGTATCCGACATAGTTTGCGGTTAATCCAATTGAGTATAGCAGAGCTTGAATTTGGTTCTCCATCGTGTCCCCTCCCAGTCTGTTGTATGGTTTCGTGCCATCGACCTGCCGGTGATGGTGAAACGTGTCGTGTGATTACTTTAGCAGAAAAACATGAATTTGGTCGTTGATTCTGAATTTTTGCAAAAAACCGATGAATTTGTCAGAACGCCGGCATTCTGAAACCAGATTTTTCCTGAAACATATTGATTTTCTGCGCAGCAGGCGTAAAATATATGGTAGGGTCATTATGATACTTTCAGGGAAAGGAATCGGATGAAAATGCGCATGGCTGTCTGTGAAGATAATGAAATCCAGCAGGATATCATGAAGCATATGCTCAATCGCTATGCCTCAGAGCGGTCGTTCCCCTTCGAGATCGTACCATACAAATTCGGAAAGAACTTCCTCTACGATATGGAGGAAGGCGCGTATTATGATGTCTCCTTCCTGGACATCTATATGGAGGACATCATGGGCAACGAGATTGCCCATCAGCTGCGGGCCCGGGGGTACCAGGGCGAGATTGTCTTTTTTACTGCTTCGCCGGATTTTGCCATTGAAAGCTACGATGTGGATGCCAGTGGGTACCTGCTCAAGCCCCTGGACTATGAGAAGCTGAAGATGGTCATGGACCGGATCACGCGGAATATGAACCCCAGTACCTATCAGATCCGGCAGAGAGCCACGGTGACGAAGGTTGTCTACCATGAGATCCTGTATATCGAGAGTATCAATTCCAAGTGTATTCTGCATACCGAGTCCGGGGCCGCGTATACGGTTTATAAAACCCTGACGGCCATCGAAAAAGAACTTGGAGACCGGCGCTTCCTGCGCTGTCATCAAAGCTTTTTGGTGAATATGGATCATATCAAGCAGATTGGAGCGCAATTCCTGCTTTCCAATGGAGACATCGTCCCCATCCGGCAGCGCGGTGTGAAGCCGGTGCGGCAGGCGTGCATGGATTACTTCGCTTCCAAATCTGCCGGACCCAACAATCGATCGGTGTGAAAAGCTGTGCCCGTATGTACGGAGCATGGCTTGCTTTTTTATACCGGAATACCATCCGATTGTACCGATTTGTTGGTATGACGGAAGGAGGCTTGTCCCTTGCATACAGTGGTAAAAAATGTATAATTACCGTATAAAGTTGTGCTTTCGCACAGAAGCGCCATGGACGAACGATGTTTCCGGGGCAGAAAAACGGAGAGAGAGGATGAGAAATGACACTTCAAGCGTGCTATGAACAATTGGGAGGTGATCTGACCCGGGCAGAAAAACGGCTGTCAAGCGAGCGCATGATCAGATGCTTCATTGCAAGGTTTCTCGATGACAGCAGCTATTCGGAGCTGTGCGCTGCCATGGAGGAAGGCGACCGCGGCAAGGCATTTCGCGCGGCCCATACGCTCAAGGGCGTCAGCGGAAATCTGAGCCTGGACAGACTGTATACTTCCGCGTCGCAGCTTGCGGAATTGCTCCGGCCTGCGGCAGAGGGCATCCCGGCAGGCGCCGATGCTCTGTTTGAAGACGTGACGCGGGATTATCGGTTGACCGCCCAGGCAATTCGCGTTTATTTGGACGCCGGTCATTGACCAGAGAATCAAGCGAAAGGGAGAGAGAACATGAAGAAGCTATTATGTCTGCTGGCTGCCATTGTTTTGGCAGCAGCGCTGTTGGTTGGCTGCGCCGGCCGGGATCATACGGACGAGCGGTCGGAAAAGTCCGGAAAGGATGACAGAATCGCCATCTCCCTGTATATGTGGGACAGGTCCATGTTCAAAGAGTTTACCCCCTGGCTGGAGCAGAAGTTCCCTGATATCGACTTCACCTTTATTCAGAGCTACAACACCATTGACTACTACAAGGATCTGCTGGCACGGGGTGAGGATCTGCCGGACATCATCACCTGCCGCCGGTTCTCCCTGAACGACGCAGCGCCTCTGGCCGGCTATCTGATGGATCTGAGCAAATCCGAGGCGGCGGGCACCTTCTACAGCAGCTACCTGGAGGTGAATCGGGAAGACAGCGGCGCCATCCGCTGGCTGCCCATGTGCGCCGAGGTGGATTCCATCATGGCGAATCAAGATTTGTTTGACCGGTACGGGATCCCCCTGCCCACCAACTATGCCGAGTTCCTGGATGCCATTGCCGCCTTTGAAGCCTTGGGGATTAAGGGCTTCCAGACGGACTGGGAGTATGACTACACCTGTCTCGAAACCATGCAGGGCTGCGCCATCCCGGAGCTGATGAGTCTGGAGGGAACCAGGTGGCGCATGGAGTATGAAAGCGAGACCGCGGATCATCAGGTGGGCCTGGACGATACCGTCTGGCCGCAGGTATTTGAAAAGTATGAGCAGTTCCTGCGGGATGTGGGCTTTCAGCCCGGTGACGAAACGCTGGACTTCAACCCTGTGACCACGCCCTATCTGGAGGGGAAGATTGCAATGATTCGCGCCACTGCTGCCATGGCAGAGAGCATCACCAAGGACGGCGGCGTGAACAGCGTGCTTCTTCCCTATTTCGGAGAAACCGCGCAGGATAACTGGCTGCTCACCTATCCCATGTGCCAGCTGGCAGTGTCCAGGCGTGTGGAAGAGGATGCGGCCAAGGAGGCTGCCGTGATGGAGGTTCTGCTGGCCATTTTCAGCGATGAAGGACAGAAGCATGTGGCGGCCGGAGCTTCCGTGCTGTCTTACAACAAGGAGGTGCACATCGAACCTTCGCCCTCCCTGCAGTATGTGCAGGACTGCATCGACAGCAATCACCTGTATATGCGCCTGGCCTCCACCGAGGTGTTTGCGATTTCCCGGGATGTGGCACACAAGATGATGACGGGCCAGTATGATGCCCGGGGCGCCTATGAGGATTTCAATGCCCAGATTACGAAATATGTCAATCCGGAAGCAGAAGAGGTGCTGTTCACCCAGAAAAAGGCCTATTCCAATGACTTTGGCGTCCATGGCAGCGCCGCCGGTTCCTCTCTCATGAATACGCTGCGGATGGCCAATGATGATGAGATTGCCATCAGCTATGCCAGCGTGGCCAGCTCCTCCATTTACGCCGGGGACTACACCATGCAGCAGATCAAGTGGATCATGACCTACAAGAACGACGCCTATCACTGCGAGTACACCGGCGAGGAGATCCGCCGGATCATGGACTGGCTGGTGAATGTGAAGGAGGACGGCTCCAACCCGGTCCGCCACCGCAACCTGCTGCCCATTACCAGCGGTATGGAATACACCGTTGTCGAGACGGAGCGCGGGAAGTTTGTCCTGAGTGAGATCACCGTGAATGGAAAGCCCCTGGAGGATGATACCGTGTACAAGGTGCTGTTGGTGGGCGCGGATACCTTCCTGGAGCACTATTCCTTCTGCAACTGTCCCATGCCGGAGGATCTGAAAGCGAAGCGCCAGGATCAGTATGTGGATATGTACACGAATTTTGACTGCATCCGGGATGCTCTGGCAAAAACAAACCAGCTTCTGGAGCCCACGGAGTATGTGACCATTGTCCGGGATTACTGAGAATGGATGAAAGCCGAAAGGAGGAAGGCGCCATGAAAAAACGATTGCTTGCGCTGCTGCTTGCGCTTGTGCTGGCAGCGGGGCTGCTCTGGGGCGGCCTGACCTATTTCGACTTTGTCTCCCGGACGATTTACGATGAGAGCGTTGCGCACCTTGTCGAAATCTTCCACCAGGCGAATCAGACGCTGCACAATCTGGTGTCTGTCAACTGGAGCCGGATGCGAATGTGGGAGCTCTATCTGGAGGCGGCGGAAAACGAAGCGGATATTGCGGCCTATGTCAATCAGGCCCGGGAGGAGAGCAACTTCACCGATTTCTATTTCATTTCCCGGAACGGTGACTATCTGACGCTGGAGGGACGGCGGGGCTACCTGGAATTGCGGGAGAAGCTGTCGGAACTGATTCTGGAGAAGCAGCCTGTCATCGCCAATTCCGTTGTCCCGGACAAGCCGGAAATCATGGTGTTTGCCGTTCCTGCCGCGCAGGGGCGCTACCGAGACTTTGACTATGAGGCCATTGCCATAACCTTCAACAACTCCGACATGGTGGAGGCGCTGAAAATCTCTGCCTTCGCGGGACAAGCCGGCACCTTTGCGGTTCTGCCGGACGGCCGGGTCGTTGTGGATAACGGCAGCGAGAATCTGAAGAATATCCGGAATATTTTTGCCCTGCTGGAGAAATCCGTCCGTCTGACCGAGACGGAGATTGCAGCCTTGCAGGAGGATTTTCTCGCGGGCAATCCCGGCGAACTGGTGTTTGACGTGAAGGGCAGAGACTACTATCTGATTTACGAGCCTGCGAATTTTCAGGGCTGGACAGTCCTGGGAATTGTACCCACCGATGTGGTCAATGCCAGCATGAACAAGCTCCAGTCCATCACCACAATCGTGGTGTCGGTCGTTGTCATCAGTCTGGCCATGACGATTCTGCTGCTGGTGATTCTGCAGAACCGGCAGAAGCTGAAACGGAAGGATCATGAGCTGCTTGTCCGCGACGAACTGTTTTCCCAGCTGTCCATCAACGTCAACGATGTCTTCCTGATGGTGGATGCAAAGGACCTTCGCGTCGAGTATGTGAGCCCCAACATTGAGAAGCTGCTTGGGATCCCGGAGCGGCTGGTTCGCAGTGATATCCTCGAGATCGGGAATCTGATCCGGGCGGACAAATCGGTCCGCATTTCGGATCAGCTTTCGGAAATTCTGCCCGGCGAGCAATGTGAGTGGGACAGAGCGTATGTCCATCAGAAAACCGGCGAAGAGCGATGGTTCCGTGTGACAATCTTCTGCACAGTCATTCAGGGCGAGAAGAAGTACATTCTGGACCTGTCCGACCGCACCGGTGACAGGAGGATCAATCAGGAGCTGGAGGACGCGGTGCATACTGCGGAGAATGCAAGCCGGGCCAAGACGGTCTTCCTGAATAATATGTCCCATGACATTCGGACGCCGATGAATGCGATCATCAACTATACCAATATCGCGATCAAGCATGAAACGAAGCCGGAAATCAGAAACTGCCTGAAAAAGATCGGGGAAAGCTCCGAGCACCTGCTGACCCTGATTAACGATGTGCTGGACATCAGCCGGATCGAGAGCGGCAAGATCAAATCCGCGCCGGTCCCCGTGGATATCACGACGGTTGCCGAGACGGTGCTGAGCATCATGCATGGGTTCCTGTCCAATCGGAATATCACATTCCGCACGGATCTTGCGGTACCGGAAATGCCCTATGTGCTGGCGGACGCGGTGCGGATCCGGGAGGTGCTGGTGAATATCCTGGGCAATGCGGTGAAGTTTACGGAGGACGGCGGAAGCATCAGCTTTGAAGCCAGCTACCATCCCGGCACGGATCACCGGCACATCACGGTGCGTTACCGCATTGCGGATACCGGTGTGGGTATGAACGAGGCGTATTTGGAGCAGATTTATGATGAGTTTTCTCAGGAGGACAATGGCGCGCGGACGCAGTATAAGGGCACAGGTCTGGGCATGGCCATCACCAAACGATATGTGGATCTGATGGGCGGCACCATATCGGTGGAGAGCAAAAAGGGCGCGGGTTCCACCTTCACGGTGGAGATTCCCCTGGAGCTTACCGAGGAAAGCAATGTGCAGAAGCAGACGATTCCCGACGCCGGGACAGACCTGACGGGCGTCAGAATCCTGCTGGCGGAGGACAATGACCTGAATGCGGAGATTGCCGTGATGCTGATGGAGGAACTGGGCATCCTGGTGACCAGAGCCTCCGACGGAAAAGAAGCCGTAAAAATATTTGCGGATCATCCGAAGGATACGTTCCATATGATTTTCATGGACATTATGATGCCGGAGATGAACGGCTATGAAGCCACAGCGTGCATTCGCGCCATGCAGGATCGTCCGGATGCCCGTGGGATCCCCATCATTGCCATGACAGCCAATGCCTTCGCGGAGGATGTTCAGGCGTCTTACGATGCGGGCATGAACGGGCATCTGTCAAAACCGATTGTCATGGAAGAGATTGTAAAGGCGATTGTGGGAAATCTGAACTGCTCACTGTGCGGTACATAAATCCTGCTGAAACAGAACATGGTCAGAGAACAGGGCGGATGCGCCGGTTCTCTGACCATCAGTATATTATGCACTTTCTGCCGGACTTGCAATCTTGAGCTATTTGCGCTGCTGTTCCAGCGTTTCCGAACGGTTTTGCTCGTCGATTAAAAGAACAGCAGGCTGCTGATCCACTGTGTCCGCACGGTTTGGAGGTAATGTGGTGATTGTGAATGGCCGTGTTTTACTTACCGCTGGACACGGCCGGAGCCATCGCCGCCGGCCAGCTTTTCCACCTCGGAGACAGATACGCGGTTGAAGTCACCCTCGATGGAGTGCTTCAGCGCGGAGGCCGCCACGGCGAATTCCACCGCCGCCT
>JAEDJR010000194.1 GCA_016296235.1 Oscillospiraceae bacterium
TCTGGAGTTTTATGACGGGGATACCCTTTGCGGATTTGTATATCTGGCTCACAATCGCAAATTGGTGTTTATCATGTTCCTTGCTGTGGACGAGGTGCTGCGGTCAAAGGGATATGGAAGTGCAATCCTCCATGAAATCCAGAACAGATATCCGGATAAGAAAATCATTGTGTCCATTGAACCATGTGATGCGGCGGCCTCCGATCTTGCGCTGAGAGCAAGGCGAAAGGCATTTTACAGCCGAAATGGATATCGGGAGACCGGGTATCGGATGCGGTTGAGCGGCGTGGAACAGGAAATTCTGATCAGTAACGGCGAGTTCAACAAAAAGGAGTTTCGCCTTTTCTTTGCGCTGTACAGCAACGGAACCGTATGGCCGAAGATTTGGAGACAGGAAACAGAAAAGGATTCCTGAGGTTATCGAATTAAAGGAACACCGACACTCCCCGAACGCACGAAGAAAGGAAAAAACGATGAAGATTCCACTGGAAGAAGCTATCCCCTACCGTCTGCTTGCTCTGTTGGTTTTAGCGGTGTTTTACGGCATTTATCTTGTCAAACAGTGGCGGCAGAAACGCCGCGGCATCCAAACCATGCAGATCGGGCGCGGAAAGGACGCACAGACCCACACAGTGGAAACGCTGATGGGGATCGCCACCGTGGGGATCATCCCCGCACAGCTGCTGTCCATCGCATTTGGCTGGAGTCATCTGCCTGCAAATGCCCGATTTACCGGATTCTGCGTCGGTCTGCTGGGCGACTTGATCTTTTTGATCTCCGTTCTCTGCATGAGGGACAGTTGGAGGGCCGGTATCTCAGAAAATGACAGGACAAAGCTGGTGACAGACGGGATTTACGCCTTCAGCCGCAATCCCGCATTTCTGGGCTTTGACTTGCAATATATCGGAGTGCTGCTCATGTACTGCAACTTACTGACAGGGATGTTCACTGTTTTTGCAATCGTAATGCTGCACCTGCAGATCCTCCTGGAAGAGCATTATCTGACCGCTACCTTCGGCAGGGAATATCTGGATTACCGTCACCGGGTTTTCCGCTACCTGGGGCGACGCAAAGGAAAGAAATAATAAAAAAGCGAAAACATAATATTCCCAGAAGGAACGAGGTAATCCATGAAACGAATTCAAATCATTGAAGATGATACCGCCATCCGAACGGAGCTGAAAACGCTGCTTCAGGCCAACGGCTATATGCCGGTCGAGGACGGCCCCTGTGATCTCATCCTGATGGATGTCAATCTGCCGGAGGAAAACGGCTTTACCCGCTGCCGGAAGCTGCGGGAGACAGCCAATACCCCGGTGATTTTCCTGACGGCACGGGACACCCCGGAGGATGAACTGCTGGCCTTTGGGGTAGGCGGGGATGACTTTATCCGCAAGCCCTACAACTCCGCCGTGCTGCTGGCACGGATCGCGAGAATACTGAAAACCACTGTAAACGACAGCCCGACGGTCCGGGGACTTACCCTGGATCTGCCGGGCATGAAGGCTATATACGGCGGAAACGCCGTGGAACTGACGAAAAACGAGGCCCGCATCCTGTGGTGCCTGACGCAGAAGGATATCTGCACCCGGGACGAGCTGATCGAGGACCTGTGGACAAACGGCATGTACATCGACGGCAACACCCTGTATGTGAACATCGGAAGGCTCCGGGAAAAGCTGGAGAGAATCGGGGCGACGGACTTTATCCGAACCGTCCGGGGCGTGGGGTACCGCCTATGAGCTTCCGGGACTATCTTGGCTCAAAGGCCATCGCTCTGTGCATGGGCGGAATCGGTATTTTGTATCTGACTCTGATCGCCTGGCTTTGCGGACTTTCCCTTTCCCTGCTGCTGATCCTCCTGCTCAGCGGCGTTGTTATGCTGATTATCTGCATGATACTCTCCTGGCGGCGGGCTGACCGGCGGCTGCGGATGCTGAGAAACCGGCTGGACGCGATGCCGGAGAAGTATCTCATCGGGGAAACGCTGCCCCGTCCCCGGGACGCTGTGGAGCGGCAATATTATCTCCTGATGAAGGAGATCTCCCGCTCCGCCATCGGGGCAGTGGAGCAGGCCAGAGGGGAGAAGCAGGATTACTGCGACTATGTGGAGAGCTGGGTTCACGAGATCAAGACGCCTCTCACCGCCTGCTCGCTTATCCTCTCCAACGGCGGGAATCCGGCCAAGCTCCGGCGGGAGCTGCGCCGTGCGGACAATCTGACGGAAACTGTCCTGACCTACGCCAAAATACAGACAGTGGAAAAAGACACCCAGATCACCCTTGCCGATCTGCGCACCGTCTGCGATCAGGCGGTGCGGGAGGAGATGGAGCTGCTCATCGCAGCGGGGATCTCCGTCGCCATCGAAGGGAATGGCAAGGCGTATACCGATCCGAAGCTGCTGGTGTTCATCCTCAAGCAGCTTCTCATCAACTGCGCCAAATACTGCCCCGATTGCCGGGTGCACATGGTACTATCAGAAAACAGCCTTCTCTTTGAGGACAACGGCCCCGGCATCCCTGCCCATGAGCTTCGCCGGGTGACCGAGCGGGGCTTTACCGGAAGCGTCGGACGCGCCCGGGGCGAGAGCACCGGCATGGGACTGTATATTGTCAGCCGGCTTTGTCGAAGCCTGAATATTGGGATGGAGCTCAGCTCCCGGGAAGGGCAGTTCACCCGCTTTGTCTTTCGGTTCCCCGCGCCAACCTTACAAAACTGTTAGATTGCAGACAGACAGCGTTAGAACGATTTCTGCTGCAGCGTGGTATCATAACAGCGAAAGGTTGGTGGAATTACCATGAACACATTACTGGAAATCAAAAACGTTACCAAATATTTCGGCAGCGGCGACGCTGTGTCCAAGGCTTTGAACGGCGTAAGCTTTTCTATGGAGCAGGGCGAATTCACTGCCGTCATGGGTGCCTCCGGCTCCGGCAAAAGCACCCTTCTGAATGTCATTGCCACCATTGACCGCCCCAGCTCCGGCAGTATTCTGCTGGAAGGCCGGGATATTGCGGAAATGAAGGAGGGCGAGCTGGCGGCCTTCCGCCGGGACCAACTGGGCTTCATCTTTCAGGAGTACAACCTGCTGGACACATTGACCGTGGCGGAAA
>JAEDJR010000195.1 GCA_016296235.1 Oscillospiraceae bacterium
CCGGAGATAGCGCCGCAGGCGATGGTGGTGAACAGAACGGGGAACACGGGGGTGGTGGACTCGGCGCTCTGGAACACGGGCATGCTGTCCATGGAGGGATGGCCCATGATGACGGCAAGCACAGCCAGCGCCAGCATGGCGTACAGCAGGAAGGAGGACAGGTAGTCACGGGGCTGCAGCAGGATCCACACGGGAGCCACGGAAGCCACAGCGATGTAGATACCGACGATCCACATCCAGGCCTTGCTGGACAGGTAGATGGGGTGGAAGTTCATGCCGATGGCGATGATGGCGACGATGGCCAGAACGCCGACGACGGAAGCGGTGCCCATGGAGACGTTCCGGCGGTACACGGCAAAGCCAAAGACGATGGCGATGACGATGAACAGCAGGGAAACCATGGCGACCCGGGCGTTGGACAGGGAAGCGGCCTTGTCCAGAACACCCTCATTGAAGGTGGCGCCGAAGGTGCCGGCCACGATGGAGGCGAAGGCAGCCACGACCAGGATCAGGGTCAGGTAGGAGAAGATCAGGAACAGCCGCTTGGCGCGGGTGCTCATGTTGGCGGAGATGATTTCGCCGATGGACTTGCCGCCGTGACGGACGGAAGCGAACAGGGCGCCGAAGTCATGGACGCCGCCGAAGAAGATACCGCCGAGGACAATCCACAGCGCGCAGGCGCCCCAGCCGAAGCCGGCAGCAGCGGCGCTGATGGGGCCGGTAATGGGGCCGGCACCGGCGATGGAGGAGAAGTGATGGCCCATCAGAACAGGAGCCTTGGCAGGCACATAGTCAATGCCGTCCTCCATGGTGTGGGCAGGGGTGGGCTGATCGTTTTCACCAACGCCCCACTTCTTGCACAGGTAACGGCCATAGAAGATATAACCAATCACCAGAGCGGCGCAGCAGATGATCAGAAGAAGCAGACCATTCATACTATTTTTTTACTCCCTTCTTGGTTTTCTGGGGGGCGAAGTTGCTCTCCAGATTCTTCCGGGCTCCTCTTCCGGCTGGGTTGGAAAAGAAGCAATTGGTGGATGTTTCCATAGCTGCCAGCTGATACTCCGTCCAGCCGTGGAGCGTCAGCTTGTAGTTTTTCCGGAAACGGGTACGGCGAATCAGCTGCTTCGCTTCCGGGGCAATTGTATTTGCCAGCACCACAAGCCCAACGTTGGAGAACATATGCTCCTTATGGGGGTGGACCAGCGCCAGCCCGGCCTGTTTGGTCAGGTCAATGTGCTTTTGCAGGTCCTCGGTGCTCAGATGGTCGGTGAGGTAGAAGTACAGATATTCATGCTGCTCTACCGCCGACAGAACATGCTGTTTGGAAATCAGGTAGTTTTCGTCACGCAGATAATAGGTTGCCATAGCAGGGTAAACAACGTCTCCTACCGGCACATCCCGGTCAATATCGTACACATGAGAATAAGCGTCCAGCAGTTTATTCAGCTGCTCCCGAAGGGTGGTTTCCATAGGCTGTCCTTTCTGATTTTGCCGGTCTTAGTGGAACGGGCGAGATAACGAGCACATTATACATCGGACCTGTCCGTTTGTGAAGCACAAATGTCTCTGAAGCGCAAGATTCGTAACAATTAACAAAAAATTTATTCATAAATTGTTCATATTAAGCATTTTGCGCAAGGGCGCGGGAACAAAAAACGGGAAGCATGCAGATACATGCTTCCCGCCGCAAATTGTGTGAAGTTACTTCATAAAAACCATTTCCCGGGTAATGTCGGAGAGGGTCTTTGCGCCGCACATAGACATGGTGTCAGCCAATTCGCCGCCGATTTTGTCGATGTACAGCTTGACACCCTCCTCAGCGCCGCCGTAAACTGCGCTGACGAAGGGACGGGCGATAATGACAGCGTCCGCACCGATGGCCAGAGCCTTAAATACATCCACACCGCTGCGGATGCCGCCGTCTACCAGAACCTTCACGCCGCTGCCCTTCAGGGCGTCAACGATATCGGCCAGTACTTCAGCGGTAGCGGGGCACTGATCCAGCACACGACCGCCGTGGTTGCTGACCACAATGGCGGAAGCGCCGGCTTCCTTCGCCTTCAGCGCACCCTTGACGGTCATAACACCCTTGATGATGAAGGGTTTGCCTGCCATCCGGGCGATTTCGGAGAGCTGCTCCACGGTCTTGCTGCCGGCGGGGGGATTCATACCCTTCAGGAAGGGCAGACCGGCGGCGTCGATATCCATGGCGACAGCAAAGCTATTGGACGCATGAACCAGATCCATTTTCTGAGCGATGGTCTCCTGATTCCAGGGCTTGACGGTGGGAACAGCCAGCCCACCCGCAGCGGCGATGGCGTCGCAGGCCACCTTCATCACGTCGGCATTCAGACCGTCGCCGGTGAAAGCGGCAATGCCGTTTTCGGCGCAGGCCTTGACCAGAATGTTGTTGTAGGCCATGTCATCATATTTGTCGCTGTAGTGCATGGTAACCGCACCCACAGGACCGGCGAAGAAGGGGAAGCGGAAATGCTTACCGAACAGATCCAGAGAGGTGTCGGGATCGCCGCCCTCGCTGATGGTGTCCATGTTTACACGGATCTCCTGCCACTTGTCATAGTTGCGGATGGCGGTGTCGCCCACGCCCTTGGCACCGGGACCGGGGACGTGGTTGGTGCAGGCGCGCCCGTTGCAGACGGGGCAGGCCTTGCAGTTTTTGCTCATAGCCTCACGGGCGTTTTGCAGAACTTCCTGATAGGTCATGGGAAATGTCCTCCTGTTATTTTTGAAACTATCAATACAATAGCACATTTTTTGGGAAATGTCACCCCTAAATGGAAAAATCCGGCGGATTCTCCCAGAATCGAGAATCCGCCGGAAAACGGTGCGATTTAGCCTTTGACGCCGCCGGCGGTAAGACCGCTGGTCAGGTTCTTTTCAATGGACATGAACAGAATCACGACGGGGACAATGGCGAAGATGGAGCTTGCGAACAGGTACTGCCACTCGATCATGTTGTAGCCGTTGAAGATGTTGATACCGACGGTCAGCGGCTTGATGGTCTCGGTGGAGATCAGGCACAGCGCCACGGTGTACTCGTTCCAGGCGTTGATGAAAA
>JAEDJR010000196.1 GCA_016296235.1 Oscillospiraceae bacterium
CGGATGACCTGCTCCGCCGTCTGGCTGGAGCGGGACTGCTCGTACTCGCCGGGGGTGGCGGAGACGTAGATCACCTGGTTGAGCTTGGACTGGAATTCCTCGAAATTCAGGGGCCGGTTGTCGAAGGCCGAGGGCAGGCGGAAGCCGTAATTGACCAGGCTCTCCTTGCGGCTGTGGTCGCCGGCGTACATGGCCCGCACCTGGGGCAGGGTGACGTGGCTCTCGTCGATGAACATCAGGAAGTCGTCGGGGAAGTAGTCCAGCAGGGTCATGGGGGGAGAACCGGGCGCCCGGCCGGAGATGACCCGGGAATAGTTCTCGATTCCGGTGCAGAAGCCGATTTCCTGCATCATTTCGATGTCGTAGAGGGTGCGCTGGCGGATTCGCTGGGCCTCCAGGAGCTTGTCGTGCGCCTCGAAGTATTGCACCTGCTGCCACATCTCGGCTTCAATCTCCCGGATGGCCCGCTCCAGCTTCTCCTTGGTGGCCACATAGTGGCTGGCGGGGTAGATGGCGATGTGGTTGACGATGCGCTCCGGCAGGCCGGTGACGGCGTTGATCTCGGAAATCCGGTCGATCTCGTCGCCGAAGAACTCGATGCGGATGGCCCGGCCGGCCCAGTAGGCGGGGTAGACCTCCACCGTGTCGCCCCGCACCCGGAAGTTGTTGCGGACGAAGTTCAGGTCGTTGCGCTCATAGCGGATCTCCACCAGCTTTTTAATCAGCTCATCGCGGTTTTTCTCCTGGCCGGTGCGCAGGGAGATGACCATGTTCTTGTAGTCGATGGGATCGCCCAGGCCATAGATGCAGCTGACGGAGGCCACCACGATCACGTCCCGCCGCTCAAAGAGGGAGGAGGTGGCCGAGTGGCGCAGGCGCTCGATTTCCTCGTTGACGGAGGAATCCTTCTCGATATAGGTGTCCGTATGGGCGATATAGGCCTCGGGCTGATAGTAGTCGTAGTAGGAGATGAAATACTCCACGGCATTTTCCGGGAAGAACTCCCGGAACTCGGCGCACAGCTGGGCGGCCAGGGTTTTGTTGTGGGCCAGCACCAGGGTGGGCCGGTTGACCTGCTGGATGATGTTGGCCATGGTGAAGGTCTTGCCGGAGCCGGTGACGCCCAGCATGACCTGCTCCTCAAAGCCCAGGTTCAGGCCGCGAACGAGGGTTTCGATGGCCTGGGGCTGATCGCCGGTGGGCTGGTAGGGCGCGTGAAGCTTGAAATCCATGGGGTTCCTCCTCTCGGGCCTGGCCTCAAGGAAAGTACTGCGCAGTAGGGCGCGACGACCCGGCGCGCCGTTTGGCAGTTGGGAAAGGGACGCGGCTGCCTGCAGGCGGCACGCCCGGTGGTCGCGCCCTACAAAAGGGTCTTCCTTGAGGGGAGGCTGTTTCTGTCTCCATTATTATGGATATCCTGCCCATTGTCAATTCTATTTTGTCCAAGCTCCGCATAGGATGGAAGCAGGAACAGAAAGGAGACTGGACGCCAATGGCATACGGATATGAGGAAAAGGCTCTGGAGAATCCCCACAAGCTGACCCTGGACGGCCGCAGCCGGCTGACCATGACGGGGGTGACGGAGGTGGAGAGCTTTGACGAGAGCATGATCGTGCTGCACACCACCCGGGGAACCCTGGTGATCCGGGGTACCGGGATGCACCTGCAGCTGCTGAGCCTGGACGGCGGACAGGTCCATGTGGACGGCACCGTGGATTCCATGACCTACGAGGACACGGCCCGGGAGGCCGGGGGCTTCCTGGCCCGGCTGTTCGGCTGATGGAGCTGCCGGTTTCGGCCCAGGCCTGGGAGTTTTTCCTTTCGGCCATCCTGGGGGCCGCCCTGGCTCTGGCCTATGATCTGCTGCGGGGGCCGCGCCGTCTGCTGCCGGGATGGACCTGGTTTCTGGATCTGCTCTTCGGCCTGCTGGTGTTCTGCAGCCTGGTCTGGTTTCTGCTGGTGCCCGGCCGCGGACTGTTCCGCCTGTACTGCTTCCTGGGGCTGGCCCTGGGCGCCGCCCTGTGGTTTTTGACCCTGGGCCCCTGGTTTTTGCGGATTTGGATCGTCTGCCTGCGGTTTTTGGGGGCGGCGTTCCGGCTGATTCTCCGCCCTGTGACAAAAATTTTGAAAATTTTACGGCAATTTGCAAAAAAATGCTTTTCAACTGGCGAGAAATGGGTTAAAATAACCTGTAAGATATGCCGCTCTGCGGCAAAGCATTTTCCCAAAGGAGGACACGGTCATGCGGTTCAAGCATTCGTCCCTGGTGACGAAGATTCTGATTCTGGTTCTGGTGGTGTACGCTACCGTTACCCTGGTTTCCCTGCAGAATCAGGTGACCGAGAAAATCGCGGAGGCCGAACTGCTGCAAAGCAGCATCGACGCGGCAAAGCAGGAAAACCTGCGCCTGCAGCAGGCCATCGACACGCTGGGCACCGACGAGGGCGTGGAAGCCGTCGCCCGTCAGAAGCTGGGATGGGTCGCCAAGGGAGAAATCGTCTTTTATGACATGGGGAACTAGGCAATTCTGAGGGGGAGAACAGAACAAACATATGGAGCTTACAGTTGGTGCCATCATTGAAGGAAAAGTCAAATCCATCACCAAGTTCGGCGCGTTCGTCACGCTGCCGGGCAACCAGACCGGCATGGTACATATTTCGGAGATCACCCATGCCTACGTCAACGACATCCACGATCATCTGACGGAGGGTCAGGACGTCAAGGTCATGGTGATCGGCCTGGACAACGGGAAAATCAACCTGTCCATCCGGAGAACGCAGCCTGCGCCTGCGCGGCAGCAGCCCGACCGCCCCAAGCAGGGCTTTGACCGTTCCCGCCCGGATTCCCGCCCCTCAGCCCCGCGCCCGCAGGACAACCGCCCGCCCCGTCCGCGTCCGGCGCAGCCTGCGGAAAAGCAGCCGCAGTCCTTTGACGATATGGTCAAGCAGTTCATGGCTGATTCCGACAGTAAGATTTCCGGCCTGAAGCAGTATTCCGACCGGCGGACCAAAAACAGAAGAAGATAACTAAAAGCCAGCTGCCTTGGAAGGCGGCTGG
>JAEDJR010000197.1 GCA_016296235.1 Oscillospiraceae bacterium
ACGCGGATCGTGGACATGGAGAACAAGGATATTACCACCATCACCACCTCCGGCACCGGCGACGGCTATGCGGGCAAGTTCAAAATTCTGTACCCTGCTTCTGCGGTGGCCGGTAAGACCGGCAGCGTCCAGTTGTCCTTTACCACCGATGTCTACAAATACGCTGTGTTCTACGCTGTTTGCGCAGAACAGAACAAATACGGTCAGCTCCAGAATTATATGTGCGACACCGACCCCACCGTTACCATGCGGCTGTCCACATACAGCAACTATGGGGATGATATTGATGTGGAGCTGCCTGACACCGGCCTGAAGATCACCAAGCTGGAGACAGGCACGGACGCCCCGCTGGGCGGCGCGATTTTTGAGGTAGTCGGTCCCGATGGAGCCACCGTTGGCACCTTCAGCACTCGCTCGGACGGCACCGTTACCATTCCGCTGACCCTTGCGGGCAACTACACCGTCTATGAGCGTGTCGCCCCGCTGGATCACCTGCTCAGCGATACCCCCGCACAGAACATCAAGGTGGAGTACGGCAAGGTGGCGGAGATCACCTTCTGGAATGAACCTTACGGCACCCTTCGCGTTGAAAAGCTGTCCAACACCGGCGCGCACCTGCCCGGAGCCATGGTACAGGTCAAGCACATCGAAAGCGGCACAGTCTATTCCGCTGAAACCAACTTCGCGGGCTATGCCATCTTCGACAACATCAAGCCCGGTGCCTATGAGATCAAAGAAATCACCGCCCCCTCCGGCTGGCTGAAGGACGATACCACTTATACCGCCTCTGTATCCACCGGCGAAACCACGACCTTTGCTCTGGTAAATCAGGAGCTGCCCGGACTGCGGATCATCAAGTACGACCGCAAGAACATGGTGGCCATGGCCGATGTCACCTTTGAAGTCTGGCGGGACGGTGTTTCCCTGGGCAAGTTCCGCACGGATGAGTTTGGCGAGATTTTGCTGACGGATGTCACCCCCGGAACCTACCGCGCCGTGGAGGTGGATACCGGCAGCGATGGTCACATCCTGGACACCACCCCGCAGGAGGTAGAGCTGTCCGCAGGGGACGGCATCAAAGAGCTGCTGTTTTTCAACGATGTGAAGCCGGGACTGCGGCTGGTCAAGGTGGATTCCACCGACCCCAGCCGTGTCATTCCCAACGCCGTCTTTGAAATCAAGTCCGTGGACGGCAGCTACGGCCCCAAGGAATTTACCACCGATGAAAACGGCGAGATCGACCTGAGCAAGCTGCCCACCGGCGCGTATGTGGTCACGGAGAAAGCCTGTGAGGGCTACATCATCGACCAGGCGCAGCGCATTATCCAGCTCGACCCCAACGAGGACGCCCAATTCGTGTTCACCAACACCATCAAGCCCTCTCTCCAGATCATCAAGACCAGCTCGGACGGCTCCCGGCTGAAAAATGTTGCCTTCCGTATCGCCAAGATTGAAGATGGAACCCACTACCTCGACCGCACCACCAATGAGCAGGGTGAGATCCTGATTGCAGATTTGGAACCCGGCGTGTATTCCGTGCGGGAGACTGCCACGGACTCCTCTCACATTCTGGATGTGCGGGAGTACCACATGGAGCTGTTCCCCGGCAAGACCAGCACCCTGACCGTGGAGAACCAGAAGCGCCCCAACCTTATCGTGTATAAGTATGACGCTGACACCGGCGAACCCATCGCCAACACCGTGTTTGAAGTCCGGGCGGCAGACGGCCACAGCGTTGACCAGATCAAGACGGACAGCGAGGGCAAGGCAGAGCTTAGAAATCTGCTGCCCGGTGTCTACGAGATCACGGAAAAATCCGTGCCGTCCCCCTATCTGCTGGACGCGCCCAGCCAGCTTGCAACCCTCTATCCCAACCGCGACCACACGGTTTATTTTGAGAATCACAAGAAGCCCAGCCTGACCGTCAAAAAGGTGGACAGCGTGACCGGCGATGCGCTGCAAGGCGCAAAGTTTCAGGTCACTTATGCCAGCAACAATACCGGCAGCGGTGAGATCAATGACCTCGGCACTTTCTACACCGATGAAAACGGCCAGTTCCAGATCACGGGTCTCCGTGATGGTTGGTACAAGGTGACGGAGCTGGAGCCGCCCACGGGCTATGCCATCAAGGAAGCCACACAGGAGGTCTATATCCAGTCCGGCACCGGCAAGACACTGACCTTTGAAAATATCCCTCTGTCTGCGCTGGTGGTGTGGAAGTATGATTCCGTCACCGGAGAAGCGGTGTCTAATGCCGTCTTTCAGGTGAAGTACCTCACCGGCACCTCCGGCACGGGCGGCACGGTCATCGGCACCTATAAGACCTCTGCAAATGGCAGCTTCACCGTCACCGGTCTGCGGGAAGGCACCTACATCGTGGAGGAGCTTGCCAGCGACAGCGGCCATGTCATCGACACCGCCCCTCAGACCGCCTACATCAGCGGCAAAGAGCAGGATGTGGTGCAGCTCTACTTCGGCAACACCCCCAAGGGCAGTCTGCTGATCCGGAAGGTATGCGCGGTTGACCCCAGCATTACCCTCCAAAATGCGGAATTCAAGGTAACTTACGCCGATGGCAGCGTGATCGGCACCAGCAACGGCATCTACCGTTCCGATGAAAACGGTGAAATCCTCATCGACGGTCTGGAACCCGGCAAGAGCGTTGTTGTGACGGAAACCCGTGCGCCCAGCGGCTTCACCATCGACACCCAGCCCCAGACCATCAGCGTCCTGCCTGGAAAGACGGTGAGCCTGACCTTCAAGAACCAGCCCAAGGGCGCTCTGATCGTCACCAAGGTGGATGCCTCCACCGGCGAGCCTCTGTCCGGCGCTGAGTTCCGCATTACCACAGCAGCAGGCTGCGAAGTCGGTCTGGACGGTGTGATCGGCACGGCGACTGCAACGCAGAACGGCATCTTCACCACCGACGCCCACGGCCAGATCAAGCTGACCAATCTGCTGCCCGGTACTTATGTGCTGACAGAAGTCAAAGCGCCCGATGGCTATACCATCGAAAAAGCTGTGACCAATGTTGTCATCGGCAGCGG
>JAEDJR010000025.1 GCA_016296235.1 Oscillospiraceae bacterium
CCATTGTCAATTGTCAATTATCAATTGTCAATTCAAAGACAAATCCCAGTTTGCCTGTGTGGTGGGAAGACACGATTCGCAAAAAATTTTCGAAAAATTTTTTATTTTGGGTGGAAGGATTTTTGATTTCATGTCTTTTAATAAGCAGAGAGATTTTTCCCTAAAAAACGATCCGGAGGGAGGTTATTGGATGACCGGTAAGACGGAAACCCGGATGCGGGAAATACGATGTAAAACGCGGCAGTACCAAAGGCGGTATGAGACCCGGCTGCTTTCCCGCCTGACATTGTGCAGCCTGTTTCTTCTGGCCGGTATCGGCGTTCTTTTCAGGCGTGTACAGACACCGGGGATCCCGGCGGTGGTGAACGGCTACGGCGGGGTGCTGCTGCAGGACGGCGCGGGGCCGTATATTATCATTGGTCTTTTGGCCTTTGTCATTGGCGTGACGTTGACCATACTCTGTATCCGACTGAAATACAAATCAACTAACCGTACAGACCGTACGGAAAGAAGCGAGGAAGAAAAAGAATGAAAAAAAGAATTTTGAGTTTGCTGCTTGCGCTCAGCCTTTTGGTGGGGCTTCTGCCGACAGCCGTTTTTGCGGCGGAACCGGAGGAAGCGCTATATGAGCAGATGCTGGATCTGGGCCTGGTGGACGCCGATGGTGCCCTGATCGAGAACAACACCTTTACGGTGGAGGACGGTACCCGTCTGTCTTCCCTGACTGCGCTGATCGAATGGCTGAATCAGTGCGGGGAAGACGACCTGGACACCCGCGTCACCGTGGACGCGACGGGCAAATCCGCCACGGTGGAGCAGCTCATGTACGCCCTGAGCATCGAATATCAGATCGCCGATGTGGCGGGACAGCTGAACCTGCTGGCCTCCGACGCATATGCCGCGGCACGCGCCGCCGGAACCGGCGCCGTGGATCCTGTGGCCCACGGTCTGAAGCTTGGCATGACCATTTCCACTGTGCCAAACACCCCGTCCTGGGTCAAGCTGACTGTGAGCCTGTATGACGAGAACGGCAAGGCCAAGGCGCCCTATGATATCCCGGTGGAAGTGGGCATTTTCACGGATTTTCTCAATGTCGGCGACAAGGGCTTCGGCGACCTGTTTGGCACCTTGCCCGGCGTCAACTGTTTCGAGCGCTTTACCATTCCGTCCGGCTCCGATTCCTGCGAATTCACGCTGGGTCTGGATGCGCTGATCGATAATTATCTCTCCCAGTACAACGGGCTGTGGGACGGGAATGCCTATCTGCTCTTCCTGGCGCGCACGGCTGCCGATGACCCGAAGATGCCTGCAAGCTCGGCCTCGGCCTGCGTGAGCATTGCGCCCAGCAGCAGCGCCGATCCCGTTGTCAATGCCATCACCGGCGGCACCATCATCGGCATGAAGGACGCTGAGACATCCAGTGTTGTGCCCTTCTGCAACAAATGGAGCAGCGAGGACTACGGTGATACCAGAATCAGATTTCCGAATAGCGATACGGAGTACTTCACCGTCGGTATTCCCACCCCGGCTGCAAAAGGCAGTGCCTACGATGATTCGACGAACGGATGGAAGGACATTTTCTGCAGTGCGTTTATGGCGGGCGTGGGAAATGCAATCAGTCCGAAGATCAGAATAGAAAACGCCGGCATCTGGACGCCCTATGGAGGCAGATGTGATTGGCCGAGCCTCCAGCTCTATGTCTCGAATTTTGACGATGGAATTCCCTTAACCGGAATAGCTACCTGTATGACGTGGGAATACATCAGCGTCGATTTTAAGGAAGGAAGCGTAGCACTCGCGTTTCTGGAAGAAGTTTCCAGAGCCAAAAATAAAAGCTGGACCACGATGGACCAGGACTTTTATAATCTTGTAAAAGTCGGTCAGCACGGTACCGGCACCCAGAAGGACTTCGCGGTTTTGTGGCGGTTCCCCAATGTTGAAGTACCAATCAGGTTTGGGGGCAACAGCATTTTTTATCCGAATTGTGTTTTTATAGAATACGGCTGGAATGTTCCGGATGGCAAATCATATAACGGTACGCCTGTCGCTCCGGACGACCTGTTCTTCACCGGCGCAATGACCATCGCGGACGATATCGCGCCCACCATCGTGTCCATCGACACCTGCGCCAGCGATGACACCAACTTCTATCCCGGAGACGTGATCCCCATTGTGGTGACCTTCTCCGAGCCGGTCTACGGCGATTATCAGCTGGTTTATCAGGACGGCGCGGAGCGTGCGTACCTGTCCAGCAACAGCGGCGTCGACATCACCCCGAGCTATGTGACGCGCTCCGGCGATATGCTCTCCAACACCCGGGTGTTCTATTACACCGTCAAGAGCACCGACAGCACCGTCCCGGCCGGAGAAAACGACGACCCCTCTTTCCTGGTGCTGGGCGTCCAGCCTACGGATACGTCCAAATGCACGGATGTGTACGGCAACAACCTCATGGAGTCCGGCGACGGCACCTACAAGGAATTCCGTGTGGAGCTGCTGAAAAACCGCATTCTGGGCGGAGAGCTGAAGCAGAGCTTTGTGTCCATGTCCGCCGAAGCGGATGCGCAGGATCCCCGCACGTTCAACATCCAGGTGGAGCTGGATCAGGATTTCGCGCAGAAGTGGTCTGTCTGGGAGAACGATCCCGCAGCCACCGTCCGTGTGGACAATGACGCAGAGAATCCGGTCAATCTGAAACTGAGCGAGGCGGGTACCGGCAGTACCAGGCGGCTTGTCCTCACCGGCTCGATCACACTTCCTGACGTGTCTGAGGACACCACCCATGTGGCTGAGCTGTATTTTGGCGATTCCCTTTGCTACGGCATCTATACGGCCTTCATCCAGAAGCCTGTCGTGTTCGCCGGGACGGATGCCTTTACCATCGGCATCGATGGCAGCTGGCCGTCCGGTGTAGAAAACACGATTTTCGTGCAGGATCTGGCGAGCGCGGTTCTCAGCTTCACGGACAATGATACTGACTATTCCTTCAAGAATCTTGGTACGGATGACGTTGTCTGGACCGTCGATAACCCCGATGTGATCAGCCTGACCACGGAGAGCACCGAAGGTAATCTGTCGCTGACCACGACGCCCAAGGTGAGACTCACTGCCAAGCAGGTTGGCACCGCCACCATCTATTTGACGTGCAGCAACAACGGTACGACGCCGACCACGGCCTCCAATTCCATCACGGTCACAGTGAAGGACGACGGCAGTCCGGCGCTTCTCTTCCCGCAGAACGCGGATACCTTCTACGCCCGGGTCGATACGAAGCAGACCGTTGTCTTCTCCTCCAACCTCTCCCAGCATGAGCCCGCCGGCGGCCAGATCACGGCACAGCTCTTTGCCGGCGACAGCGTCGGTGAGAATGCCTCGCCGGTCTGGGAAACGACACTGGAGCGCACCGCCACCAGCCTGACCATTCCCGGCGACAAGCTCATAAACATCTCCCAGGGGAACACCCCGGCCTATATCCTGCGGCTGACGGCCACGGCCCAGGTGGACAGCTCTGTTTTGAACCTCAGCACGGATGCGAAGATCGTGGTCCGCGCCCAGCCTGCGGCCATCACCCTCACCGGCCTGGACAACCCCATGTTCACCAGCGATCAGAGCATTCCGATCGGCTGGACGGTGGAGAATTTCGACCTGGGCACGAACCCGGATGCGTGCCAGTTCCAGTTCACCGTTGAAAAGGACGGAACCGTCATTTATACCACCAATACCGTGAGCGCTTCCGGCAGCTATACCCTGACACCGGATCAGCCCGCTCAGCTGAAGGACTATTACATCGTCACCGCCAAGGCCAAAAACGGCGGAGACCCCACCTGGAGCATTGCCTCCAGCACGATCACCGTTTATAAGACCGGCGCGCTGGATATCCAGATCGGCGGCGAGAGCAAGGACTCCTTCACGCTGAAGCATGATATCTCCGGCGAAACCGCCGCAAATCCCTCCTTCACCACCTATGCCGGCCAAGCCATCGACGGCCTGACCAACGCCCAGGCCATCGCCCAGCTCCGCAGTGAGCTGAGCCTCATGGAGAACATCAGCATCAACTTCCAGGAATATGACTGGAGCCTCCTCAATGACACGATCCAGTGGAGCACCTCCACCGGACGGGGAGAGGAAGCTTCCGACGAGCTGCAGCGGGCGGTGACCATCAACTACCGCCAGGGCATGCTCTATGCGCCGTTGGAGAATTATTCCTATACCAGCTATCTGCCCCAGACCATTCTGCTGCTGTGCGGCCTGCGGGACGGCAGCAGCACGGTCACCGCACAGCACAGCACGCTGTCTTCCCTCAGCGACAGCGTCACGGTCAATGTGGAGACCCTGAAAAACAAGCTGTATCTGTTCCAGTTCACGCCGGCTGTCCGGACCGAGGTGTCCTATGAGGACGGCCTGGGCGAGTTCCACACGGTCTACACCAACGACGACGGCTCCCTGGCCCTGTTCGAACCCAACGGCATCGCTTCCGATCTGTGGGCTGCCGCCATCGTCGACTACGTCTCCTACCGGGGAACGTTTTCCCAGTTTGCCCTCAAGAGCGGCGAGGGCAACGGCATACGGGGCGAGCTGTATCCCATGAATGCGCTGGAACTGCGCCGCGCCGCCATTGCGCAGGTGCAGCTGCTGCTGCCGAACGGCGACCCGCTGGCCAATACCGAAGTGACCCTGCGCGGCGGTGTGTACCGCAACCGTTACGCCGCCGATAACCGCGACGACGCCTACTGTTCCAACGCCAGATTCGCAAAGGAATATGGTCAGACCGCGTCGCTGGACGGCACAGAGGATCAGACCTTTACCACCAGTGAGGGCGGCATGCTGACCGTTCACATGGATCTGTCCCAGTTCACATCCAAAAATGATCCGGAGCCTGTTGGCGCGGACGAGAGCCTGGAGTTCATCTTTGAGCTGCGCATCGGCGACAGCTACTATCCCGTGATCTCCGTCGTGAACGGCAGTCTGACCCCGCGCGACGCCATGCGCACCGGCGCGGACATCGTGACGCTGGTCAAAGCCCAGAAGGCCAAGCCCTTTGTGGCCATCCAGACCATCAGCTACACCGGCCGTGAGATCGACGTGCGCCGGTACAACGGCGTGGTCGGCCCCAGCAGCAACTATCCCACCGCGGTTCTGGACAGCACCATTATGCTCTGGGGCATGACGGATGTCTCCTTCACCGACACCGGCTATTACTTTGACCTGCGGGCACAGGAGACCGGCGTTTCCGTGCCGCAGCAGAAACGGGCCACCGTGGCGGACGCATCCTATCCCTTCTCGTCCATCCCGCTCCTGAACAACGTGGTCGCGCTCGACAGCAGCAGCTTCGTAAACTATGACGGAACGCGCAAGACCCCGTTGGAGGCCGCCCTTTATAACCGCAGCAGCCTGGTCAGCACCATGACGCTGCCCTTCGGCATTGCGGACCTGACCGCCATTGAACGGGTGGAGGACGCGCCGTCCGTCACGTCCCTGATGGCAAATCTTGCCGCTTACGGCAGCGTTGGCGGAGCCAATACGGACTATGGACTGGTCAACACAGTGTCTGACGGCATTATGAAGGACGCCCTGTCCTTTGTGGAAAAGATGGGCGGCGAGGCCGGTCTCGTGAAGGCCATCCTGATGCCCACAGAGGATCCCACCCGCTACGAGGCATACCTGTGGACCGGCATCAACACCACGAAGCTGGAAGACCTGGATTATGATTTGAACGGCGTCTTCATGGAGCCCAGCTACATCGGTCAGGACTATGACAGCCTGCTGGGCGAGGTCAACGATACCTTCACCCTCAGCGATTTCCAGGCTATGGCAGACGGTTCCTTCTTCGAGGATCGCGGCAATCTGTACGGCGCCGTGGCCAATGGCGTGATCGGCCTGCCCATCATGCTTCAGCTGGAGGGCTGGATGTCCACCGAGATCCGCTATAACTTCGACAAGGGTCAGTGGGAGGTCCTCACCACCGGCGGCGGCTTTACCGCCGGCGCGCAGATGGAATTTGAAAAAGCGGTGAACATTGTGGCATACGGCATCCCGCTGACGGCCAGCTTTATGGTGCGCGGCGGCGCGGTTGTGGATTTCCAGACCGCCATCCGCTATGCCGAGCAGCTGGGCAATGAGTGGAACGACGACACCGCGGAGAAAGTCAACGACTATCTGACGGCGCTGCGAATCAACGCCTATTTTGAGTTCTTCGGCGGCGTCGGCCGTGACAAGGGCTTCACCGCCAAAATCGGTGTATTCGGTAAAATCGATATCAACAACGAAAACCGGTTCCTGACTCGGAAGTATCTGAAGAATCCCAGTGACCGGGACATGGCAGGCCAGTTCCTCCAGTTGGACGGCGAAGCCGGTATCAAGGCGGCGCTGGGCGTCGGACCTGTGGTCACGGAGATCACTGTGGTGTCTCTGGCATTCCAGACTGCCTGGAGATTCAACGAATGGGGAGCGATCGACGAGTACTGGGAGGAAGCTTCCAGCGGTCTGGGCTCCACCGGCTGGTTGTACACCGAAGAGGGTTCCCAGCAGAGCATGGCGCTCTCTTTCAACGGGCAGAGTGCCATGTTGGCGACCGAGCCCGTGGTCAGGCTCCAGAGCCGCGACTACCTCGCTGAGGATGATCGCGTCTGGCTCGGCGGCGACAGCGGAATTTCCCTCATGCGTCTGGACAATCCGAACACGCTCAAAGCAATTCAGACCAACTCCTATCCGTTCTCTACTCCCATGCTTTCCGATGACGGCAGCTTCCTCGTTTACCTCTCCGATGCCGACAGCACGGATGTGACGGATGTGGAGGTGCGTTTCAGCAGGTCCAGCGGAGGCGGCTTCCCGGATGGCGAACCCATTCCGGACGGACCGGACGGCTTCTCCGGCTACGGCGACAGCTCTCTGGACTTTGACGGCACGGCGAGCTTTGCCGGCGCCATCTGGCTGCGCGAGGCAGCCAACGTGGGCCTCAAGGCCGGCGCGGAGCTGAATGAAGGTCAGCAGGCAGTCCTGCTCAACGGCCTGGAGGTCGTGGCATCGATCTGGAACGGCAGCGAGTGGGTCACCACCCGCCTGACCAACAACGGTTCTCAGGAGTTCGACCCTGTCATCGCCGTCAATGACGGCAAGGCCATTGCCGTGTGGCGCTCGGTGCAGACCGATGAAAACGCGTATACCTTCTCCCAGAACCGCATCCTCTGCAAGATCTTTGACGGCACAAGCTGGAGCGACGAATATACCCTGTACAACGGCAATGCCGGTGAGGTCACCGGTATGAGCGCCGAGATGCTGACCGGCGGCACAGCAGCCGTTGCCTTCTCCGTCAAGGACGAGAATGACGGCAGCGACATCTATTACACGGTGGTGGATACCGCAGCGGAAAACCCCGAAGACAGCGCCAAGACCATCCGCGCTACCACCAACACCTACACCGACGAGAATCCCCAGCTGACCACAGTGGGCGAGCAGTTTGTTCTGGGTTGGAGCAGCGTCCAGTCCCCCACCGGCGTGGAACAGCACGACGTGGGCCTGCGGGTGTTCGACAAGAATGGTGCACCCCAGCCCATCCTGCCTGAGTCGCTCAGCGACATGGTCTCCACCGCAGCCTTTGACGGCCAGTTCACCTTTGTCAAGGGCGCGGACTCTCTGGACACGTTGTCCCTCCTTTGGAACGACGCCAACGCCGGCAGCGAGGACAACGACGTGATCCGGGCCATCAAGTTTGTCAGCTATGAAGGCAGCTACATCTCCTCCGCACCCATTGAGGTGGCGGAACTTCCCGCCCGCACCGGGCTGGATCACATGGACGCCTGCGTCACCCGTGACGACGGCAAAGCGATCCAGACCGTACTGCAGAGCACGTCCTACAGCGATACAGAGTTCGAGGAGATCAGCTACTCCTATGAACTGGGCGGCGAGACCTATTCCGGCACCGCCCGCATCCCCAAGGAGACCGTGAACCTCTTCAGCGCCTCTGAATTCTATCAGGACGCTGTGGAAGTCGTCTCCACCACGGTGGACTATACCACGCTGGCCACCAACAGCTATGTCCCGGTCAACTTCACCGTGGCCAACCAGGGTATGAATGTGATCAACAAGGTGAGCATCTTTATCACAGGCGGAAGCCAAACGACCTTCTCCGGTCTCGCGCTTCTGCCCGGTCAGACAAAGACATTCTCCGTTGTGACCAAGACCGGCGATGAGATCAATAATCTGGGTTACGGTGTACAGGCATCTATTGCCGGCGCATTCTCCCAGCCTTACACAGGAGGCACGGTCTATCTGGATTACCCCGATGTGGGCATCTCCGCCCTGACGGTGACCCAGGAACAGGATGGCCTGAGAACGGTTCTTGCCAATCTGTACAACCAGTCGGCAGCCTCCCTGAACAAGCCGGATCGCCGTGTGGTTCTGGGTGTCTACTCCGATCCCGAGTGCGAGACGCCGCTCAACGGCAAGTACTTCGCAGGCGGTGTCGAGGACACTGCCTATGAGCAGATCCTGACCGGCAGCACCCTCGCTGCCCTCGATGACACCGGTTATACGCAGGCGATCTCCTTCCGTATCGGCGACTATATGAAGGACGCGGAGCTGGAAGAGATCCCCGACGGCGGTGTGACGCTCTTCCTCAAGGCGCGTATCGAGCAGCAGGTGGACGGCGAATGGATCGTTCTTCCCGAGGCTGACAGTCAGAACAACCAAAAGCACCTTACGTTCGACAGCCTTCTGACGAGAAGCGAGCATGCGCCCACCACCATCTCTATGGAGATGGAAAACGACGGCACCACCACAGTGAATGTGCAGGTGCGCAACAATTCTCTCCAGCCGCGCACCAGCGGCAATCTGGTGGCAGCGCTGCTGGATCAAAACGGCAATCTGCTGGAGACGCGGAACATCGGTGATCTGGCCCTTGACACGGAAGAAATCCGGGATATTTCCATTGCTTTCTCCAAATCCGGCGCGCGGGTGGTTCTGCGCTACGGTGAGGCAGCTTCGGACGATGACACCTCCAACGCCGACGCAGCCAGCATTACCATGGACGGCCTGGCATTGACGCTGGACAGCTTCGACGAAAATGACATTGCAGTTTTGGAGGATGTGCCCAACGGCCAGTTCCTGCTCAGTGTCATTCCCAAGAGCAGCGGCGCCACCGTCACCGTGAACGGTATGCCTGCCGAAGACGGCATGGCGAACATTTCCGCCGGCTACTTCAAACGGACCGTCACCATCACCATCACCTCGGCAGACGGTTCGGCCACCCGCACCTACACCATCCATCTCTACCCCGCTGTCTACGAGCTCCCCGGCTCCAATACCTGCACCCTGCGTTTTGAGACCAACGGCGGCAGCGAGATCGAATCCCTGCGGAAGAGCGTGGGAACGGTCGTGGACCTGACCGCATACAAGCCCACCCGGGCCGGTTACAGCTTCGCAGGCTGGTATGCGGATGGAGACCTGACCAAGAAGGTCACGGAAGTGAAGCTCACCAGCAGCATGACAGTCTATGCCGCCTGGGAGAAAGCGGACGCATCGCCGTTCACCGATGTACCGGAAGGCTGCTTCTATGAGGAGGCCGTGAACTGGGCCGTTGCCCAGGGAATCACCGCAGGCACGACCGCAACGACCTTCTCCCCCAACGCCGTCTGTACCCGTGCCCAGGCCGTCACCTTCCTGTGGCGCGCCGCCGGCAGCCCCGATCCCAGGAGCAGCGCGATGCCCTTCACCGACGTGGCCGAGGGCAGCTACTATCACGATGCGGTCCTGTGGGCCGTGGAGAACGGCATCACCATGGGCACCGGCGACACCACCTTCAGCCCCGATGTGACCTGCTCCCGCGGGCAGATTGTCACCTTCCTGTGGCGCAGCCAGAAGTCTCCCGCCGCCGGTTCGGCCAACCCCTTCACCGATGTGGCGGCAGATGCCTACTACGCCGACGCAGTTCTGTGGGCTGTCAGAGAGGAGATTACCAACGGTACCTCCTCCACCACGTTCAGCCCCGATGCGGACTGCACCCGCGCTCAGATCGTGACCTTCCTCTGGAGAGCGCTGGCCGAGTAAGCAAGCACAAAAAATAAGCATCACAAACGAGGCGGTGGAAGAATTCCAATTCTTCCACCGCCTCAAACTATCAAAAGCCGTAGGGCGGGGGCTTGCCCCCGCCGGCGTCTGATAGGTGTCGAAACATGCCAATTAACACTGGCTTTTTCCTGCATTTCTGATAAAATAGGTTGGAGGTCAATCCGCCCGTGGCCATCCTTCTTTCACGCCATGGATTTTGACATACGCCGACGGCGACATGCCGTACTGCCGCTTGAAGGCGGCGGTAAAATGCTGGGGGCTGGAAAAACACAGCTGCTCTGCAATCTGGCTCATGGTACCTGTGCCGTTCTGCAGCAGCAGGCAGCTCTCCGCCAGTCTGGCCCGCAGCATGTAGGCCCCCGGCGCAATATGCAGATGACGCTGGAACAACAGCGACAGATAGGGTGCGCTGACGCTGCAGTGCTTCGCCAACTGCTCCACGGAGGTTCGCTCGTGGGTGTGCCCGGCCACATACTCCAGCGCACGATCCAGGATCTGATTTTCATTGCGAAGGGAGTCCGGCCGCTGGCCCTCCCTTCCCTGGGGCAGCCCGCAGGCGTATTGGGCCAGCAGCAGTTGAACCCCGGAAAGCAGCAAATCGCTGCCATAAGCTCCCGGCTCCCGCAGGGCCCGCAAGAGCGCCCGCATTTGCTCCGCCGCAGCCATCTGCTCCGGCAGTTCCCGCAGAAGCAGGCACTGGGGTAAAGGCTGCCGGCAGGAAAAGGTCACGGTCACAAACCGCACCGGCCGGTCCGCTTCTCCATACTGCATATGCCACTGATCCGGCGGGATCACCAGCGCCTCGTTGGCGTGGAGAACATAGTCCTGGCCGCCGACGAGATTGTGCAGAATTCCCTGGCACACGAAAACCAGCTCATAGGGCTGGTGCCGTTCTCCGGCAAACAGGAACCCCGGCTGCTGGCTTTGATCGAAAAACGTATACAGCCGCTGCAGATCGATGGATGGCGTCAGAATGGAATGTACCAAAGGTGCAGGCTGTTCCATCGTAATCAGCGGCGCGCCGGCCTCCCACAGGACGCTGCATTGCTCTTCCATCGGAAGCACCGCAAAGGGTGTATTGGGCTGCAGCTCCACTGGCTTGTCCAGATAAAAGCTCACGGGTTCGCCGGACAGCCGCAAAAGCACCAGCACCGCCATGTTCTCTGCCGGTCCCAGCTTTACGGCAGACCCGCAGCAGACATACTGCGCCGGTTCGTCCGCCCGCAGATCCCATTTCTCCGAAAAGGACGCCCTCTGCGGGTCCGGCAGCCGTCCAAAGGGACTCAACGCTGCCGCGCTCAGATATTGAAGCATGGCCATCACCTCCACCTTACTATTTTAAGCCTGTTTTATAGATTTATCAATTGTTTTATAGCAAAATTACATATTTCTTGCAAATACTTATAGAATTCTATTGCAAGTGGTTCCCACTCTTGCCAACCGGCCCGTATCCTTGCTAAGATAGAGCCAACAACATACGGGGAGGAACAGTATGCACGCTCCAACTTTAGTCATCATGGCCGCCGGTATGGGAAGCCGGTTCGGCGGGCTCAAGCAGATCGAGCCGGTGGACGATCAGGGCCACATCATCATCGACTTTTCCCTTTTTGACGCCTGGCGGGCGGGCTTCCGGGACATCGTGTTCATCATCAAGCCGGAGCTGGACGATGCCTTCCGGGAGGCCATCGGCGGCCGGATGGAGCGGTATTTCCACGTCTCCTACGTCTACCAGACCCCGGACAAGCTGCCCGAGGGCTACGCCGTGCCGGAGGGGCGAGCCAAGCCCTGGGGCACCGGCCACGCCATCGCCTGCTGCAAGGATGTGATAAACGGCCCCTTCGCCGTCATCAACGCCGACGACTTCTACGGCCCCACGGCCTTTTCCGCGATCTACAATTTCCTGCGGGACAACACACAGGAGAACCACTACGCCATGGTGGGCTACCGTCTGCGCAACACCGTCACCGAGCACGGCTCCGTGGCCCGGGGCGTCTGCAGCGTGAAACACGGCCTGCTGACCGATATCACCGAGCGGACGAAGATCTACAAGCGCGGCGAGGACGCCGCCTATACCGAGGACGGCGAGACCTTCGTGGATCTGTCCGGCGACACCATCGTCTCCATGAACCTCTGGGGCTTTACGGCCCACATGCTGGACGAGCTGGTGGCCCGGTTCCCGGCGTTCCTGGATGAAAATCTGCCCCAGAACCCCCTGAAATGTGAATACTTCCTGCCCTCCGTAGTGGATGCCCAGCTGAAAAGCGGCACAGCCACGGTGCAGGTGCTGCCCTGTGAGGAGGTCTGGTACGGCGTGACCTACCGGGAGGATCTGGCGTCCGTCCGGGCGGCCATCGCTGATATGAAGAAAAACGGCATCTACGAGGAGGCGCTTTGGACATGAACGAACTCCATGCAGCCATTCTCGGACAATTCCAGCTGGACGCCCAGACCGTCTCCTGCGACCGCTACGGCTGCGGCCACATCAACGAGACGTATCTGGTGGTAACCGCGTCCGGGCACCGGTACATTCTGCAGAAGGTCAACCACCACGTCTTCCGGGACGTGGCGGGGCTCATGGAGAACATCGCCGCCGTGACAGAATATTTACGCGGTCAAGCCAGCGATCCCAGAGCCGTGATGCGTCTGGTCAAAACCTCGGATGACGCAGCCTATCTGGAATACGAGGGCGAGTTCTGGCGGGTCTATGATTTTGTGGAGGACTCCATCTGCCTGCAGCAGGCCGAGACCCCCGAGGACTTCTACGAGAGCGCCGTGGCCTTCGGCAGCTTCCAGCAACAGCTGAAGGACTTCCCTGCAGCCACCCTCCACGAGACTATCCCTAACTTCCACAACACCGCGGACCGCTACCGCATTTTCAAAGAAGCTATCGCGGCCGACAAGGCAGGCCGGGTCAAGGACGTGCAGGCGGAGATCGACTTCGCTCTGGCCAGAGAAGCAGAGGCCGGCACTCTGGTGCGGCTTCTGGCTGAAGGAAAGCTCCCCCTGCGGGTCACCCACAACGACACCAAGCTCAACAACGTCATGCTGGACGCCAAGACCCGCAAGGCCCTGTGCGTCATCGACCTGGACACGGTCATGCCGGGCCTGAGCCTCTATGACTTCGGCGACTCCATCCGCTTCGGCGCGGCCTCCGCCGAGGAGGACGAGCAGGATCTCTCCAAGGTGGAAATGCGCCTGGATCTCTTTGAGACGTACACGAGAGGCTTTCTGGGGGCCTGCCCCGGCCTGACGGAGCTGGAACGGGAGCTGCTGCCTCTGGGCGCGAAGCTCATGACCCTGGAATGCGGCGTGCGCTTTTTGACGGATTACCTGGACGGCGACCACTATTTTGCCATTCACCGGCCCGGCCAGAACCTGGACCGCGCCCGCACCCAGTTCAAGCTGGTGGCGGATATGGAAGCCAAATGGCAGCAGATGCACAACATCGTACAGGAGGTACAACAATGAACGTATTGGTCACCGGCGGCGCCGGATACATCGGCAGCCACACCTGCGTGGAGCTGATCGAAGCGGGTCACCTGCCCATCGTCATCGACAATCTGAGCAATTCCAGCGCCAAGAGCCTGCAGCGGGTGCAGGAGATCACCGGAAAGGCCGTCCCCTTCTATGAGGGTGACGTCCGGGACGAAGCCCTGCTGGACAAGATCTTTGCCGAACACGCCATCGACTGCGCCATCCACTTCGCAGGCCTGAAGGCCGTGGGCGAATCCGTGGCAAAGCCCCTGGAGTACTATGAAAATAATCTCTGCGCCACCATGACTCTCTGCCGCGTGCTGGCAAAGCACGGTGTGAAGCGGATTATTTTCTCTTCTTCCGCTACGGTCTACTCCGGGGACAACGAGATGCCCCTGCGGGAGAGCTCCAAAACCGGCAATTGCACCAATCCCTACGGCTGGACCAAGTACATGGGCGAGCAGATTCTCCGGGACATCGCCAAGGCGGACCCGGAATGGTCCGTGGTGAACCTGCGGTACTTCAACCCCGTGGGCGCCCATGAGAGCGGCAAGATCGGCGAGCATCCCAACGGCATTCCCAACAATCTCATGCCCTTTATCTCCCAGACGGCCATCGGCAAGCGGGATCATCTGAACGTCTTCGGCAACGACTATCCCACCCCCGACGGCACCGGCGTCCGGGACTACATCCATGTGGTGGATCTGGCCAAGGGCCATGTGGCGGCCATCGACTATCTCATGCGCCACACCGGCGAGGGCGTGTTCAACCTGGGCACGGGCCACGGTTACAGCGTCCTGGACATGGTTCATGCCTTTGAAGAAGCCAACGGCGTCAGGGTGCCCTATGAAATTGCCCCCCGCCGCCCCGGCGACCTGCCTACCTGCTATGCCGACCCCAGCAAGAGCCGGGAGGTTCTTGGCTGGGAGGCCACCCACGATCAGAACGATATGTGCCGCGACAGCTGGCGCTGGCAGAGCTGGAACCCCAACGGCTACGACGAATAAGGAGGAATTTCCCATGTATCATGTAAATATTGTTGTTGCGAAGAATCCGGCGGAGGTCGGCAAACTGGCCGCCGATCAGTTTGAGGCGGTTCTGCGGGTGAAGCCCGCCTGCGTCATCGGTCTTGCCACCGGCTCCACCCCTCTGCCCCTGTACCGGGAGCTGATCCAGCGGGAACAGGCCGGCCGTATTGATTTCAGCCGCGTCCGCTCCGCCAACCTGGACGAATACAAGGGTCTGGCCCCCGACCATCCCCAGAGCTACCGCCGCTTTATGCAGGAGAACCTGTTCAATCACATTTCCATTAAGCCCGAGAACACCATCGTCC
>JAEDJR010000026.1 GCA_016296235.1 Oscillospiraceae bacterium
CCTACAATAGGGGAGCTGGCCCGAAGGGCCTGAGGGGTGTCAAGCTGCCAATCTTTGTATGCAACTGCGATGATATTTGGTAGCTTGACACCCCTCCGCTTCGCATACGCTCAGCATCTCCCCTATTGTAGGGGAGGCATTTTAGTGCACAGCATTTCATGGCTCCCCTACAATAGGGGAGCTGGCCCGAAGGGCCTGAGGGGTGTCAAGCTGCCAATCTTTGTATGCAACTGCGATGATATTTGGTAGCTTGACACCCCTCCGCTTCGCATACGCTCAGCATCTCCCCTATTGTAGGGGAGGTATTGAGGTGCGCAGCCTGGGGCTGAGAGGATCACATCATTGCGGGCAAAAGGTTATTACATGGTGAACTGCACCACGCAGAAGGCGGCGTAGATGGCCAGCAGCAGGATGCCCTGCCAGCGGTCGAGTTTTTTCCGGGTCAGAGCCGGGAGCGTCAGCAGAGCCATGACGGCCAGCATCAGGGGAATCTCCAGAACCAGGGAAGCGTTGCGGCCGAAGAGCACGCTGCTGCAGGGAACTTCAAAGGGCGCTAGGGTCACGGAGACGCCGGAAACCAGCACCAGGTTAAAGATATTGGCGCCGATGACGTTGCCCAGGGACAGGGCGCCGTGGCCCTTGGCCAGGGAGGTGATGGCGGTGACCAGTTCCGGCAGGGAGGTGCCCAGCGCTACGAAGGTCAGGGCGATCACAGACTCAGGCACGCCGAGGGCCTGGGCGATGAGGGTGCCGTTCTCCACCAGCAGATTCGCGCCCACGGCGATCAGGACGGCGCCCACCACCAGAAGCGCCAGCTCCTTGAGCAGGGAGTTGGATGTTCCGTCGTCCTCATGCTGCTCCGCTTCGGCAGGGACGCTGGGATTCCGGAAGCCCTGGCGGACGGTGATGACCATATAGACGACGAAAATGGCCAGCATGACCAGGCCCAGGGGGCGGCTGAATTCGCCCAGCAGATAGGCGGCAACGCAGTAGACGGCAGCGGAGCCGAAGAAGAAGCAGACCGGTGTTTTCAGGGCCTTGCTGTCCACGGGGCCGGGCCGGATGGCCACGGTGATGGCGGCGATCAGGGCGGTGTTGCAGATGATGGAGCCGATGGCGTTGCCGTAGGCGATTTCGCCGTGGCCGGTCAGGGCGGATTGGGCGGAAACCATAACCTCCGGCAGGGTGGTGCCGATGGAGACCACGGTGGCGCCGATAATCAGCTCCGGCACATGGAACCGGTGGGCAAGGCCGGAGGCACCGTCCACGAACCAGTCGCCGCCTTTAATCAGAAGAATCAATCCGAGGGCGAAGAGCAATACAGGCACAATCATGAGGGTCATTCTCCTTTTCGTGAAATAAGGGATAAAAAGAGCAAGACTTCTATTGCCGGGGCAATAAAAGTCTTGCTCTTTTCTGCAGGTCCGGGCCGAAGCCGTCATGACGAAGCCTGCAACGCCGAAGCGCGAACTACTCCCTTTTATTGAGTTGATTGTAACACAGGAAAGGGGGCCTGTCAAACAGTTATTTTGTCGGTTTGAAGCCGTCCTTCAAAGACACGGAGCGGTTGAACACCAGGTGATCCGGCCGGGAGTCCTTGGAATCGGCGCAGAAGTAACCGGTGCGCATGAACTGGAAGCGGTCGGCGGGCTGGGCAGCGCCCAGGGCGGCCTCCACCTTGCAGCCGGTGAGAACCTCCAGGGAATTGGGGTTCAGGCAGCTGAGGAAATCCTTGCCGGCGGCGTCGGGATCGGGGTCGTCGAACAGATTGTCATACTGGCGAACCTCGGCGTCGATGCAGGTATCGGCGTCCACCCAGTGGATCGTGGCGCCTTTGACTTTGCGGCCGTCGGCGGGATCGCCGCCCCGGGAGTCGGGATCGTAGGTGGCCAGGACCTCCGTCACATTGCCCGCGTCATCGGTGACATAGCCGGTGCACTGGATGAGATAGGCGCCCTTCAGACGGCACTCGGGGCCGTTGGGATACAGGCGCTTGTACTTGGGGATGGGCTCGGCCAGGAAATCGTCCGCCTCAATCCAGAGGTTGCGGGAGAAGGTGACCTCCCGGTTTCCGTCCTCGGGCCGGTTGGGGTTATTCTCCACGGTGACGGTCTCGGTCTGACCTTCGGGATAATTGGTAATGGTCAGCTTCACAGGCTTCAGAACCGCCATCACGCGGCGGGCGCTTTCGTTGAGATCCTCCCGCAGGCAGAACTCCAGAAATGCGTAGGGGATGGTGTTGGGGCTTTTTGCCACGCCGACACGCTCGCAGAAGTTGCGGATGGAAGCGGGGGTATAGCCCCGGCGGCGCAGACCGCAGAGGGTGGGCATCCGGGGATCATCCCAGCCGGAGACGTAGCCGTTTTCCACCAGAGCCCGGAGCTTGCGCTTGCTCAGGACCGTATGATCGATGCCCAGGCGGGCAAACTCAATCTGACGGGGATGATGGGGCACGGAGACATGCTCCACCACCCAGTTGTACAGGGGACGGTGATTCTCAAATTCCAGGGAGCACAGGGAGTGGGTGATGCCCTCCAGGGCGTCCTGGATGGGATGGGCGAAGTCGTACATGGGATAGATGCACCACTGGTCGCCCTGGCGGTGATGGTGCATATGGCGGATGCGGTAAATGACCGGGTCGCGCATATTGAAGTTGCCGGACGCCAGATCGATCTTCGCTCGCAGGGTCATGGCGTTGTCGGGGAATTCGCCGGCGCGCATCCGGGCGAACAGATCCAGGCTTTCCTCGATGGGGCGGTCCCGGTAGGGAGACTGGGCGGGGGTGTCGGTGTCGCCGCGGAATTCCTTGAACTGCTCCGGCGTCAGCTCACACACATAGGCCAGGCCCTTTTTGATGAGCTCCACCGCGTATTCGTAATCTTTCTCGAAATAATCGGAGCCATAGAAGAACCGGTCGCCCCAGTCGAAGCCCAGCCAGTGGATATCCTCCTGGATGGCGTGGACAAACTCCACGTCCTCCTTGGTGGGGTTGGTGTCGTCCATGCGCAGGTTGCACAGGCCGCCGAATTTTTCGGCGGTGCCGAAGTCGATGCACAAAGCCTTGCAGTGGCCGATATGCAAATAGCCGTTGGGCTCAGGCGGGAAACGGGTGTGAACCGTCATGCCTTCATACTGGCCGCCGGGGGCGATATCCTCCGTAATGAATGCATGAATAAAATTCTGCGATTCAGCCGCTTTGATTTCGTCTGCCATACAGCACATCCTCTCATAATTCATTCTAAGTGATGATTATAACCGATCTTTTGCAAATTCGCAATGACAGAAAATAAAATTATGAAGAAACTGAAAACAAAGCCGCTTTTTTGAAATTTGGGCTTTCCAAATCGGCTCTTATCATATAAAATAGATGAGACAGAACAGAGACAAGAGGAGTGTCAGCGCATCATGAATGAACCGAAATACAAGCGCGTGCTTTTAAAGATTTCCGGCGAAGCCCTGGCGGGCGAGCAGCACCGGGGTCTTGATTTTGAAGTCATCGGCCAGGTCTGCGATGTTATCAAGAAGTGCGTGGAGCTGGGCGTCCAGGTGGGCGTCGTGGTCGGCGGCGGAAACTTCTGGCGGGGCCTGAAGGACGGCGGCGACCGCATGGAGCGTACCCGTGCCGATCACATGGGCATGCTGGCCACGGTGATTAACGCCCTGGCCGTGGCGGACTGCCTGGAGCAGCGGGACGTGGAGGTCCGGGTTCAGACGGCCATTGCCATGAACGCCATTGCCGAGCCCTATATCCGGGGCCGGGCCATCCGTCATCTGGAGAAGGGCCGCGTGGTCATCTTCGGCTGCGGTACCGGCAACCCCTATTTCTCCACGGACACCGGCGCGGTGCTCCGGGCCGCAGAGATTGAGGCCGACGCCATTTTGCTGGCCAAGAACATCGACGGCGTCTACTCCGCCGATCCGAAAAAGGATCCCGAAGCGGTGAAGTTCGACCGGATCACCTATGACGAGGTTCTGGCCCGCCATCTGATGGTCATGGATACCACGGCCACATCCCTGTCCATGGACAATTCCATCCCCATCGTCCTGTTTGCACTGAAGGATCCCGAAAATATTCTGCGCGTCGTCATGGGCGAGCAGATCGGCACAATTGTGAAGGAGGCTTTTTAACATGGATTTCAAGGAATACACCCGGAAAATGGAAAAGACCATGGAGGTTCTGGGCAGCCAGTTCGGCTCCGTCCGCGCCGGACGCGCCAACTCCCAGGTTCTCGACCGCATCAGCGTGCCCTACTACGGCGTGGATACCCCCATCGGCCAGGTGGCCAGCATCTCCTCTCCCGATCCCAGAACGCTGGTGATCCAGCCCTGGGACGGCAGCCTGCTGAAGCCCATTGAGAAGGCCATCCAGGTTTCCGACCTGGGCATCAATCCCCAGAATGACGGCAGAATCATCCGCCTGGTGTTCCCCCAGCTGACGGAGGAGCGCAGAAGAGACCTGACCAAGCAGGTCAAGAAGTACGCCGAGGAGGCTAAGGTTGCCGTGCGCAACATCCGCCGCGACGGCATGGACGCCATTAAGAAGGCCGTCAAGAAGAGCGAGATCACCGAGGACGACCAGAAGAAGGCCGAAAAGGATCTGCAGGAGCTCACCGACAAGTATATCAAGAAGGTTGACGATCTCTGCGCCAAGAAAGAAAAAGAACTGATGGAAATCTGATAGAGGAACAAAACAGTCTGGGGAGTGTTGCGAAATTTGGATTTTGCAACACTCCCGTCGTTGAAGGAAAGTCTATGAAGCTGTTTGGAACCAATGAGACTGCGGACCGGCAGAGACCGGTGCCGCGGCATATTGCGATCATTATGGACGGCAACGGCCGCTGGGCCAAACGCCGCGGGTTGCCCCGCACCGCCGGTCACGCGGCCGGCAGCGAGGTGTTCCGTCAGATTGCCACCTACTGCCGGGATATCGGCGTGGACTATCTGACGGTCTATGCTTTCTCCACGGAGAACTGGAAGCGCTCCCAGGAAGAGATCTCGGCCATCATGGGCCTTTTGAAAAAATACCTGTTCGAAGCCCTGGAAAAAATGGAGCGCGACCGCATCCGCCTGGAGTTCTTCGGCGACCTCAGTCCCCTGAGCCCGGAGCTGCAGGAGCTGGCCGCCCGCACCCGGGAAATCTCCCGGAAGTACGAGGGCTTCCAGGCCAACATCTGCCTGAACTACGGCGGCCGGGATGAGATTGTCCGGGCGGCCCGGGCCTTTGCGCGGCAGTGCGTGGAGGGGAAGGCCATCCCGGAGTCGCTGACGGAGGACCAATTCGGCTCCCTGCTGTTCTCCGGTGGGATTCCGGATCCCGATCTGGTCATCCGGCCCAGCGGAGAGCTGCGGATTTCCAATTTCCTGTTATGGCAGTCCGCCTATGCGGAATACTATGTTACAGACGTCCTGTGGCCGGACTTCACGCCGGCGGAGTTGGAGAAGGCCATCGGGGCCTACAACAGCCGGGACCGGAGATTTGGAGGCGTAAAACCATGAAAACTCGAATTCTGGTGGCAGCCGTTGGCCTGCCGCTTCTGCTGGTGGTGCTGCTGGTGCTGCCGGCCATTGCCACGGGCATTCTGGTGGCGGCCATGTCCGTCCTGGCGGTCTATGAGCTGCTGTTCTGCACGGGTCTGGTGAAGGACATCCGTCTCATGGCGGTCTCCGCGCTCATGGCCCTGTTTATCGGCATCTGGAGCAGCGGCCAGCGGGAGTGGAGCGCCTTCCTGGTGGCCCTGTGGCTGTACTTTATGGTTCTGTTCGGTCTGATGATCGCCGCCCACACCAAGCTGCGGTTTGAGAGCGTCTGCGTCTCGGCCTTTGCCGGTGTTGCAATCCCCCTGCTGCTGTCCTCTCTGACCCGGATTCTGACCCTGGATTATGGAAAATTCTACATACTGGTGCCGCTGATTCTGTCCTTTGGGACGGACAGCGCGGCCTACTTTGTGGGCCGGGCCTTTGGCCGCCATAAGATGGCCCCCATCGTCAGCCCCAAGAAGAGCTGGGAGGGCGTGGCCGGCGGCGTCCTGGGCGCCGTGGTACTGATGCTGCTCTACGCCCTGGTGCTGGATCTGGCCTTCGGGTTTACCGTACAATATGGCTTTGCCATGCTCTATGGCCTGCTGGGCTCTGCGACCTGCGTTCTGGGCGACCTGACCTTCTCCGTCATCAAGCGGCAGGCCGGCATCAAGGACTACGGCCATCTGCTCCCCGGCCACGGCGGGATTCTGGACCGCTTTGACAGCATGACGCTGGTAGCCCCCCTGGCGGAGGCTCTGATTCTGATGATTCCCATGCTCAGGATGTGAAATTATGACAAAAACCATATCCATCCTCGGCTCCACCGGCTCCATCGGCCGGCAGACCCTGGATGTGGTCGATCAGCTGGGCGTCCGCGTGGCGGCCCTGACCTGCGGCTCCGATGTGGAGCGTCTGACGCGGCAGTGTCAGAAATACCGTCCCCGGCTGGCCGTTGTGGGCAGCGAAGCCCTGGCGGGCCGGCTGCGGGAAAACCTGTCCGGCCAGGACATTGAGATTCTCTGGGGCAGGGAAGGGCTGCTGAAGGCGGCGGCACTGGAGGAGGCCGACACGGTGATTACCGCCGTGGTGGGCATGGTGGGCCTGGAGCCTACCCTGGCCGCCTGCCGGGCGGGCAAGCGCATCGGTCTGGCCAATAAGGAAACCCTGGTCTGCGCCGGTGAGCTGGTCATGGCGGAAGCGGCAGCCCACGGTGCGGAAATCATCCCCGTGGATTCCGAGCATTCCGCCATTTTCCAATGCCTCATGGGCTGCCGCGACCGGTCCCAGGTGCGGCGGCTGATTCTCACGGCCTCCGGCGGCGCGTTCTACGGAAAAACCCGGCAGCAGCTGCGGACGGCAAAAAAGGACGAGGCCCTGCGTCATCCCAACTGGAAAATGGGGTCGAAGATCACCATCGACTGCGCCACCTTGCTGAATAAGGGCCTGGAGTTCATCGAGGCCATGCGGCTGTACCATATGCCGCCGGAGAAAATCGCCGTGGTGATCCACCGCCAGAGCATTGTCCATTCCCTGGTGGAATACTGCGACGGCGCGGTGCTGGCCCAGCTGGGCGCGCCGGATATGCGCATTCCCATCCAGCTGGCTCTGACCTATCCCGACCGGATGCCCAGTCCGGCGCCGGATCTGGATCTTTTGACCTGCGGCCCCTTGACCTTTGCCCAGCCGGACTACGACAGCTTCCCCTGTCTGGGCCTGGCCATGGAGACGGTCCGGGCGGGCGGCACCGCCTGCGCCGTGCTCAACGGCGCCAACGAAGAGGCCGTGGCGGCCTACCTCCGGGATGAGATCGGCTTTTATGACATTTCCGATTCCATCCGCTGCGCCCTGGACAGCGTGGAGCAGGTTACCGCGCCGGGGCTGGAAGAGATTCTCCGGGCCGATCAACTGGCCAGACAAGCGGCCAGAACGTATTTTTCAAAACTGAAAGGTGATTGATGTTGTATATTCTGCTGGCGATCCTCATTTTCGGCGTTCTGATTATGACCCACGAGCTGGGTCACTTTGCGGCGGCTAAGCTCTGCGGCGTCCGGGTCAATGAGTTTTCAATTTTTATGGGCCCCACCCTGTGGAAAAAGACCGTGGGCGAGACGACCTATTCCCTGCGCTGCATTCCCGTCGGCGGCTTCTGCGCCATGGAGGGCGAGGATGAGGAGAGCACGGATCCCCGGGCCTTTACTTCGGCCAAGGCATGGAAGCGGATTCTGATCCTGGTGGCCGGTGCCGCCATGAACTTTGTGACGGGCCTGCTGGTGCTGGTGATGATGTATTCTGCCGTAGCCGGCTTCTCCAAGGCGGAAATCGTGGACTTTTATCCCGACTGTCCCCTGGAGTCCGAACAGGGCCTGCAGGTGGGCGATGAGCTGTACAAAATCGACGGCCACCGCATCTACCTCTACAGCGACGTGAGCATGTTCCTGAGCCGCAATTCCACCGGGGTGTACGACCTGACCGTGCGCCGGGACGGCAAGCTGGTGGAGCTGGAGAACTTCCCCATGGAAAAGCGGGCCTACGAGGAGGACGGCCAGACGGTCTACCGCTACGGTCTGTACTTCGGCTATGAGGACAAGACCGTGGGGACGGTGCTGAAAAACGCCTGGTATTCGTCCATCGACTTCGTCCGCATGGTCTGGATGAGCCTGTCCGACCTGGTGCGGGGCATGGTCAGCGTCAAGGATGTGTCCGGCCCCGTGGGCATTGTGTCGGTCATTGCGGAGACGGGAGAAAACTCGGAAAGTGCCGCGGCAGCCGCCCTGAACATTGCCTATCTGGCGGCCTTTATCGCCGTGAACCTGGCGGTGATGAATCTGCTGCCCATTCCGGCATTGGACGGCGGGCGGGTGTTCCTGCTCCTGGTCACCTGGGTGCTGGAGAAGCTTCTGCGCAGAAAAATCAATCCCAAATACGAGGGCTATATCCACGCGGCGGGCCTGATCCTGCTGCTGGGCGTTCTGGCCCTGATTACGGTGAAGGACGTATGGGGTCTGATCGCCGGATAGAGAGGAACATCATGACAAAGCAAATTATGGTGGGCCATGTGCCCGTTGGCGGCGGCGCGCCCGTCTCCATTCAATCCATGCTCAATACGAAAACCACCGATGTGGAGGGCTCCCTGGCCCAGCTGCAGGCCCTGGCGGCCGCCGGTTGTCAGATTGCCCGCCTGGCAGTACCGGATCAGGAGGCGGCCCGGGGCTTTGCGCAGATTGCCGCCCGGTCGCCCCTGCCCCTGGTGGCGGACATCCATTTTGACTACCGCCTGGCCATTGCCGCCGCCGAGGGCGGCGCGGCCAAGATCCGCATCAACCCCGGCAATATCGGCGGAGAGGACCGGGTGCGGGCCGTGGTGGACTGCTGCAGGGCCCACCACATTCCCATCCGAATCGGCGTCAACGGCGGCAGCCTGGAGAAAAGCCTGCTGCAGCGGGACGGCCGTGTGACGGCCCAAGCCCTGGTGGACAGCGCTTTTTCCCATATTTCTCTGCTGGAAAAGTACGGGTTTTCTGACATCTGCGTGTCCATGAAATCCAGTAACGTGCCCCTGATGATGGAGGCCTACCGCCGGTTTGCGGCGCAGTCGGACTATCCCCTCCATGTGGGCGTCACGGAGACCGGCACGGAGTATATGGGCACCATCAAATCCGCCATGGGCATCGGCGGCCTGCTGTGCCTGGGCATCGGCGATACGGTGCGGGTGTCCCTGACCGCCGATCCGGTGAAGGAGGTTCACGCCGCCAAGGCCATTCTCAAAGCGGCGGGCCTGCGGCAGGAGGGGGTCAACATTGTGGCCTGTCCCACCTGCGGCCGCACCCGCATCGACCTCATCGGCCTGGCCAACCAGGTGGAGCAGGCCCTGGCCGGCTGCAAAAAGCCCCTGACCGTGGCGGTCATGGGCTGCGTGGTCAACGGCCCCGGCGAAGCCCGGGAGGCCGACGTGGGAATTGCCGGCGGCGACGGCTGCGGCGTGCTCTTCGTCAAGGGAGAGCTGAAGGAAAAGCTGCCCTACGATCAACTGCTGCCGGCTCTGCTGGCCTACATAGAGAGACTTTGATATGAAACCCGTTTTGTTTTTGGAAATGTTCTCGGATTACCGCCCCCAGGAGCCGGAGCTCTGGTCGGAGGCGGTGATTCGTCATGCCCAAATTGACCCGGCGGAGCGGCGCGTGTCCGTGGAGCTCCACAGCCCCCGCTATGTGCCGGGCAAGAAGCTGCGGGAGGCGCGGCAGGCGGTCGCCCGGCGGTATGGCCTGGAACGGCTGGAGCTGAGCCTGACCTTTCCGCCGGAGATCCTGAGCCAGGCGGAGCCGCGGGACCTGGTGGACGTTCTGACGGCCGTCCAGCCTGCGGCCCGGCTGATTCTGGCCGGCAGCCGCTGGGAGCTTGGAACGGAAACCGTGACCATTCACCTGGCTGCCAACGGAAAGGAGCAGCTGGAGCCGTGGCTGCCCCGGCTGCGGGAGCATCTGCAGGCCACCTTCGGCGTTTCTCCGGAGATTGTCGTGGAATCCCACAGCGTGGAGGGGGAGGCACTCTTTGCCGAGACGGCCCGCATCCGGGAGGAGGCCATGAAGGCCGTCCCGGCGCCCAGCTTCTCCGACGGCCCCGGCAAGACGGCGGCTGCGAAGAAGCCGGAGACGCCCACCGGCGACCTGATCTACGGCCGTCCCTTCTCCGGACCGGCCACGCCCATGTCCGAGCTGAATCTGGATATGTTCAAGGTCATCGTGGAGGGAGAGGTTTTTGCCGTCAACCACCGGGAGCTGAAAAAGCGCAACGCCTGGGTGATCTCCTTCGATATGACCGACCGTACCGGCTCTGTGCGCATCAACCAGTTCCTGGAGGCGGACAAGGCGGGGCCCATCCTGGAGCGGGTGTCCAAGCCCGGCGGCTGGCTGCGGATTCAGGGAAAGATGACCTTCGACCGCTATGACAACGAGATGGTCATGCAGCCCCAGGCCATCATGGCGGGCAAGAAGCCCGTGCGGCAGGATACGGCTGCGGAAAAGCGGGTGGAGCTGCACCTGCACACCAATATGTCCAGCATGGACGCCCTGACGGAGACCGGCAAGGTGGTGGCCCAGGCCGCCGCCTGGGGCCACCGGGCCATTGCCATCACGGACCACGGCATTGTCCAGTCCTTCCCTGACGCATTGAAGGCGTCCAAAAACAAGGTGGCCGGTACCGACCAGCCCATCAAGATCCTCTATGGCTGCGAGGCCTATTTTGTCAACGACGTGGACGACCGGATCGTGGTCCACGGCCAGCGGGAGATGCCCCTTTCCGGGGAATTTGTGGCCTTCGACCTGGAAACCACGGGTCTCAGCGCCCAGAACGACGTAATCACGGAAATCGGCGCCGTCATCTACCGGGACGGCGAGATTCTCGACCGCTTCCAGTCCTTTGTCAACCCCCGGCGGCCCCTGACCCAGAAGATCACGGAGCTGACCGGCATCACCGATGAAATGCTTGCCGATGCGCCGGACGTGGAGGACGTGCTGCCTAAATTCCTGGAATTCTGCGGCGACCGGCCCCTGGCGGCCCATAACGCGGATTTCGACGTGGGCTTTATTCTGGCGGCCTGCGGGCGGCTGGGCATCGAGTATGACCCGGTCTATGTGGACACCCTGATCTTATCCCAGAACCTGCTGCCGGAGCTGAAAAACCACAAGCTGAACATTGTGGCCGACGCCCTGAGCCTGCCGGAGTTCAACCATCACCGGGCAGTGGACGACGGCGTTACCGTGGCCCATATGCTGCGGCGCTTCTTCGCCATGCTGGAGGAGCGGGGCGTCACCCGGCTGGAGCAGATCAATCCGCTGATGCTGGAGCTGCGGTCCGGCGGCCACATTGTGGACCGGCAGGCGCGGCATATGATTCTCTTTGCCAAGAACCAGGTGGGCCTGCGGAATCTCTACCGGCTCATTTCCTATGCCCATCTGAAGTATTTCAAGCGGGTGCCGCGAATTCCCAAGTCGGAGCTGATTCAGTGGCGGGAGGGCCTGCTGGTGGGCTCTGCCTGTGAGGCCGGCGAGCTGTTTCAGGCGGTGGTGGGCCATAAGAGCCACAGAGAGCTGCTGCGCATTGCATCCTTCTATGACTTCCTGGAGATTCAGCCCCTGGCCAACAACCGCTTTATGCTGGAAAAGGGCCTGGCGGCGGATGAGGAGGAGCTGAAGGAGTTCAACCGCACCATCATCCGTCTGGGCCGGGAACTGGGCAAGCCTGTGGTGGCCACCGGCGACGTCCATTTCCAGAATCCCGAGGATGAGATCTACCGCCGCCTGCTGCTGGCCTCCAAGGGCTTCGAGGACTGCGACCGGGAGCTGCCCCTGTATTTCCGCACCACCGACGAGATGCTGGCGGAGTTCGACTATCTCGACCCGGACACGGCCTATGAGGTGGTTGTGAAGAACCCCAACCTGATTGTGGACATGTGCGACACCATCCGCCCGGTGCCCCACAACCTGTTTGCGCCCTCCATCGAAAACTCCGTGGAGGATCTGAAACGGCTGGTCTACGGGCGGCTCCATGAGCTTTACGGCGATGATCCGCTGCCGCTGATTACCAAGCGCGTGGACACGGAGATGCACGATATCATCTCCTGCCACTATGACGTCATCTATATGTCCGCCCAGAAGCTGGTGCAGAACTCCCTGGAGCACGGCTATCTGGTGGGCTCCCGGGGCTCCGTCGGCTCGTCCATCGTGGCGTATCTGTCGGGCATCACGGAGGTCAACTCCTTCCCGCCCCACTACCGCTGCCCCAAGTGCAAATTCCACACCTTCGACGTACCGGCGGGCTATGAGTGCGGCGCGGACCTGCCCGACGCGGTCTGTCCCAAGTGCGGCACAAAATTTGCCAAGGAGGGCTTCTCCATCCCCTTTGAGACGTTCCTGGGCTTCGGCGGCGACAAGGTGCCCGATATCGACCTGAACTTCTCCGGCGAATACCAGTCCCGGGCCCACGCCTACTGCGTGGAGATGTTCGGCTCGTCCCATGTGTTCCGGGCCGGCACCATCGGCACCGTGGCGGAAAAGACCGCCTACGGCTATGCCAAGAAATACCTGGCCGAGCGCAACCGCACGGTCTGCAAGGCGGAAGAAAACCGCCTGGCTGCCGGCTGCGTGGGCGTCAAGCGCACCACGGGCCAGCACCCCGGCGGTCTGGTGGTCATTCCCCAGGAGAATGAAATCTGGGATTTCTGCCCGGTACAGCACCCGGCGGACTCCACCGACACCGATATCATCACCACCCACTTTGAATACCACTCCATGGAGGAAAACCTCCTGAAGCTGGACATGCTGGGCCACGATGACCCCACCATGATCCGGATGCTGGAGGATCTGACCGGCGTCAACGCCCGGGAGATCCCCCTGGACGACAAGGACACCATGTCCATTTTCAAATCCAGCAAGGTGCTGGGTTTTGAGGACGACCCGGTGCTGGGGCCCATGGGCTCCTGCGGCATTCCGGAGTTCGGCACCAGCTTCACCCGGGGCATGCTCATGGACACCATGCCCGACCGGTTTGACACCCTGGTGCGCCTGTCCGGCTTCTCCCACGGCACCGACGTGTGGCTGGGCAACGCCAAGGATCTGATCGTCTCCGGCACGGCCACGGTCTCCCAGGCCATCGGCTGCCGCGACGATATTATGAACTATCTGATTTCCTGCGGCATGCCGGAGAAGCGCTCCTTCAAGATCATGGAGTCCGTCCGGAAGGGCAGGGGACTGCCCGAGGGGGCGGAGCAGGAGATGCTGGACGCCGGCGTGCCGGAGTGGTACATCGGCTCCTGCAAAAAGATTAAGTACCTGTTCCCCAAGGCCCACGCCGTGGCCTATGTCATGATGGCCTTCCGGATTGCCTGGTTCAAGGTTCACGAGCCCCTGGCCTTCTATGCCGCCTATTTCTACCGCCGCAGCCAGAAGGACGGCTTCGACGCCGCCATGATGACCGGCGGCATCGAGCAGGTCAAGGCGAAAATCAAGGAAATCAAGGCCAATCCCGACGCCACGGGCAAGGAGGAGGACCTGCTGACCACCCTGGAGCTGTGCTATGAATTCTATCTCCGGGGCTTCGAGTTTGCGCCCATCGACATCTATGAATCCGACGCCCTGCGCTTTATCATCCGGGACGGAAAGCTGCTGCCGCCCTTTGTGTCCGTATCGGGCCTGGGCGAGACGGCAGCCCTGGACATTGTGGAGGGCCGCAAGGGCAAGCAGTTTATCTCCATTGAGGAATTCTCCGCTGCCTGCCCCAAGGTTTCCAAAACCCACATTGAAAACCTGAAAGCCGCCGGCGCCTTCGGCAGTCTGCCGGATACCAGCCAGGTGACGCTGTTCTAGCGGGCAATGGTGATGCGCGTATTTGTGAATTCATTTCACAATCAGAAACGTGCAATACAAATGAAATGGGGAGAATGAGAGTGAAAACAAAGAAATTAGGCCGTTTGTTTCTTGTTTTACTGTTGATAGTGTTCAGTGCTTGCGGTTCAAAGAAAAATGTCCTTGAAGGGTATTGGATGGCAGAGAATGGGGAAACACTTTCGTTCAATTCTGAGGGCAGAGTTGTTGTTAATGATACAGTCTACGACTATGCTATTTTTGATGGTGACAAAGTCACAATTTCACATTCATTATGGGGACTGTTAATTAACGCTCAGTATGAAGTAAACGACGAAATATTAACGCTGAAAGATATGAGGGATGGAACAGTATTTGTTTTTTATGGAGAGAAGAAACAACAAGAAAGAATAACAGATTCTTTACTAAAACAGGAACAAGAAATTATCAATAGAAAGGCTGAGGAAGAAAGACGGGAGCAAGAGCAAGCGGAACGGGCTAAATATGAGCAATATATTACCTCGCTCTGGAATGAACTGAGAATTCTTGAAGAGCAAATAGAAAACAACAAAACAAGAATAGATGAACTTCAAGATATGCTAAATGAATGCGAAAATGAAATTGAGAGCAACCGAAAAAACGGAGATTTAGCAGAGGATAAGATTGACCGTCTTCGAGAGAAGCAAGAGATATATCGCGATGAGATTTCATTTAGAAACGAAGATATTGCGTATTATGAGGAAAAGCGCGAAGAAATCATTGGGATATTGAAAGATAATGGAGAGTGGTAAGAGGGTTGTTTGTCGGAAAGCGCTAGTCTTGACTAAGGTTGAGTATATTAAACTCAAATCTTATTCTGTTTGTTTCTGCTTTTCCACAGCTCCAGTGCGCCGATGACCAGGAGGAAGCCGCCGAAGAGCTTCCGCAGCAGCCCCATGTCCATACCGGCAGACAGCCAGGCGGTG
>JAEDJR010000027.1 GCA_016296235.1 Oscillospiraceae bacterium
CAGTCAGCTTCGCTGACAGCTCCCCTTACGCAGGGGAGCCTTGGGCGCTGTGTATTACGGGCGCACTTCTATACGCCGTTCGGTGTCGTGCATCATGCACGATTCCGCACCGCACCAAAGCCTCCCGCATCAGAGGGGCCTTGGATGTCCCAACCCAAACACAGAATAGGAAAATCCGACCTATGATTGCAGTCATAGGTCGGATTTACTGTCTTACGAACACCCCACAAACCATGCTGTTTTGTTTTGCATTATTTCCGCTCCATGGCCAGGGCCGCGCAGAGAAGAGCTGCCATGATGGCCAGGACGGACAGTTCCGGCAGCCACTGCCACAGGCTTGCGCCGGGCAGAACGTAGACGAACACGTCCTCCACGAACAAGTGGAACGCCAGGGGCAGTCCAAACAGGGGATACAGGAGCTTTTTAGTAGGCAGAACGCCGGTGACAGTCAAGATATACAGAGCCAACACCGCCAAATACAGGATGCAGCATAACAGAGTATGCCACCAGTGGGCGAAGGTAAAGGCTTTGACGATGAAATAGAAGACTCCGCCGAGTACCGAAAGACAGGTGGGAAGCAGGGTTTTGTGGCCCCAGAGAATCAGTGCCGCAGGAAACCACAGGCTGGCCGCAGCCGGGATTCCGATATAGACCCACCAATCAAAACCGCGCAGGCCCGCAGGGATATAGAAAACCAGTCTGGCAAGCAGGGAGAAGCCCATGAACAGCATGGAGCTCACGGCCCAGGGACGTCGCGGGTTGATGATCCAGCCTTTCATGGTGTGATTTCCGCTTCCACGGCCAGCCACTGGAAGCCGCAGAAGGGTTTGTCATCGGAACGGCCCAGATAGTACTTGCCCAGAAGGTCGAAGAGACTGCCCCGGGCGGAGAACTCCGGCAGCTTGCCCAGGAGCTTGCCGTCCCGGTAGAGATAGGAGGTCTGCACCGGCGTGGCCAGCATCCCGTCGGAGGTGCAGTCGCCGCCGCTGGCCATGACGACCAGGGCTGCGTCCCGGCCCCGGAGCAGCTCCCGGAGGGACTTGCCGCTGGAGGCAAAGGATGTGTTGGGTGCGGCCAGCTGGGGCAGGTCGTCGTAGTTGGCGCCGGCAGCTGCGGTGTTCTCGCAGGAGAATTCCGCAGCGGTCTTTTTGTCGGCATAAGGCCGTGCCAGGACGCCGTTTTCAATCAGCGGCAGCTGATCTCCGGGAAGAACGGAGCCTTCCGCGTCAAAGAAAGCGGCGGCATAGGAATCGGGCGTCCGATCCACCTGGAGGGTGACGTCTTCGGAGAACAGCTTCTGGCCCTGTTTGCCGGAGAGCAGGGATGCGCCCCGATGGAACAGCTGGCCGTTGAGTGCCTGATTCAGGGGATCCTTTACCAGGCCGGACTCCACAATCAGGGGCAGGGTATTTCCCTCCGGCAGGGGCACAATAGTCCGGTGGGCTTCCATGACCTGGGAGACGTCCGCGAAAATGGCGTCCACATCGAAGCTGCGGCCAAGGTATTCGGCGGCGGTGTCAAACACGGCGGCGGAATCCACGTCCTTGGCCAGGAGCATGACCGTGTAGGTCAGGTCCCGGCAGCAATAATCCAGCCCGGCATCATTGGTCAGAGAGACGGTGGTTTCGCTCATATTGACCTTATTGCTGAAGATCATGCGGGGGAAGGCGGTACGGAGCCTGTCCAGCAGTTGCTCCACCCGGGCGGTGAATTCTCCGCTGTCCAGGATTTCCTGACGCCGGTCCTCTCGCCGTGTTTTGTTTTGCTCCGGCGCATAGGGATAGGGAACCTTCCGCTCCAGGTTGGCCTCAGCCTGCCGCCAGGTTTCTGCCGTTGCTTCGCCCAACGTACCGGCGATTCCGATCGAAGTGCCGTCATAGACCCGGCAGCCGGATTTGACAATGTGCTTTCTCCGGACGGAGTCAATTTCACTCTGGGTCACGTTGAGAGAGGTTTCTGTGGTTTCAAAACGATAGAGTTCTTTTATCATCATTGCGCCTCCTTACTGCACCGTGATGCCCTGTACCCGCACATAGGGGCCGCCGAAGGCCACACGCAGGGGCCATTGCTCCATTTTGCCGCAGCCGCCGGTGGACTGGGAACACAGCTGGGCTTCCCGGGAAAGACCGTCAATCCGATGCAGGGTTTCCATGACGTTGCCGGTGATGACAGCGATGCGTACAGGCTCCGCCAGCTTGCCGTCGCGGATCATATAGGCCACATTGGGGGCGATGGTGAAGGTGGACATGCCGGAACCGTGCTTGTAATCCTGAATGTAGACGCCCTCTTTGACCCCGGCAAACAGCTCTTCCACGGTCTGGGTTCCCGCGCCGATGCAGGTGGAGGTCATGCGGACGATGGGCTCAAATTCGAAGCTCATGGCCCGGGCGTTGCCGGTGACGTCCTCCTCCAGGGCCGCAGCGGTGTAGGCGCTGTGGAGCCGCCCGGTGAGGATTCCGTCCTTAATCAGATAGGTTTTTCCGGCTTTGGTGCCTTCATCGTCATAGGGCACATAGCCGGAGCCCTCGGGAATGCCGGTGTCGTAGATATTCAGGATATCCGATCCAACCCGGGTGCCCAGGGCCCACTCCCGGCGCATGGTCTCGTCGCCGATCATGAAATCGCTCTCGGACTTGTGGCCGAAGCTCTCATGGGCAAAAACGCCGGTAACCACAGGAGCGAGGATGCAGGTGTACACACCGGGAACCACCGGTACGGCGTTGTGGGCATACTGCCAGTCTGCCGCCAGCTTTTCACGGAAGCTGTCCTGCAAATCACGGAGTTCCTGGAAGGTCTCGCGATAGGCGTGCTTCTGATTGGAGAAGGGAACCCCGCTGCAGCCGAAGGCATAGCGCAGAACCACGCTGGCCCGCTGGTAATCAAAGGTCACGTCTGCCCCCAGACTGGAGATGATGTGCTTTTCGGTGTGGGTGTCGAAGTAGAAGAGGATGTGCATCTGCACATCGTCCAGCTCCTGCAGCACTGGCAGATAGGACGCCAGCAGCGCCACTTTTTCTTCGTTGCTGATTTTGGAGACGTCGGTCTCCTGGTACCGCAGGCATACATCCCGGTTGGCCTGCAGCCGCTTGACCACCGGATGGTCGAGAATGCCGGCATTGGGTTTGGCCATGGCGGCCAGGGCGTCGATTTCCGCCTGGACGGCGTCCAGGTCGGTGGTAGCGCTGTAATACCAGCGGCTGCCGTCAAAGACCCGGATGAACGCGCCCTGCTCCAGGGCAGTTTTGTTTTGCTTCAGCTGTCCGTTTTCAAAGCTGATGGTGGTGTTGTATACGGACTCATACCGCACGTCCGTAAACAACCCGGCGGGAAAGTGCATGAAAAAACCTCCTTTGCTGTTTTGCGTTGAATCTATCAGGTTTACCAGGAGAATACAACCAACCGACGGTTGAATCACTGGTTGAGCTTCTCGATTTCGCAGACAGTCAGAATCCCGTCCGCTACCCGGAAGCGGAAATCATAACCACCGAAGGCCACGCCGTAGATCCGTTCCGGGTCATTCTGGTAGGAGGGGCGGGGATCCTGGGCCAGCAGTCCCAAAACCGGCTTCCGCAGCCGCAGGGGAACCTGTTGGAGCAGGGAATCCGGAAATACCACCTCCAGATGATAGTCCCGCACCGGATCGGCGAAGCCGCCCAGGGCATCGGGGTGGCTGTCGGTGAAGGGCAGATAGGGCTTGATGTCCAGAATGGGCGTGCCGTCCATGAGATCGGCGCCGGCCACATGGAGCACCGGACCGTCCTTGGTGTGCAGCTCCACGTCCAGCAGCTTCACGGAGGACAGGCCGATGGGATTGGGCCGGAAGGGGGAGCGGGTGGCAAAGACGCCCATGCGGGTTTTGCCCCCCAGCCGGGGCGGCAGCACCGTGGGAGACCAGCCCTCCCGGATAGCCTGGGAAAAGACCCACAACAGCCACAGGTGGGAGTAGCCTTCCATGCCCCGCAGCGCGTCGGCATTGCGGTATTCCGGCTCAAAAACAATGGTCGATATCACTTCCTCCACCAGACCGCTCTGGCGGGGAATGCCGAATTTGGCCGTGTAGTCGTTGTGAATCGTGGCGATGGGCTTGCATTCCATGTCAGCGCCTCCTTCTGCAGATATCATACCATCGTTCCGGAAAAAAGTCACGTTTCTTTGCGTTATTTTCTTGACAAATACCCCTATGGGGTATAATATAAATACCACCAGGGGGTATCCTGTCAAGGGAGGACTTGAAATGGACTGCTGTAAAAAAACAAGACGAACGCCGGAAGAGGTCAAAAAGCTGACCAACCGCCTGAGCCGCATGGAGGGGCAGATTCGCGGTATCCGCAACATGCTGGAAAGCGACGCCTACTGCAACGACATTCTGATTCAGTCGGCGGCGGTGACGGCGGCCATGAATGCGTTCAACCGGGAGCTGATCGCCAGCCATCTGCGTACCTGCGTGGCCCGGGATTTGCGGGAGGGCAACGATGCCGTCATCGACGAGCTGGTGGACACGCTGCAAAAGCTGATGAAATAGAAAGGAAGTCTGAATTGTGAAACAATATAACGTCACGGGCATGAGCTGCGCTGCCTGCTCGGCCCGGGTGGAAAAGGCGGTGTCCCAGGTGCCGGGCGTGACGGCCTGCTCCGTGAACCTGCTGACCAACTCCATGGGCGTGGAGGGCACGGCTTCGGATGAGGCCGTCATACAGGCGGTGCGGGAGGCCGGCTATGGCGCAGCGCCCAAGGGCGCGGAGTCTGCCGCCGCCAAACCGGAGGAGGATGCCTTGCAGGACCGGGAAACGCCGGTGCTGAAGCGGCGGCTGATCTGGTCCGTGGGATTTTTGCTGGTGCTGTTGTACTTCTCCATGGGGCATATGATGTGGGGCTGGCCCCTGCCGCCCTTCTTTGACGGCAACCATGTGGCCATGGGCCTGACCCAGCTGCTGCTGACGGTCATCATTATGGTGATTAACCAGAAATTCTTCATCAGCGGCTTCCGGAGCCTCTGGCACCGGGCCCCCAATATGGACGCCCTGGTGGCCCTGGGAGCCACGGCTGCCTTTGTCTACAGCACCTACGCCCTGTTTGCCATGACCGGCGCCCAGGTGCGTGGGGATATGGACGCCGTCATGGAATATATGATGGAGTTCTATTTTGAGTCCGCCGCCATGATCCTGACGCTGATTACCGTTGGGAAAATGCTGGAGGCCCGTTCCAAGGGCAAGACCACCGACGCCCTGAAGAGCCTCATGAAGCTGGCTCCCAAGACCGCCGTTGTTCTCAGGAACGGCGTGGAGACAGAGGCTGCCATTGACGCGGTGCAGCCCGGCGACCTGTTTGTGGTGCGGCCGGGGGAGAGCATTCCCGTGGACGGCGTGGTGGTGGAAGGCAGCAGCGCTGTCAACGAGGCGGCCCTCACCGGTGAGAGCATTCCGGCGGACAAAGCACCTGGCGACAGTGTTTCCGCTGCCACCTTGAACCAATCGGGCTTTCTGACCTGCCGGGCCACCCGGGTGGGGCAGGATACGACGCTGTCCCAGATCATCCGCATGGTCAGCGACGCCGCTGCCACCAAGGCGCCCATTGCCAAGGTGGCGGACAAGGTCTCCGGTGTGTTTGTCCCGGCGGTCATTGCCATAGCGGTTGTCACGACGCTGGTGTGGCTCCTGGCAGGACAGACCTTTGGCTTTGCTCTGGCCCGGGGAATTTCCGTTCTGGTCATCAGCTGCCCCTGCGCCCTGGGTCTGGCCACGCCGGTGGCTATTATGGTCGGCAATGGTGTGGGCGCGAAAAACGGAATCCTGTTCAAAACCGCCGTGTCTCTGGAAGAGGCAGGCAAGGCGGCGGTTGTAGCCCTGGACAAAACCGGAACCATTACCGCCGGACAGCCAAGGGTGACGGATCTGCTGCCTGCCGGGGCGGTGACAGAGGAACAGCTTTTGAGGCTGGCCGTGGCCCTGGAGCAAAAGAGCGAGCACCCGCTGGCAAGCGCCATTCTGGATTATGGCCGTGCCCACGGTGTGGAAGCGCCGCAGGTGACGGAATTTGAAGCCCTTCCGGGCAACGGCCTGACCGCCCGGCTGGAGGGAAAGGTTCTCTGCGGCGGAAATCTCGGCTTTATCAGCGGCCGGGCACAGGTTCCGGATACCCTGCGGGTCAAGGCGGAAACCTTGGCTGAGGAGGGAAAAACACCCCTGTATTTCGGCCTGGACGGGGTGCTCCTGGGTATCATCGCCGTGGCGGATGTGATGAAGGAGGATTCTCCCGCTGCCATCCGCCAGCTGCAGAATATGGGAATCCGGGTGGTCATGCTCACCGGCGACAATGAGCGGACGGCCCGTGCCATCGGCCGTCAGGCAGGCGTGGACGAGGTGATCGCCGGTGTCCTCCCCGATGGCAAGGAGGCTGTGATCCGCCGTCTCAAGGCCCGGGGGAAAGTGGCCATGGTGGGCGACGGCATCAACGACGCGCCCGCCCTGACCCGGGCTGACATCGGCATTGCCATCGGCGCCGGGGCAGACGTTGCCATCGATGCGGCGGACGTTGTTCTGGTGAAGAGCCGTCTCAGCGATGTGCCGGCGGCCATCCGTCTCAGCCGGGCTGCCCTGCGGAATATCCACGAGAACCTGTTCTGGGCGTTTTTCTACAATGCCCTCGGCATTCCCCTGGCAGCGGGTGTGTTCATCCCCCTGCTGGGCTGGCAGCTGAACCCCATGTTCGGCGCCGCGGCCATGAGCCTTTCCAGCTTCTGCGTCGTGACCAACGCTTTGCGTCTGAATCTGCTGCGGATTCACGATTCTAAGCACGATCATAAAATCAAACACAAAAAGGAGAAACAAGCTATGACGAAAACCATGCACATCGAAGGCATTATGTGCGGCCACTGCGAGGCCCGGGTCAAGAAGGCGCTGGAGGCCCTGGACGCCGTTGAGACAGCGGAAGTCAGCCACGTCACCGGTACCGCTGTGGTGACGCTCAGAACGCCTGTGGCCGACGACGTTCTGAAACAGGCCGTGGAAGCCCAGGATTATCAGGTCGTATCCATTCAATAAAGAATGCCGGGCACAGAACGGAGAACCGCTCTGTGCCCGGCAATTTTTCATGAGGGTCGGAATGGCACCGGAAATTGGGATTTACAAATCGAAAAAAACCGGTATACTGAAATTGCAGCGACACGGACGCAATGCCGTGGGCTGACTGAAAGGGGACTGTACAATGAGAACCATGCTCAAGACGATGAAGGAACGGCTCGCGGCCGGTGAAGAACTGGCTTTGGTTACGGTGACGGCTGCGTCCGGCGCCACACCCCGGGGAGCGGGCGCGAGAATGCTGGTGAACCAGGAGGGACGGATCTGCGGGACCATCGGCGGCGGCGCTGTGGAGTTCCGCTCCATCCAGATGGCGCAGCAGATGCTGGAGAAAAAGACCTCCTGCCAGCATGATTTCTCCCTGACGAGAAACGATGTGGAGAATCTGGGCATGATTTGCGGCGGTGATGTGCGTGTCTTTTTCCGGTATTTGCCTGCCTGCGATGAAAATGCCCTGGCTGTTTCGGCGGAAGCGGAGCAGCAGTTTTCCCTGGGTCATGCTCTGTGGCTTCTGGACGACCTGGGGGATGGCGGCGGTCTGACCCTCTGGACCCGGGAGGAAGGCTTTTTTGGTGCGGAAGCGCCCCGGTGGCTGGAGAGCGAACTGGGAAACCGTCCCCATCGGGTGCAGCGGGATGGCCGGGACTTCTTTGTGGAGCAGATCTGCGCCTCCGGCCGGGTCTATATCTTCGGCGGCGGCCATGTGGCCCAGGAGCTGGAGCCGGTTTTGTCCCATGTGGGCTTCCGCTGCGTGGTGCTGGATGACCGCCCGGAATTCACCCGTCCGGAGCTGTTCCCCACGGCGGAGGAGATTCGCCTGGTGGACTTCAACCGGCTGGAGGACTATGTGACCCTGAGCGCGGAGGATTACGTCTGCGTCATGACCCGGGGCCATGCCTACGACACTGTGGTGCAGGCGCAGATTTTGCGGCAGAAGCCTGCCTATGTGGGCGTCATCGGCAGCCGGGCCAAGGCAGCCGGGGTACGGAAACGGCTCCTGGAGGAATTCGGCCTCACCGAGGAGGATGTAAACCGCATCACCACCCCCATCGGCCTGGAAATCCAGGCGGAGACTCCGGCGGAGATCGCCATTTCCATTGCCGCCCAGCTGATCCAGTTCCGGGCGCAGCGGAGTCAATAAAAAGCATCCCGGGAAAAGCGTCGCCTTTTCCCGGGATGTTCGTTTTTTAGCGCTTTTTTGCGGCGCGCAGAGCCAGAATACGGTTCATTTCGTTGTAGACGATCATGAAGCCCTCGTCCACGCCCATGCCGGGCTTTGCCAGAATCTGAGCCGGCTGAGTGGCCATGGCGCAGTGGACGCAGACCTGGGCGCTGCGGTCGGTCTCGTTGCAGGTGCCGCCCTGGTAGGCGCCGATGCCCTTCTCCTTGCAGTAGAGCACGGCTTCGATGGTGTTGTTGATGCCGCCCAGATCGGGGGTCTTGATCTGCACCATGTGTCCCGCCTTGTGGTCGGCGAAGAGCTTGATGTCCTCCAGGGTGTTGCACCACTCGTCGGCCACCAGCTCCACCTGGATGCCCCGGTCGTCCAGCTCCCTGGTCAGGCCCGCCAGCGCCTCCAGCTGGGTTTCCCGGTCGCAGTCGCAGTCCATGGGGCCTTCAATGCGCAGGTGGAAGGGCTTGGCGATTTCCTCCAGCTGTCCGATGTAGTCGGCCATTTCCTTGTAGTTGTTGTTGCCGAAGGCGGCGCCGATGGTGCCGTAGACGTCCATGTGCAGCACGGGCATATAGCTTTCGTCCGTGCGGTGCTCCAGGATCCGATCCCGCAGCCAGCCGATGTATTCAGCCAGCTTTTCACCGTGACGGCCCAGCTTGGTGTCGATGTTGTTGATCAGAGCGTGGGGCAGCACCTGGGCGCCCTTGATAATCATCTTGTCGGCGTTGTCATAGCGGTCGTCGCCGGACTGGGTGAAGATGGGAATGGGGGTTTCGGACACGGTGCAGCCGTACTCGTCGGCCACAACCTCGCACATGAGACGGCCGGTGGCCTTGGCAACGGCGTCCAGGATGGCCTGGGACACGCCGTAGCGGATGGCGGTGTGCAGGCGCTTGCCCTCCACCTGAATGGCCTCCATCATGGCGCACAGGCCCCGGAAGTCATTGGCCTCCTGGCCCACCAGCTGAGGCTTGATGTACCGGTCAATGATGGGAATGAAATCCCGGGCCAGGAACAAAGGATCGCGTCCACCGGCGCCGGAGTACTGCACGGCGGCGCAGTCGCCATAGGCAACCTGCCCGTCCTCCAGAACCAGCATCACGGAAATGGCTTCGCCCGCCTGACGGACGGCAGTAAAGCCCTCGGTCACGGGCTGCCCCACATAGAACACTCCGTCATGACCGGCGCCGCGCTTGATGGCCCGCTGATCGTCAAAATAGAAGCCGGTGCGGCCTGCGGAACAAACAACATCCACAATTTTCATAGTGACAACGCTCCTTTATCAATATCTGGGACGGCCCACCAGACGGCCCTTGCCGATGGCGTAGACGTCATCGATGACCATCTGGAAGGAGGCCTTCCGTTTTTCAAATTTGGCACGCTCGTCGATTTTGGCGGCGTGGAAGTCCTTCAGATCCTGGGTGAAGGGCAGGTGTCCCATATTCAGAATGCGCACGGCGCCGTCGTTGTCCCGGCAGGGGAGCATCAGGCCGGCATTGGCCCGGCAGGGGGCAAAGGGCACATCCAGAACACCGGCCTGGACGCCGCGGCACACGCCCACAGCGATGTCGCCCTGACCCAGTTCGAAGCATTTGTCCACAATGCAGCGGGTCTCCTGGCGGATGATTTCCTCCTCCAGAGGCAGGCGGCTGTCCTGGAAGGTCTGGTCGGTCATCATGTTGACCACCTGCTTGGTGCAGCGCAGACCCTGGGCGTTGGCCTCCATGGTGGGGATGCCCACAGCCTCGTGGGGACTCTTGACAATGACCTTGGTGGCCTTGGAGAAGGCGGCGATGAGGCTGCCGGTGGCGATAACGCCGAAGGCCTTGGCCTCGTCAGCGGGGAAGCCGCCCATCCACTGGTGCAGCACCGTGGTCACCACCACGTCGTCGTAGCCGTACTTGCGCAGATACTCATCTGTCAGCTCCTGGAGGGTGCGGATGGCGGCCACGTCCTGCACCAGGTTGCCGCACTGGCCGTAGCCCACGGTGATGTTCTTCACGCCCTGCTCGGCGGCCAGCAGCGCCTCGATGATGGCGGCGGCGTGGGAGATGCAGGGGGGCACCAGGGTGCCGGTCAGGGGGCCGTAGGGCTCCCGGTTGATGGAGACGCCCATTTCCTCATACAGGCCCGTCAGCCGGTCCACATACTGCCAGTCCTGGATGGTGCGCTCCATGGGAATGTTTTTGCAGTAGGGCAGGTTGTAGGAGATGCCGCCGCCCTCGTAGCTGGTGAAGCCGCCTGCGTAGGTGATCTCCGTCAGCAGCCGGGCGTCCGGCGTGCCGTGGCGCACCTGCAGGGGGGTATGTACGCTTTCAATTACCCGGCGGCAGCCGGCCACGCCGTGGTTGACGGCGGGGAAACCGTTGAGCATGGCCCGATCCAGACGGATGGATTCGGCAATGCCGTTTTCGGCCTCCTCATAGCGGTTCTGCCGGGTGTAGCTGTCGATGGTGGTGGGCAGCAGATCGGCCTCGCCCTGATCCTGGAGATACTGCATCAGCTCAATGTGCTTTTCAATGACAGGAACACCGGCCCGGGGCTGTACCAGGGTTTTGCCGGCGTTTTTGGCGGCCAGCAGCTTTTTGGAGAAAATCTGATCGTCGGACATGGCTTTATGGTAGTCCACAGCTTCCTGCAGGTTGACGTCCTTGCCGGTGGGCCACTGGGCCAGGACTTCTTTCCGCAGGCGGGCAAATTCATCGTCGGGAATCCGCTTATTCTGAATATCCATGCTGTTCAAGCTCCTTTTTCATGATTCTCAGGGCTGTCTGGGGATAGTGGGCGGAGAGCAGGCCCATGGCCGCCAGGATGTAACGCCGGTCTACCCAGATACCGGCGGCCTTGGGCCGCAGGGACATGGGCTGGGCAGGGGACCAGAGGGCGTGCCGCGCGATGGCGGCGGTATCTTTGGTATGGATCAGGCTGCCGCCGGTGACCACAATCTGTTTCACACCGGTCAGGTCTTTTCCGTTCTGGACGAAGGTCTGGCCCATCATGGTGTAGGTTTCCTCCATGCTACCGGCGTGGCGGCTGACTGCCACTTCAATGGCCAGGGAAGCCAGGGCGTGATCCAGAGCCTCCAGCTCCGGGTCACCGTCCGGCAGAGAGTCGGTGTGCCTGCGCAGATCATCCACCAGCTCCTGCACCCGGCGGGGCGGCAGCTGAGCCAGCTGGCTGACCCGGTTCAGACCGGCGGCCTCCACAATGCCGTGGACGCTGTAGCGCATGCCGATGTCGCCCTCGACCGTGCGCTTGGAGTAGGGCTCCGGCAAGCCCTTGTAGACAGTGTTCATGGCTTTTGGCATGCCATCGGCCATGGAATAGACGTCGGTGGTGGCGCCGCCCACGTCCACGGCCACCAGATCGCCGATGCCGCACTCGCCCTCGCAGCCCTGGGCCAGCAGCTCCATGGCCATCAGCACGGCGGAGGGGGTGGGCATCAGAATGTCCGACAGGAGCTCCGCCGCTTTGGAAAGCCCCTTGGCCTGGATGATCCGGTGCAGGAAGATTTCCCGGATCTGCTTCTGGGTGGGCTCAATGTTCAGAACGCCGAATTTCGGCATGACGTTGGGGCAGACGTAGGTTTCAAATTTTTCCAGGATTCGCTGACATTGCCGGGCAGCGGTACGGTTGCCGGCAATGACCACGGGGAAATCCGGCTCCAGAGTGGCCAGCATGGCGGCGTTGTGGAGGATACACTCGCTGTTGCCGCCGTCGGTACCGCCCACCAGCAGGAAAATGTCCGGCTTGGCGGCCTGAATGTCCTCCAGGTCGTCCTGGGTCAGCTGGAAGGAGTAAAGCCCTGCGATTTTAGCGCCGGCGCCCAGGCTGGCCAGCTTGGCGGCCTCACTGGTCAGTTCCGGCACAAGACCACTGGCGATCATGCGCAGACCGCCTGCGGCGGAGGAGCAGGCATAGCATTGATCGTAGTCCAGCTTGCCTGTTTTTTCCTCCAGCTGTGCCAGTGCTTGGTTGAGACCGTCGCCCACATCGGTTTCCACGGTGGTGTAGGCGGCTGCCGTGCCCAGAATGGATTCGGCTTCCACATCCACGGCGGTCAACTTTGTGTAGGTGCTGCCGAAGTCAATGAGCAAAACAGGCTTCACGCAGGCTCACCGTCCATATGCAGCAGCTCCCGCAGGGCGGCGATGGTGGTCTCGGGGGTGGTTCCCGGCGGGAAGGCCCGGTCAAAGCCCATGGCCTTGAACCGTTTTTCCACATCCGCAAAGGATTGCTTGCCGATGACGATGTTGCCGCCAACCACCAGGGGAATGCCCTTGAGACCTGCCTCATCGCACTTGTCGCGCATGCCCCGGCAGTCCAGCTCGCCCTGGCCGTAGAGGGAGGAGACCACGATGGCATCGGCGTTGGATTCGATGGCGGCGGCGATGTACTCCTCCTGGGATACCATGACGCCCAGGTTCACCACGTCGAAGCCGGCCTCGGTGAAGGCGTGGTAGAGAATTTTGTTGCCAACCGCATGGACATCGGCGCCGATCACGCCGATTACCAGTACTTTCTTCTTGATTGCCTCCATATTCTTACCTCGTTTTCCTGAGATTTGGTTGTGTTGCAGGATTTAACTATATCTATATACTATATAGTCCTATACCATTTGTCAAGCGAAAAAGAAGGATCTCATTCGTCACATACTCGATTTTGCAAGAAAAATTGCACTTCCTGCAAAACGCAGGAAGTGCAGCGGTCAAATATTTTTTTTCTCCCGGATACGACCGATTTTTTCCTGCAGATAGAGGAAAGAACCCTCGTCCAGCTGGTATGCGCAGCGGATCAATTGTCCGTGAGACGCGAACTGCAAAAGCTGCTGAAGCACCTGTGAAGAGGCGTATTTTTCCAACTCTTCCGGCACCAAAACCGCAGTTTTGCCCCGCAGAAAGTCGGCACAGTTCCAATCTCCGTCCAGAGATTGGGGAAGCGCGATATCCACACGTTCCGTATAGGTTTGGCAGGTATCATAGAGCAGCGCGCCGAACCGCGGACTGCTGCACAGGATTCCCAGGGAATCTCCGGCCTGGAGCTTGACAATGGCGGAGACGCTGGGTGTTGAAAGCCGCATCGCAATTCTTGCAATTTTTTTTCTGTCAGGGAGGATGCTTTCCAGATAATGCGCATGCTCCGCCGTGGTCACCACCAGGTCAATCTCCTCACCAAGCTGGTAAGGGTAGGACTGGATGCTGCTGAGCAGATAGGCATAGATCTCAACCTGCTCGATCCGGCGCAGCTGGTCGGACAGCTGAGAGAGGGTTTCCGGATTGCACTCCACCACGGCCACCTTCACCGTGGACAGCTGTTCCGCCCGCTGCCGCAGCTTGAGATTGAGAAAAATTCCGATTTCCGACATGGAAAACCCCATGGTCTCCAGCTGATCCAGAACCGTGTCGATGGCAGCCATGGCCTGCTCCTTGCGGCTGGTGGAATTGGCCGGCTGGTACCGGACAAAGGTGCCGCTTCCCTGAACCTTTTCCACCAGAGACAGCTGCTCCAGCTGGTCATAGGCCCGGTTGATGGTTCCCCGTGCAATCCCCAGCTCACTGGCCAGCTGCTGCACGGTGGGAAGCTGGGCACCGGCGGGCAGGACGCCCATGCGGATGTCGCTGCGGATGGCGTCCACCAGCTGCTGGTACAGGGGAACGTCCAGGCCGGGGTCAATGCGGTAGGGCCGCGTCATGGCTGGCTCTCCAGATATCCGGCCCGGCCGGTTTCGTAGAGGTTGTTCCCCTGGCTGTCAATGACGACCACCACGGGGAAGTTCTCCACCTCCAGGCGGCGGATGGCCTCAGCGCCCAGATCCTCATAGGCGATGATCTCGGCCTTTTTGATGCATTGGCTCAGAAGGGCGCCGCAGCCGCCGATGGCGCCGAAGTAGACGGCACCATGGGTTTTCATGGCGTCGATGACCTCGGGCCCGCGTTTGCCTTTGCCGATCATGCCGGTCTGACCCAGGGCAATGAGGGTGGGGCTGTAGGCGTCCATGCGGTAGGAGGTGGTGGGGCCGGCGGAGCCGATGGCTTCTCCGGGACGGGCCGGCGTGGGGCCGACAAAGTAGATGACGGCGTCCTTCAGATCCATCGGCAGCTCCTTGCCCTGGGCGGCCAAATCGCACAGCCGCTTGTGGGCGGCGTCCCGGGCGGTGTAAATCACGCCGGACAGCAGGCAGCTGTCGCCGGCCTTCAAAGTCCTGGCCTGTTCACGGCTCAGGGGTGTGGTCAGGGAAATCGGCATCTCACAGCACCTCCGTCTGATGTCTGGTCACATGGCAGTTGATGTTCACGGCCACAGGCAGGCCCGCAATATGGGTGGGGCCCTGCTCGATGTTCACGGCCAGGGCGGTGGTTTTGCCGCCGAAGCCCTGGGGGCCGATACCCAGGCGGTTGATAGCTTCCAGCAGCTCCTCCTCCAGCCGGGCGTAGAAGGGGACGGGATTGTGGCTGCCGGCGGGCCGCAGCAGGGCCTGCTTGGCCATCAGGGCCGCCTTGTCAAAGGTGCCGCCGACGCCGACGCC
>JAEDJR010000198.1 GCA_016296235.1 Oscillospiraceae bacterium
CCTACAATAGGGGAGCTGGCCCGAAGGGCCTGAGGGGTGTCAAGCTGCCAATCTTCGTATGCAATTGCTACAATATTTGGTACTTTGACACCCCTCCGCTTCGCTGGCGCTCAGCACCTCCCCTATTGCAGGGGAGGCATTTGGGTGCGCAGCAGTTCCACAAGTCACAATGGACATGTCTCTCCGGTTTCATATCCTGTTATGGGCTTTACAGTCCGATTTTCTCTTTTAACTCCGAAAAGCTGTCGGAGAGGAATTCCGCGCCGGCGGCCAGCAGCTGATCCCGGTCCCGGTAGCCCCAGGTGACACCGGCGGCAATGAAGCCCATTTTGGAGGCGAATTCCATATCCGTGTCGCCATCGCCCACATAGAGGATTTCCTCCGGCTGCAGGCCCAGCTCCCGGCAGGCCAGACGGCCGGCCTCCGGATCGGGCTTCAGGGGACGGCTTCCGTTGTTGCCCCACACAAAGGCCCAGGAAAACTCCGGGAAATAGTGGTCAATGATCTTCTGGGCCGTCCGCTGGGTTTTGTTGGAGATCACCGCCAGGCGGATTCCCCTGGCATCCAGATCCCGGAGGAACGCCTGCACCCCAGGGAAATAGGCCGTGTGAACCGTACAGTGCTCCGGATAATAGGCCTGATAGGCGGCGTGAACCTGCTCCAGCAGTTCCTCGGACGAGCCCTCCGGCAGGAGGGAACGGAGCAGATTCCGGATGCCGTGGCCCACCTTCTGGCGATAGTCCGCAATGGGATACGCGGGCAGACCACATCGGCACAGCGCGCTGTTTGCGGCTGTGCCGATGTCGGCCAACGTATCCAAAAGGGTGCCATCCAGGTCAAAAATGGCGGCTTTTACCTTCTGGATATCCACGAATTACACACCAGCCTTTGCGGTACGGATCACCTCGGCGTCCGTGGCCGTGGTCTTGGAGACATAACCCTCCAGCGGCACCACGCGGGCGTTGACGGCGTCCACAATCCACTCGGCCTGGGGGAAGAAGTACTCGTCGAACTCGTAGGGCGGCGTGATCCAGTTCTTGGCGCCGATGACCACGGGAGGCGCATCCAGATAGTCGAAGCACAGGGTGGTGACATTCTGGGCAATATCATTGAGGAAGCTGCCGCGGGCGCAGGCGTCGGAGGCCAGGACAACACGGCCGGTCTTCTTGACGGACTCCACGATGTCGGTGTAGTCCAGGGGCACCAGGGAGGGCATGTTGATGACGTCGGCTTCCATGCCGTACTTCTCAGACAGCTCCTTGGCGGCATCCATGGCGCGGTACAGGGTGGCGCCGATGGTCAGGATGGTCAGATCCTTGCCGTCGCGGACCTTGTTGACGGCGCCGGTCTTCCACTCGTATTCCTCGGCAGGCACGCCGCCCTTGTGGAATTCTTCGCCCTTGTCGTAGATTCTCTGGGACTCCATAATGATGCAGGGATCGGTGCCGTTGAGGGCGGCCTGCATGATGCCCTTGGCCTCGTAAGGCGTGGCCGGGAAGAAGACCTTCAGGCCGGGGATATGGGACACCAGGGCGACCCAGTCCTGAGAGTGCTGCGCACCGTACTTGGCGCCCACGGACATACGCAGAACCATGGGCATCTTCAGGATACCGGCAGACATGGCCTGCCACTTGGACATCTGGTTGAAGACCTCGTCACCGGCGCGGCCCAGGAAGTCGCAGTACATCAGCTCGACCACAGCGCGGCCGCCGCACATGCAGTAGCCAACGGCGGAGCCGATGATGGCAGCCTCGGAGATGGGGGAGTTGAACAGACGGCTGTAGGGGATCACGTCCATGAGGCCGCGGTACACGGCATAGGCGCCGCCCCAGTCACGGACGTCTTCGCCGTAAGCCACCAGGGTGGGATCCTCGTAGTACTTGTTGAACATGGGCTCGAAGATGGCGTCACGGATGTTGTAGACCTTCATCTTGGAGTAGGCCGTGCCGTCGGGAGCGAAGGCGCTGTGCTCCTTCTTGGCCAGGTCGGTATAGCGCTTGCAGGACTCCTTGGGGCCGGTGACATGAATCTTGCCTTCGGGATCCATGGAGCGGACGGTCTGGTTGGAGAACATCAGGTTGGCCACATAGTCGGGCTGCTTTTCGAAGTCCACATAGGGGCTGATTTCCTTGTCGGAGGCGGCGCGGCAGATCATGGTCATGCGGTCGGCAGTCTCCTTGAGGATCTCCTCAAACTTGCTGTCGGGCGCCACGCCGGCGTCCACCAGGGCCTTGCGGTAGGTGATGATGGGATCGTAAGCACGCCAGGCCTCGATTTCCTCCTTGGTGCGGTAGGCGTTCTGGTCGGAGGTGGAGTGACCCACCAGACGGTAGGTGACCACATCCAGCAGGACAGGGCCGTCGTTGTTGGCGATGAGCTCCTTCTTGCGGCGGTAGGCGTCGATGACAGCCAGGGGGTTCCAGCCGTCCACGCGCTCGGCGTGCATCTGGTCGGGGGTGATACCGGCGCCGATGCGGGCCAGCAGGTCATAGGCCATGGTTTCGCCGCGGGTCTGGCCGCCCATGCCGTAGGAGTTGTTGAACACGTTGAAGATCACAGGCAGACCGCCCTTGCGGCCTTCCTCCCACAGGGTCTTGTACTGATCCATGGCGGCGAAGTTGAAGGCTTCCCACACGGGGCCGCAGCCCAGGGATGCGTCGCCGATGTTGCAGACCACGAGGCCCTTCTTATCGTTGTTCTTCTTGTACAGAGCAGCACCGGCAGCGATGGTGGCGGAGCCGCCCACGATGGCGTTGTTGGGATACACGCCGAAGGGCAGGAAGAAGGCGTGCATGGAGCCGCCCATGCCGTGATGGAAGCCGTTCTCCCGGGCAAAGATCTCGGCCAGCGTTCCGTAGAGGATGAAGCGGATGGCCAGTTCCTTGACGTTGTCGGTCTTGCCGAACTTCTCCACGGCCCGCAGGGTCTTGCCGCCCAGGAAGTTCTCCATGACGTCCATCAGTTCCTTGTCGGACATCTT
>JAEDJR010000199.1 GCA_016296235.1 Oscillospiraceae bacterium
CATCGGCAAGGCCGCCCCAGCCCACATACCGGGACAAGACCTCCTGCTCGGCAGGAGTGGCGCTGCGTCCTTGTGCTTCAATTTCCCGCAGGGTGCGGATAGCGTCTACATTCATACGGAACTTCGCTTTTGAGCCGCCCTCACCCAGATGATCGTCTGTGATACGGAAGTTTTCTGCGGGAACCTGGCTTGGTGGGTCATGCTCAGGTTCCTCTACATGAAGCCGTTCAATGACCACATCATAGGGCAAGCTGTCCTTGTCTCCCGGATAAACCGTAACAGTTTCAAAGGAAAATTCCGGCCTTTCATCTTTTGCCGGTTCCGGCGCAAACAATCCGGCGTTGCGCTCGTCCTGACGCAACCGTTCCTCAAAGATTTCCCGATTGATGGTTTCATGGCTCCAGGAATAGGGGCCGGTGTCAATGCGGACATCCATATCCCCGATGTAACCGATGGTGCCGGAGATCTCCCTGTCTGTGAAAGGCAGCTTGACGGTATCGCCCACCTTATAGGTCGGAACACCCTCCAAAAGGGCGGGTTCCGGGAGCTTTGTTTCAGGAGAAAGGCCGTCAAGTCCCTGCTGATACAGGGCGCGGAGCAGCCGCGCAGTCTCATCCCAGGAGATGCCCAGCTTGGTATCGTATTTGTCCTGTATTTCCACCTCCATGCCGGTGGTGGAGGTGGAAAAGTCAGCCGTGTCGCCGGTGGCAAGCTCCATTGTCTCAGTCCGGCCCGCAAAAGTTTCGGAAAGCCTCTGAGAAATACGCTTATTGCCCTCACCGGAGCGCAGCCAGCCGGAAATATAGGCTTTATCCCGGTCTGTGAACAGGCCGGAGGTCAGTACATCCCGCAAATCATCGTCTGCTTTGGACAAGTCCGCAGAGAGAAATTCTGTGATGGAGCCGTTTCGGAGGTCTTTCTGCAAAAGCTGCTCAAACCGTTCCTTGCTTTCTGCCCGAAAAATGGGGATAGAGAGTGCCGGGTCACGGAGCTGCACATCAAACAGACCAATGCTGGTAATCTCAAATGCGGTATCGTCCAGATAGACAGTATCGCCTACTTGGTAGGGCGGGGCTTGCTGGTTACGGTCTGCCGTGTCTGGAAGTGCATCCTGAATCTGCTGCCATTCCTCATCGGATACGGTTATATCAACCTCATGGGTGGTTTCGCCGTCCCCAATAGTAATGGTATCGCCCTGGCGGATGATGGGCTGGCCGGACAGATCGGGAGCCTGGGCCTGTTCTTCCTGGGCAATGCGCTCCGCATCGGCAGTCACTTGCCGGATAAACGGGTCCTGCTCCAGCTTTTCGGCGTCAACTACCTGACCGCCAACAATACCACGCTGTTCCAGGGCCTCCCGGATAGCAATAGGGTCAATATCATCAAAGCGGTCCTGTTCTTCTTCCGTGAAAAACTGATCCTTCTTGATGAGCTGGGCAATCCGGCGCTGTACCTTTGCCCACGGCAAATCCGTGGCAGCGGCCGGAACCGGAAAAGCCGGAAGATCATCTCCGTATTCCTGCTTCAGCCATGCCGCCGTATCCTTATCACGGGCGTGGTCATTCATATAACGAACAACGGCCTGTTTGCTCCTGATGTCGCCATTCCATTCCTGGAGTGCTGCATCAATAGCGGCCTGGGCATCCACGGGCCGCACTGGTTCCGGGGCGGGTTTTGCAGGCTCCGGTTGGGGCATAGAAAAAGCGGAGTGCTGTCGGCGCTCCGCTTGCTGGATATTCTGGATTTGCTCCTGTTCAGACAGGAACAGGTTTAATGTCAGTTGTTGATAAGCTCCGTCAGGATAATCTCCTCCGCCTGGGCCTTGCAGTTGTTCATCAGGCCCACCCACCGCATCGGGTCGCTGGCTTTCAGGGCTTCCGTCGCGCCCGCTGCTTTCGCCAGCTCCGGAATCAGCTGCTCCAGACGGCTGTTCGCGGTCTCGTCGATCTCCTGCAGGTGCGCCGTCAGCTTCCCGGTCAGAAGAAGGTTGTTGTAAAGTACCGTCCGATGTTCCTTCAGATAGGTTTTCCGCAGCCTGCCGTACTTGCCCAGGGGCTTCTGCGGGGGCTGTTCTTCCAAGATCAGGGCGGGAATCTGATAATCCCCGTTCTGGATATAATGCAGTTCGCTCATTTGCCTGGCTCCTTTCATATTCATAGTGCTTGATGGTTGCGCCAATCTGCCGCAGCACTTCCTGGCTGGACTGGCTGACCGCCGTACCCAAAGCTGTGACCACGGCGGAGGTATTGAAATCAAAGATACTCAGGAAATCCTCATGCTCGAAATAGGCTTCCGGCTCCAGTCCGCAGCGAGACATCAGCGCATAAATGATACTGACGGTGGCGGCGCTTCGGAAGGCTACTCCGATGTTGAAATCATCATATTCCTCCAGAAAGGAACCGTCAACGATGTGGAAAATGTCGCGCTGGTTCTCTGACCAATATTCATCGGCAAGCCGGGCGGCTACCTTTTCCAGTTGGTCGGCAAGGCCGTGTTCTGCTGGAATATCATAGGCTTTTTCCAACGCCTCCGTCACCGGGGCTTCATGTTCCGGGCGGTACTGCCAGAGATAAAGTTGACGGGCGTTTTCACGCCCGCCGGTATCGGAAACATCAAACACATAGCGCAGTTTCGGTCGGTCGCCGCTGTCATCCAGGAGAGCAATTCCCTTGGAACCACGCCGCACATATCGGCCCATTGTATTGTTCCAGAGGTCATATTCCGCACAGGCGGTAGCATCGGGCCTCTGAGCGAAAATCATCATCTGCTCCGGGAAAGGGTACTTATACAACCGGGCGGCGGTGGTAAGAAAGGCCGTCCACCGCTGGTAGCTGCCGGTCAGCCCGGCGGCTACCTGTTCGGCCATCTGTGTATAGCTTTGCAGTTTATTCGGCATCCGCGTCCTCCTTGTCATCGAAGTCCGGGTACAGCTCCAGCGTCTCAAAGTCCGCATCTGTCATCGCAG
>JAEDJR010000200.1 GCA_016296235.1 Oscillospiraceae bacterium
GCTTTTGTAGGGCACGACCACTGGGCGTGCCGTTTGCAGGCAGCTGCATTCCTTTTCATAACTGCCAAACGGCGCGCCGGGTCGTCGCGCCCTACAGGCCGGGTTTCAGGAATCCTGTCATTGCAAGGCCCCGCAGGACTGGACTGCCTGCACAAGGGCGGCCACATCGGGCCGCCCCTACGGGGCCGGTTCCGCAGATACCGTAGGGCGGGCTGACCCCAGCCCGCCGAAGGGCAGCGGCGATTCGGAAGATGGGTTCTTAAAATCGCACCGCAAGCAAGCGGCGGCCAGGGGTCTGGCCGCCCTACGAGCCGTGTTTATCCCCCCTGCTTCAACATAGAAAGGACAGCCACCATGACGGAACTTTGTATCTTTGACGGCCACTGCGATACGGCCGTGGAGCTGTGGCGCCGGGGTCTGTCCCTGGCGGATTCCCCCCTGGCGGTTTCCCTGGAGAAGGCCCGGGGCTTCCGGTCCTATGTGCAGGTGTTCGCCTTCTGCGTGGCCTGGATGCCGCCGGAACTCCGGAACAGCGGTACCTTTGCCCGGAGCCTGGCCTATTTTTCCGGCCAGCTGGACAGCTGCCGGGACGAAATTCACCTGCTGCGGACGGCCCGGGAGCTGGAAGCCGTTCTCTCCGGCGGCGGCCGGGGCGCCATGCTCTCCATCGAGGGCGCCGAGGCCATTGCCTGTGACCCGGGACGGCTGGAGGAGGCCTATGAAGCCGGCGTGCGGATGATTTCCCTGACCTGGAACCACAGCAACGCCCTGGCCGGCTCCTGTCAGACCGGGGAGGGCCTCACCGGCCAGGGGCGGGAGTTTTTCCGCCGGGCCCAGCGGCTGGGGATGCTGGTGGACGTCAGCCATGTATCGGACCGGGCCTTCTGGGAGCTGTGCGAGCTGGCGGAAAAGCCCATCGTGGCCAGCCATTCCAACGCCCGCGCCCTGTGCAGCCACCCGCGCAACCTGACCGACGACCAGTTCCGCGCCCTCTGCGACCTGGGCGGCACAGCGGGGATCAACCTCTTCCGGGCGTTTCTCTCCGACGGCCCCGCCACCGTGGAGGACGTGTGCCGTCACATCGACCGGTTCTGCGACCTGGGCGGCCCGGATCATGTGGCCCTGGGCGGCGATCTGGACGGCTGCGACGAGCTGCCGGCGGGCATTGCCTCCGTGGCGGACTACGAAAAAATCGCCGCCGCCCTGGAAGCCCGGGGCTACGGCGAAGCTGCTCTGCAGGAAATCTTCAGCGGCGCCCTGCTCCGCACCGTGTCCCGGTGCTTCCGCTGACAGAACCCTTCCGAATCATAACAGACCGGGGCCTGTTGCAAAATTAGCAGCATGCACAATCGTTGACCGCGCCAAGCCTCCCCTGTGTAAGGGGAGGCTTTCGGTGCAGCCTGTATTTGTGCAAATTGCAATTTTCGCGACAGGCCCGCAGCAGTTAGGGCGCAGGTTTTGCTCCGTCAAAGGATTGGCCGGGGAATCCGCCGGGCATTTGCGAGGGGTCGAAGCCCTCGGGCCGTTCGCCGTTCTGCGGTATGCCGCCGCTCATTCCCATGGAGCCCATGTCGGACAGCGTCAGGGCGGACGCATCCACATAGCCCATGTCCTCGGTGGTTTTGCCGCTTTCCAGCTGCTTGGAAATGCCTTCGCTGCGCAGGCTGCAGAACTGCCGCAGGGTTTCCACGCCGGTTTCAAACGCTTCGCAGGTGTAGAACGCCGTGGGGTCTTTTTCAACGTAGGGTCTGATCAGATTATAAGCGCTGCCGATGATTCCGTCAATGTCCACCGAAGCCAGGAATTCCGCAAAATACCGGTGGTACAGCTCCGTATAGCTCCCGTCGGTCAGAATCCAGTTCCACATGGGGCGGTCTTCGCCGGTTCCGCCGGACACCGGCCCATCGATGGGCGTATTGACGGCGCTCTGTGCGTCGCCGCCCTGGAATGTGCCGAATGCCAGATTGTAGTCCCACGGGATCATGGACAGCCGTCCGTCCTCTTCATACAGATAATAATTGTGTACCATGGCGCCGGTGTAGCTGTCGCCGTTGCAGACATAGTTGTGGACGACAAAATAGCGGATGACCTGCTCCATGTCCACAACCGATTCGATCTGCCCGCCATTGGACAGTTTTTCCAGGGATTCAACCAGGCGCTTCCGGTCGGCCGTGGTCGGATCTGTTTTGGCGTTGTTCCAGATGTTGGCGTAGCTGGAGAGGTTGTCATCGATATACTGCAGCTTGACATCGGAGGAACCCATGCCGCCGAACCCGCCCTTGCCGCCCAGATCGGGCATTTCAACGGAGCCGCCGCCCATGACCTCCTGCATCAGCTTCCGGGTCGTTTCCTCGTCCAGGGCGGAAAAAACAGAGCGGATGTTTTCCATGGTGATATTCTCAAAATCCATCCCGTCCAGGAGCGCCGTATCAAGCCCCAGCTTTTCGAAGGCGGCCCGAATCGTTTCTTCGTCAACCGGCAGACGGAACCCGCCCCGGCCGCCGCCGAAGGAGGGCTTCTCCCCTTTTTCGGGATTTCCCTGCGGTGCGCCGCCCGGCATTTGCGGCATGGTCAGATCGCCGCCGTCAGAAGCCTCGCCGCTCAGAAAATCGTCCATATTGAAGTCCTTGCCGTTGCCCCGGCCGCCGCCGAAGCTCATGCTGTCCGGCTTGTAGAGCTCGCCGTAATCCGAACCGTAATTGCGCTCCAGAAACGCTTCCTCCACGCCCTCCACGGCCAGATACAGCCCCCAGTCCTCGCCGTTGACGGTGATATAGACATAGCTGCACAAAGGCGATGCCACGCCGAATTCGTTCATCATGGTGTAGGTCAGATAGTCCTTCATCATGGTGGAATCCTGAATCAGGTTGTTCAGGCTCAGTTTGTCCAGCCCGTGGTAGGACTTGGTGCTGTCGTAGTGGTCAAACTCGATCTTGAGGCTGTAGCGCTCGCTGCCGAG
>JAEDJR010000028.1 GCA_016296235.1 Oscillospiraceae bacterium
CAGGCCCGTTTTTCCATGTTGTCTCTCAAAGCCAACACTCCCTGCACACCGTTCTATGGCAGTCTATGCGCAGGGCAGACAGGATATGCCGTGATACCTTTCCGGGATCAACATACCGGCTTTCCGGAAGTGCTCCGAAAAGCCGGTCAAATTCTCTTGTTGTAGGATTCGCTAAAAAGGCAACGTCAGTGGGTTCTCCAGACGACTTCGATTCCCCGGGCTTCCAGCCAGGCGGCAGCCTGTGCCATTTGGGAGCACCGGGCGCCGTTCTTCTTCTGAGCGCAGACGCCGATGTGGGCAGCGTCCACGCCGCAGGAGGCAATGCGTTCCAGCTTTTCCAGCATCCCGGGATCCTCTGTTGGATTCTCGCCGCAATGGCTGCACCGCAGGAAGGCGCACAGCTGCACTTCCTGGCCGGCGTAGGGTACAAAACCGCCCCGGCGGGCGGCCAGGGCCTCCAGACAGGAGACGCCGGCACACACGTCATTGGCCTGCAGGCAGGTCAGAATTGCAAGCTTTTTCACAGATGTTTTTCTCCTTTTCGGCAGGGTAGTAGAGAATCCGCAAAAGGCCGTTTCGGTCCCGGAATACCTCGGCCTCAACCTCGTAGACCTCCCGGATCAGCGCCGGAGTCAGCACATCCTCCGGCGTACCGGCTGCCACCACCTTGCCGGCCTTCATGACGTAGATCCTGGTGCAGTACATAGCGGCCAGGTTCAGATCATGGACCGCGGAGATCACCGTTCGCTTCAGACCCTTGACGATGTCCATGAGCTGTAGCTGATACTGGATATCCATATGGTTGGTTGGCTCGTCCAGGACCAGACACGGCGTCTGCTGGGCCAGAGCCCGGGCCAGAATCACCCGCTGCTGCTCACCGCCGGACAGGGTGGAAAAACTCCGCTCCCGGAAGGCGCTCATGCCCACCAGCTCCAGGGATTCCCGGACGATCTGCAAATCCTGGGCGTTATCTCCCTCCAGAGGCTTTTTGTGGGGAGAACGGCCCATGAGCACGACCTCCTGCACAGAGAAGTCAAAGTTATAGTAATTGTGTTGGGCCAGCACCGCGATCCGTCTGGCGGATTCCCGGAAGGAATAGTCTGTCAGAGACTTTCCGTCCAGATAGATCGCGCCGCCGGTGGGTCGGAGCACCCTGTAGATACATTTCAACAGGGTACTTTTTCCGCTGCCGTTGGGGCCGATGACGCCGATGAATTCATCGGTTCCCGCCTGCATGGAGACGCCCCGCAGGATGTCCGTACCGCCCAGCCGTGCCAGCAGTTCCTTGACTTGCAGCTCCATCACGCGCCGCCTCCAAATCCATACCGTTTTCTTGCCATGAGATAGATGAAACAGGGTGCGCCGATCATGGACGTCAGTATGCCGATCGGCAGCTCCTGTCCGGGAATGATGGTACGGCAGGCCACGTCAGCCCAAAGCAGGAAGATGGAGCCGGTCAGGGCCGACAGAGGCAGCAGCCGCTTGTGGTTGGTGCCGTAGAGCATCCGGATCACATGGGGAATCACCAATCCCACGAAACCGATCATGCCGGCAGCGTACACCGCGAAGCCCACCATGGCGGCGGAGACCAGCAGATACAGCTGCCGCCGCCGGTGCAGGTCTGTGCCCAGGGTCACGGCAGCTTCATCGCCCAGCAGCATCAGGTTGAGCGTGCGGTACTGGGTCATGAAGAAGATCGTGCCAGCCAGTACCACCAGCAGAACGACGCCGTCCAGCGCCCAGGTGGCGCCGCCCAAGGCACCCATCATCCAATAGGTGACGGTCTGCATCCCCTCCCGGTCATGGGCAAAATAGACGACAAAACTGGAGAACGCACCGCAGACGGAACTCAGGGCCGTACCAGCCAGCAGCAGCTTCACGGAGTTGGCCCGCCCGCCGATATTGGCCAGGCCCACCACCGCCAGGGACACCAAAAAAGCGCCTAAAAACGCCATAACACCGACAAAGTTTTTGCCAAATATGACGCCGACGCCCAGCAGAATGGCCAGGGTTGCGCCCAAAGACGCGCCGGAGGAGATGCCCAGCACATAGGGATCCGCCAGCGGGTTCTTGACGATGGCCTGCATCACCACCCCGCACACGGCCAGGCCCATGCCGATGGCGATGGCCAGAATCAGCCGGGGCAGACGGATGTACCACACAGTGCGGAACAGACTGCCGTCGCCCCAGGAACCATCTTGCAGAAAAATCAGATGGTACAGCTTTTCCACCAGAAGCCGGTAGACGTCGCCGATGGGGATTTCCACAGAGCCAAAAGTCACTGCCGCCAACAGAGACAGAACCAGCGCTCCCAGCAGAACCACCATGGAGATCACAGCGGCGGGCCTCCCGTGCAGGAGGCCCTTTTTCTCTTCGCCCATTTTCACCGCTTACTGATACAGCGCAGGATACATGCCCGCGGCAAAGGTGCGGATACCGTCAATGGAACGGACGGTGGAGGCATACATGTCGCCCAGCATAATGGGATAGACGCGGGCGTTCTTTACGGCGCTCAGATCAGCAAAGGCCGGGTCATCCAGAACCATGGCCATCATTTCAGCCTCTACGGTTTCCGTGCGGGCCATGTAAACCACAAAGATCACGTCCGGATCCAGCGCTACCAGATCCTCCTTGCCGAACTCAGAGGCGTCGGGATCTGCCAGCACGCCGCCCAGGGCTTCCACCATGTTGCCGCCCAGCTGGCTGGCGCCGTAGTTGCTGATGCTGTCACCCAGGAATTCAATGACAGCAACCTTGGGCGCGTCCTGACCGGCAGTCTGTTCCAGGACATTGGAAATCTCGTTTTTCATCTCGTCCACCAGAGCCTGGGCCTTTTCTTCCACATGGAAAATCTTGCCGATGTTCAGCAGGTCGGTGTATTCATTCTCCAGGGTTCTGGCATGGCCGCCCCGGCGGGTGTTGGTGCTGATATAGGTGTTGGTGCCGTTTGCAATCCACTCTTTCTGGTCGCCCAGCTTCTTTTCACTGAACAGCGAGCCCCAGGTGAAGATCAGATCCGGCTCCATCATGGTGACGGTTTCCTTATCGGGAGAGAATACGTCCTCGTTGTAATGCATCTTGGCCAGGCCTGCCTCCCATTCTTCCTTCACTGGGTTATCCAGGCCGTAGGAGGCGATGACGCAGTCCTCCAGCCCCAGGGCGATCATGGTTTCAATGCAGCCCTGATAGACGCAGATGACCTTTTCCGGCGCTTTTTCATAGGTCGTGGTGATTTCATTGCCTTCGTAATCGTAGGTCGTGATGGTCACGGGGTAGTAGCTTTCCTCCGGCTTGTTCGGTTCTTCGGCTGCAGTCGGTTCTTCGGCTACAGCCGGTTCTTCGGTGGCCTGGGGTGTTTCGGATGCCGGTTTCGTGGCCGGCTCCGGTGCGGTTTCGGTCTTCTGTCCGCAGGCAGCCAGGGCCAGCAGCATACAAAGAACCAGCAGCAAGGCTGCAGCACGATGGAAATGTTTCATCTTTTTTTCCTCCAGTCATTGTGTTTATATTCTCATGCCGCTTCCGGAGGTACCTTCCGGACCGGACATAAGGACTAACAAAATGCTGCGGCAGCCCATAAGGACTGCCGCAGCCGTTTTTCTGCATGCACAAATACACACCGGCCCCATAGACGCAGAACCGGATGCTTCATCATTTGAACAGGTCTCCTGGCTTGCGCCTCGTCAAACCTGACACAGCCTTCTCAGGAGGATTTCTCCCAATGACCGACTTTCGTCTTGTGCCGGTTCTCCGCGCTTACAGTGGCGGTACCGCTCCGGATTTGCACCGGATTCTCTATTCTCCGCTGAGCCCATACGGCGGCAGCGGCATTCAAATGGGTATTGAAATTTCCGCCATAACAATACTCTTTTTGATGCGCTTTGTCAACCCCCCAAATTCCCGCCGCGCCGCTTGTCCTCGGGAGAAATCTGTGCTATACTATCGAAAAGCAAAGTTTTCTGCAAAACGGAGGGACATCTATGACGGAACAGCCGCTGACAATTCCGGAGCGGGACTGGCGGAAACTGCTGGCAGCAGCCTCCGGCGACGCTGCGCTTCTGTATCTCTATCAGCGGGCAGGCGGTACGCCGGATCAGGCGGAAAGCTCTCTGCGGCTGGACAAGGCCCGTCTCGAGTGTGCCGTGGCGTCCCTGAAGCAGATGGGTCTGTGGCCGGAGGAGCCGAAGCCCCTGCGCCCTGCCCAGCCCCCTGTCTACACGGAGGCTGACCTGATCCGCGCCGAGCGGGAGAGCGATTTCCCCCAGCTGCTGGGAGAGGCCCAGCGCAGGTTCGGCCGCATTCTCAGCGTGGAAGAGGCCAAGGTGCTGCTGTCCCTCTACGACTATCTGGGCATGCCTGCCGACGTTATCAGCATTCTGCTGTCCTACTGCATCCAGCGGGCCCGTGCCCGGGGCAGCCTGCGCAACCCCTCCATGCACACCGTGGAACGGGAGGCCTATCACTGGGCCGATCTGGGTATCGACACCATGGAGGAAGCCGCCTCCTATATGCAGATGCAGCTGGAACGCCAGAGCCGGGTGGGTCAGATCCGCCAGGCCCTGCAGCTGGGCGACCGGAAGCTGAGCCCCGGAGAGGAAAAAATGGTGCTCCAGTGGCTCGACTGGGGCTTCGGCCCGGCAGAGGTGGCCCGGGCCTACGAGAAAACCTGCATGAACACCGGCGGGCTGAAATGGCCCTATCTCAACTCCATCCTCAAAAGCTGGCATAGCCAGGGGCTCCACACGCTCCAGGCCATTGAGACCGGCGACAGAGCCCCCGGCGCCGCCCAGAGCCAGGAGCCCAGCCAGTGGGCCAGAGACGCCGTGGCGCGGATGATGCGTAATCAGGAGGAATAACCTATGGCCTACAGTGAACAGGTTCTGCGCCGGGCACAGGCCCGATTGGCTCAGGAAAAAGCCAACTGTGAAGCCGAAGCCGCTGCCCGGACAGAGCAGATTTACCGGCAGTTCCCCCGTCTGCGGGAAATTGACCACGCTATGCGCCAGTCGGTGGCCAAGGCCGTTTCGGCCGCTTTCCGCAAAGGGACGGACACTACGGCGGCCATTGACGCCATTAAAAAAGAAAACCTAGCCCTGCAGCAGGAGCGGGAATGGATTCTGGAGGCCAACGATCTGGACGAATCCGCCCTGGAGCCGGCGGTGATCTGCCCCCAGTGCGGAGGCAGCGGCTATGTGGGTGCCGCCATGTGCGAGTGCCTGCAGGAGCTGTGCCGCCAGGAACAGAAAAAGGAGCTGTCCAGCCTGCTGAGCGGCCGGGAGCATTTCGACCAGTTCCGTCTGGAGTATTATCCCACGGAGCCGGACCCTGCCATGGGTATCTCTCCCCGGCAGCTTATGCAGACCACCTACACCCATTGCCGCCAGTACGCCCGGGAATTCAGCCGCAAGTCCCCCTCCCTGCTGTTCAGCGGCGGACCGGGTCTGGGGAAAACGTTTCTCTCCGCCTGCATCGCCAGATCCGTCGCCGACAGCGGTTTCTCTGTGGTCTATGACACGGCCGGCAAGCTGCTTTCCGACTTTGAAGCTGTCAAATTCGGCAGCGGCGCCGGGGATCTGACCAGGAAATATCTGGCCTGCGATTTGCTGATTATTGATGATCTGGGCACGGAAATGACCACGCAGTTTACCCAGTCGGTGTTGTATCAGGTTATCAACACCCGGCTTATGGAGGGTACCCCAGCGATCATCTCCACAAATCTGGATGATAAGGGGCTGCGGCAGCGCTATTCCGCCCCGATTGCATCCCGGCTGCTCGGATCTTATGAAACCTGCCTGTTTCTGGGCCGGGATATCCGCCAGCTGCGGCGATAAAATTTTCCTCCCTGCATATCCTAGCAGTACGCTCTCTTGGAGGATCCGCCATGCTCAACCAAACTGTTGACAATCTGACGCCGCTGCTGTCCCTTCTGCGGCAGCCGTCCTTCTGTCTGCGCCCGGACGGCAGTCTTGTGTGCAATGCCTGGGCCAAGGAACTGGCGCCGGCCGGCGGACAGGCGCTGTCTGCGTGGCTGGGCAGCTCTGCCCCCCTGTGGGACAGTTGGGACCGGGAAAGCGTGCTGCACCTGTCTCTGGCATGCAACGGAACGGAATTTGAAGTCTCGGTCGAAGCGCTGACCGACGGTTCCCTGTTTTTGCTGACTCCCAGGAACGGGCCGGAGGCCGCAGATGCGGCGCTTTCCGCTGCATCCCAGGTTCTTCGGCAGCCCCTGGCCGATCTGGCCGCCCTGCTGCAGCCCCTGGCAGAAGACCCCGATCTGAGCAGCCGCACGGCCGCCATGACCCGGCAGGTCTACCGGCTGACACGGATCGCCGGAAATCTGGCTGATCTGGAACGGCTGCGCCAAAGTGACTGCCAGCCCCGCCTCCAGCTGCTGGATCTGAACGCCTTTCTGGCACCCCTGCTGCAGGAGGTCGAGTCCCTGTGCGGCAGCGCCGGCCGGACGCTGACCTTTGCTCTCCCGGCCAAGACCGTCCTTCTGCAGGCAGATCCGCAGCTGGTGGAACGCGCGCTGCTCAATCTGGTTTCCAACGCCCTGAAGTTCAGTCCGCCGGACACGCCCATTGTATTTCAGGTCCGCACAACTCAGACCCATGTGCTGCTGCAGGTGCAGAACCGGTGCAGTACCGGCAGCGCTGAGCTGCTGCAATCGGCCTTTCACCGCCTGGAGCAGCGCAGCCAGCTTCCGGACCCATGCTGGGGTGTCGGTCTCGGGCTGCCTCTGGCCCAGGCCATCGCCAAGCTCCACGGCGGCGCCGTGGCGGTGGAGGCCGCCCGGAGTGGCCTTGCCACGGTCACCCTGTCCCTTGACCGCCGCCGTCCGCTGAAGGCGCCCCTGCTGGAAGCGCCGCCCTTCGAATACACCGGCGGCATGCGCCGCACCCTGGTGGAGCTGTCCGATTCTCTCCCCAACTGTCTGTTCCAGCATCACGCACTGTAAAAATACGCCCGCAGCCGGTTGACTGCGGGCGTGGTTTTTTCCATTAGTCTCTGTCCCAGTTGTGCCAGACGTTCTGGACGTCATCGTCGTCCTCCATGATGTCGATCATCTTTTCCATGTTCTTGATGTCTTCCTCATTGTCCAGGGTCTGATAGTTCTGGGGAACCATCTCGATCTGGGCGGAGACGAACTTGTAGCCCTTGGCGGTCAGGGCGTCGGAGACGGTGTTGAAATCGTCGGGATCGGTGTAGATGGTGAACACATCGTCCTCGGCCTCGAAGTCGGCGGCGCCGGCGTCCAGGGCGTCCATCATGACGGCGTCCTCTTCATAGTCCTCGTCCTCGTTGTCGATGACCAGCACGCCCTTCTTGTCGAAGCTCCAGGACACGCAGCCGGATGCGCCCAGGCCCTTGCCGTACTTATCAAAGTAGTGGCGCATATTGGAGGCGGTGCGGTTGCGGGAGTCGGTCATGGTCTCCACGATAACGGCCACGCCGTTGGGGCCGTAGCCCTCATAGTTGATGGATTCGTAGCTGTCCCCGGCGCCTGCGCCTGCAGCCCGCTCCAGGACGCGCTTGATGTTGTCGTTGGGCATGTTGGCAGCCCGGGCCTTGGTGATGACGGTGGCCAGACGGGAGTTGTTGGCGGGATCGGCGGAGCCGCCCTCCTTCACTGCCACGATCATCTCCTTGGAGATCTTGGTAAAGGCGGCGGAACGCTTGGCGTCCTGGGCGCCCTTGGTTTTCTGAATGTTATGCCATTTGGAATGTCCGGACATGGATTCTCTTCCCTTCTCGGTATCTGAAATTTCTCTGGATATTTTAGCACAGGTACAGGCAGAAAATCAACTGATTCAGAAGAATTTCATGCAATCTCTGTGATTCTTGGAAACTTCCACAGGAATCTCCGGGAATTGCCCCCGGAGTTTTGCCGCCAGCACGGCGCAGACCGGGTTCTCCGTATAGAAGTGTCCGGCGTCGATGAGGTTCAGGCCCAGGTCGTGGGCGTCCCAGAACTGGTTGTACTTGACATCGGCGGTGACAAAAGTGTCGCATCCGGCGTCCAGGGCTTCGTTCAGGCCGTCTCCGCAGGCGCCGCCGCCCACAGCCACCCGGTGTACCGGACGGCCTCCGTCAACATAGCGCAGCACCGGCGTTCCCAGACGCGCCTTGACCTGCCGCAGGAAGTCCTCCAGGGACTGCTCCCCGACACAGCCGGCCCGCAGCAGACCGTAGGGACGGTTCTCAGCATCCCTTCCCAGGGGATTCAGCACCTCCACCCCGGTCAGGCCCAGGGTTTCGGCCAGAACATCGTTGACGCCGCCGGGGGCGCAGTCCAGATTGGTGTGGGCGTTGACAGCGGAAATGCCGTGGGACGCCAGGAACAATATGCAACGGCCCACCGTATCGTCGTCGGTGACGGTTTTCGGCGCGCGGAAGATCAGGGGGTGATGGGTGACGATCAGATCGGCGCCCACGTCCACGGCCTCCCGGCACACGTCCTCAAAGGGATCCAGGGCCACCAGAATTTTGTGTACCGCCTGATTTCTGCTGCCGCAGAGCAGGCCCACGTTGTCCCAGTCGTACTTCATGGACGCCGGGGCCAGGGAGTTTACATAATCAAGTATTTGCTGTACCGTCATACTTCCGCCTCATTTCCCGCACCTCCTGGAGGGCGCGTGTATAATAGGTCAGTTTGGCGTCATCCGGGCAGGCGCCGCGGCGGATTCCGGCCACGGTCCGCTCCAGCGCCCCCAGCACCCGGTCAAAATAGGCCGGCAGCAGCGGAGAACCACAGGCCAGCAGCCGGGGGGACAAATACTGCTCTCCCGGCGTCAAAGGCCGTCCTCCGCCATAGCGGGCCACCAGGGTAAAATACAAAAAGCCGCCGTCCCGCACCAGCTGCTCCTGCTCAATGGCGAAACCGGCCTCTCCCAGGTAGCGCCGCAGGTCGTTGCCAGAGGTCTGAGGCTGCAAAATCAAGGTATAGCGGGGATCCCGCACCCAGGGAGCTTCCTCCAGAATGTGGGCCATGCAGTCGCCGCCCATGCCGGCACAGACAATGGTATCCACCTGCTCCGGCCCGATGGCAGCCAGGCCGTCGGCCACATAGAAGTCCATGCGGTCTGCCGTGCCGAACAGGCGGCTGTTCTCCCGGGCCTTTTCCAGGGGGTTCTCCCGAAGATCCGAAGCCGCCACATAGGACGCCCTCCCCTGCTCCAGCAGCCAGATTCCCAGATAGCCGTGGTCGCAGCCCACGTCGGCCACTCTGGCTCCCGGCGGCACCAGAGACGCGCAGCACAGCAGCCGGTCTGAGATAGGTAGTTTCATCGTTTCCTCCAAAAAACACAAGATGCGGGCGGGCATAAAAGCCCGCCCGCAAATCTGACAGGGTTCCGCCCCGCACTGTCATTGCGAGGAGCAAAGCGGCGCAGCAATCCGTATCTTTCCGTAGGGGCGGCCCGATGTGGCCGCCCGGGGATTTCCGGTGCCTGCACACGGGCGGCCACATCGGGCCGCCCCTACGGTGTTCTTTGAACCTGACCGTAGGGCGGGGGCTTGCCCCCGCCGGAGGGCAGCGGCGGTTTGGAAGTGGGGTCCTGTGCAGGGGGACAGATTGCCACGCCCGTGTGCGCGCTGGCGTGCAATGACAGCGTTATTTTGACACTTGCAAAAAACTTGCAGTTGCTTATTTCAGCCGATCATCAAAATCTGAGTTTATTGCTGGCTGGCAGCGTTCTCCTCGGTCACCTGGATGAAGTAGTTGACCTGCTTCAGGAAGGCGTCGCAGTCCACGCCGTGGACCATGCAGGCCTCTTCCACAGTCTCACCACGGGAGGAGGGGCAGCCCAGGCAGTGCATGCCGATGGCCATGAACAGAGGTGCGGTCTGGGGAGCGATGTCCAGGATGTCGCCAATGATGGTGTCTTTTTCGATGGTTACCATATTTGATTTCTCCTTGTTTTTTTCTATAGTATATCCGATTGTTTTGTATTTTTCAACCTGATTTATGCCCGGGAGAGCAGCGTTGCCGCGGCGGCCACAGGCTCCAGATTCACCTGTTCCATCTCGCCGGCGTCAAAATGCCGGGCAGTCTCCGGATCGATGGGCAGACGGGCCAGCACCGGCAGGCAGCGGGACAGAGCGATCTCATCGAGCTTGCTCTTGCCGAAGATCTCATAGCGCTTCCCGCAGTCGGGGCACTGGAAGTAGCTGTAGTTCTCCACAAAGCCATAGATGGGCACGTTCATCATCTGGGCCATTTTCACGGCCTTTTCCACGATCATAGAGACCAGATCCTGGGGAGAGGTGACCAGCAAAATGCCGTCGATGGGCAGGCTCTGGAACACGGTCAGGGCCACATCGCCGGTGCCGGGGGGCATATCCACAAACATATAGTCCACATCGCCCCAGCACACGTCGGACCAGAACTGCTTCACCGCGCCGGCCAGGACGGGGCCGCGCCACAGCACCGGATCGGTCTCTTGGGGCAGGAGCAGATTGATGGACATGACCTTGATGCCGCCCTTGGTTTCCGCGGGGAGCATTCCGTCCTCCGTGCCGGAGATCTGGCACTTGAGGCCGAAGGCCTTGGGAATGGAGGGGCCGGTGATGTCGGCGTCCAGGACGGCGACCTTGCGGCCCATTTTGGACATGGCAGCTGCCAGCATGGCGGTAACGGTGCTCTTGCCCACACCGCCCTTGCCGGATACCACGGCGATGACCTTTTTCACATGGGAATGGGCGTTGGGCTCCGCCAGAAGGCTCTCCGCTTTGCGGTCGGAGCAGCTCTCACCGCAGCTGGAGCAGTTGCCGGAACAGGATGAACTCATGGGATTTGACTCCTTATTCTATAGTTTCTGTTATTGTATGGCTTTTTCCCGGGGTTGTCAACCTCGGTTATCCTTTGCCTTTCCGCCGCAGAATATCCAGCGCCGCTTCAAAATAGGGCGGCAGCGGACAGGACACGGTCATGGGCTGCCCGGTCCGGGGATGGCGGAAGGTCAGCTCCCGGGCGTGGAGGCACTGGCTGTCCAGGCCCAGCTCCGGCTTTTTCCGGCCGTAGACCATATCGCCCGCGATGGGGTGGCCCCGATACGCCAGATGCACCCGAATCTGATGGGTGCGGCCCGTCTCCAGTCTGCACTGCAGATGGGTATAGCCGGAGAACCGCTCCAACACCTGCCAATGGGTAATTGCCTCCCGGCTGTTTTTCTCCGTGACGGCCATTTTCTTCCGATCCAAAGGATGACGGCCGATGGGGGCATCGATGGTGCCGGCGTCCTCTTTCATGCCGCCCACCACGATGCATTCATAGGTGCGGGCCAGGGAGTGATCCTTCAGCTGCTCCGCCAGGGCCTGATGGGCAAAGTCGTTCTTCGCCGCAATCAAAAGGCCGGAGGTATCCATGTCAATGCGGTGGACAATCCCGGGCCGCAGCTCTCCGTTGATGCCGGACAGGGAATCCCGGCAATGGTACATCAGGGCGTTGACCAGGGTGCCGGACCAGTGGCCCGCCGCCGGATGCACCACCATGCCCTTGGGCTTGTTGATGACAATGACATCCCCATCCTCATAGACAATGTCCAGCGGGATGTTTTCCGGCTCGATGGCCGTCTCCTGTACCTCCGGCAGCGTGACCTCCAGGCAGTCGCCCTCGGTCAGCCGGTCGTTCTTTTTCAGCGCTTTGCCGCAGCAGACCACCCTTCCCTCCTCCAGGAGCTTCTGGGCGGCGCTGCGGGTCAGCTCCGGGCAGAGGCGGGCCAGAGCCGCATCCGCCCGCTCCCCTGTCCGGTCAGCCGTCAGCAGCACGTTTTTTCTCCTCCCCGGACTTGTCAAAGAACAGCACATAGACCACCAGCAGGATTGCGCCGCAGACCACAAAGCAGTCGGCCACGTTGAACACGGGGAAGCGGATGAATTCCACCTCTATCATGTCCACCACATAGCCCAGCCGGACCCGGTCAATGAGATTTCCCACGGCGCCGCCGCTAATGGTGGCCAGGGCCCACAGGCCCAGAGGATGGGTGACCCATTTTTTCTTCAGCGCCACAAACAGCAAGCCAAAGGCAGCCAGCGTCATGACCAGGAAGAACCACCGTCCGCCCTGTAGCAGAGAAAACGCCATGCCGGTGTTTCGGATGTGGGTCAGATGGAAGACGCCGGGCCAAACAGGCACCACATCTCCCAGGGGAATGTTCGCCACGACCAGATACTTGGTTGCCTGATCCAAAATCACGCAGAACGCGGCAAACGCCGCCAGAATACCATACAGCATAGGAGCCTCCTTTGGTTACGGGACTGATTAAATGAATTGACAATTGACAATTTACAATTGACAATGAAGGTATCCGCTACGCGGATGATTTGGAATGATTGGGTGTGCCTTTGTGCCCCTGAATTTCAATTGTCGCGGAGCGACACCACAATTGTCAATTGTCAATTGTACATTGTCAATTGACCAAATTCCAATCTGCCGGTTTCTGCGCAATACCGCTCAGTGGGTTTTATTATATCATAGACCTCCGCCAATGACAATGGCCCGATTCCGGACCTGTTCACAAAATGTTTTCCGCCTGTTTACAAACTGGAATTATTTTGTCACGGAAATGTTGTTGCGCTGAGACTGTCATTTGGGCTATACTGTATCTGATAGAATATCGCAAAGGAGGGATTATTATCAGTACCAATGAACGAAAATCAGGAAGGGTTTTGCTGATTGCCGGGATTCTGGTCGCGGCGGCGGCATTGATGGTATTCCTGGGAACATTTTTCTGGGGTGTGTCGCTGAAAAACGGGAACACGGTATTCCCCAATGTCTGCGTATCCGGCGTCAACATCGGCGGAATGACTGCGGATGAAGCCGCGTCGGCCCTGGAAGAGAGTCTCTCCAAAACCCACGCCACCCGAACCCTGACGGTGCAGCTTCCCGACCGGAAGCTGGTCTTTGATCCGGAAATGGCCAACTCTCCTCTGGACACCAAGGCCATGGTTTCCACTGCCATGGCATACGGCCGGGAGGGCAGCGCTTTCCAGGTGCTGAAAACCTATATTGCCTGCAAAAAATCCGCCTACATCCTGGATATGGAGGATTTTCTCCAGGTGGACACGGCATATATCCGCGAGCTGATCGACAAAACGGCAGCCGACGTACAGCGGGAGATGGTACAATCGGACATCACCATGGACGAGGAAAATGCAGTCATTACCATTCACCTGGGCTACAACGGCCGGACGCTGAACGCAGACAAGCTCTATGATACCGTTCTGGCCGCCTACAACTCCGGCGACCTGTCGGACATCAATTTCTCCTATGACGTTGTCCCCTACGACATTGTGGATCTGCAGAGCTACTATGAACAGTACTGTACCTCCGCCCAGAACGCCTATTATGACAAGACCACCAAAACCGTGGTTGCGGAGGTCGTGGGATACGGTTTTGATCTGGTTGCCGCCAATGCCCAGCTGGCCCTGGCGGAAGAGGGCTCGGTCATTGAGATCCCCCTGCAGGTCATCGAGCCGGAGGTCACCCTGGCCGATTATAACGCCAAACACTTCCCCGACGTGCTGGCCTCCTACGACAGCTGGCACACCAACAACGCCAACCGTACCACCAATCTGACCCTGGCCTGCGAGGCCATCAACGGAACGGTGCTGCAGCCCGGAGAGGTCTTTTCCTTCAACACCGTGGTGGGCGAGCGAACCCCGGAAAAGGGCTATAAAGAAGGCATCATCTATGCCGATGGCGGCGCCAGCGAGCTGGAAGCCGGCGGCGGTATCTGCCAGGTGGTTTCCTCGGTGTATATGTGCGCGCTGATGGCGGATCTGCAGATCGTGGAACGGCAGCCCCACATGTATCCCGTGAGCTATGTGCTCAGCGGCTGTGACGCCACGGTCTATTGGGGCGCCGTGGACTTCAAGTTCAAAAACACCAATGAGACGCCCATTATGATCCAGGCCTCCGTGTCCGGCGGCTACGTCCACATGAGCTTCCTGGGCGTCAACGAGCACGACTATACCATCAAAATGACCAGCGAGTGTATCGAAACCATTCCTTATGCAGAAGTGGAGATCCTGGATGAGAGCAAGCCCGCCGGTTACCGGGAACAGACCCAGGCGCCTCATACCGGCTATGTCTACTGGAGCTACAAAAACTACTACGATCTCAACGGCAACTTCCTGCGGACGGAGAAATGCGCCATCAGCGAATACAAGAAGTATGACGCAGAATATACCGTAGGTCCCGAGGCAGCCGAACCGGAAGAGCCGGAAGAAGGCGGCTCCGGCTTTGGCTTCAGCTGGGACGACTGGATTACCGCTCCCTGAAACAACTTCCCATACACAACACCGCATCAGGCCAATCCAATCGGGGTCCTGATGCGGTGTTCTTCTTGAGACAAATGCTTATTTTTGATAAATTGGGATGATGACAATCGGTTTTGGTGCGCAGCAGCCCATGGTTCCCCTACAATAGGGGAGCTGGCCCGAAGGGCCTGAGGGGTGTCAAGCTGCCAAT
>JAEDJR010000201.1 GCA_016296235.1 Oscillospiraceae bacterium
GCGGTGGGCGTCAACTCCCTGCTGTCCAAGAGCCTGGGAGAAAAGAACCAGGAGGGCGCCAACTACGCCGCCGGCAACGGCATCTTCCTGATGCTCATCTCCGTAGCACTGTTTATGCTCTTCGGCATCTTCGGGGCCCGGCCCTATTTCGCCATGCAGTCCACCGTGGCGGAGACGGTGGAAGGCGGCACCGCCTACACCAGCATCTGCTGCATCTTTACCATCGGCTGCTTCACCCAGATTCTGGGGGAGCGGCTGCTCCAGGCCTCCGGCAGAACCTTCTACAGCATGATCTCCCAGACCACCGGCGCGGTGATCAACATCATCCTGGACCCCATCTTCATCCACGGCAAATTCGGCGTTCCCGCCATGGGCGTGGCCGGTGCCGCCGTGGCCACCGTCATCGGCCAGTGGATCGGCGCTGCGTTGTGCATCTACATGAATGTGAAGCATAACCCCGACGTGATGCTGAAGCTCAAATATCTGAAGCCCAGAAAGGAAACCCTGAGCCCCATCCTGGCCGTGGGGATTCCCGCCCTGATTATGAACAGCATCGGCTCCGTGATGAATTTCGGCATGAACCAGATCTTCCAGGGCTTCCAGGAGACCGCCACCGGCGTGTTCGGCATCTACTACAAGCTCCAGAGCTTCTTCTTCATGCCCCTGTTCGGCATCAACAACGCCACCATCTCCATCATCGCCTATAACTACGGCGCCCGCCGGCCGGAGCGGATGACAAAGACTTTGAAAATCGCCTGCGCCACCGCCTTCTGCTTCATGCTGGCAGGTCTGGCCGCCTTCCAGCTGCTGCCGGATATGCTTCTGAGCCTGTTCAATCCTTCCGAAGAATTCATGTCCATGGGCGTCATGGCCCTGCGGATCATCAGCATCCACTTCCCTGTGGCCGCCTTCTGCATCATGCTGGGGGCCAGCTTCCAGGCCCTGGGCAACGGCATCTATTCCACCATTGTCTCCCTGTGCCGCCAGCTGTTCGTGCTGCTGCCGGTGGCGTACCTGCTGAGCCTCAGCGGCAATGTGAACAACGTGTGGTGGAGCTTCCCCATTGCCGAGGTGGTCAGCGCCGCTGTCACCTTCACCCTGTTCCGACGGCTGTATCTGAACAAGATCAAGCCCCTGTTCTGAGCTTATGAAGAAATTATTGATCCGAATCATTTCCCTGCTGCTGGTATTTTCCCTGGCCTGCCCGGTTCCCGCCCGGGCCCAGGGACGATTCTCCCTGTTTTCCGATCTGTTTTCGGAAAAGGAATCCGACGATGTTCCGGTCACCGCCTACGCCGATATGGAGTACATCCGCCCGGACCTGGAGCAGATGCAGCTGATTTTGGAGGAAGCCTGCCGTCTGGCGGAGGGGAAGGATCCTTCCGCCATTCTGGATGGGGTATTTGCATTCTACGATGCCTACGACTGGTTCTACACCGCCAGCGCCCTGGCGGACATCCGCTACAGCGCCGACCTGACGGACACCTACTGGGAGGCGGAAAATGATTTCTGCACCTCCTCCGGCCCCAGGGTGGAGCAGATGCTGGATACCCTCTATACCGCCCTGGCCCAGTCCCCTTGCCGCCGCAGCCTGGAATGGCGCTACTTCGGCAGCGGCTTCTTCGACGGCTACGACGGCTGCGATGGGGAAGGCTTCTGGAGCGACGAAATGGTGGACCTGATGGAGCAGGAGAGCCGGCTTATCAGTCAGTATTACACCCAGTACCGCAGCATGACCACCCTGATGGGCCGGCTTTTCTTCCGCACCGACCAGGTGGCCCAGACCCTGGCGGACCTGATTCAGGTTCGGAATCAAATGGCCGCCTGGGCGGGCTACGACTCCTACGAAGCCTTCGCCAACGACTGTTACTACTACCGGGACTATGACCCCCAGGCGCTGGCCGACTATCTGGACCGCATCCGGGACACCCTGGTTCCTTTGTATCTCACCGTCTGGGAGGACGTTGACGAGGCGGAGGAGTGCGAGCCAGACCAGGCCCTGGACTATGTGCGCCAGGCCGCAAACGCCATGGGCGGCACCATTGGTCAGGCTTTCGGGCTGATGGACCAGGCGGGGCTTTATGACATCGAAGCCGGGGCGCACAGGTACGACACCTCCTTCGAGATCTATCTGCCCAGCTACCAGGAACCCTTCCTGTTCCTCAATCCCACCGGCACCACTTACGATTGTCTGGCCCTGGCCCACGAATTTGGCCACTTCTGCAACGACTATGCCAGCTGCGGCACCATGGCGGGAGTGGACGTCACCGAGGTTTTCTCCCAGGGCTTTGAGTACCTGTCCCTGGCCTATCACCCGGAGGCCCAGGCGCTGACCCGGTACAAAATGGCCGACTCCCTCAGCACCTATGTGGAGCAGGCCTGCTACGCCCGGTTCGAGCAGGAGATGTACCTGCTGGAAGAACCCACCCCGGAGGCCCTCTGCAATCTCTTCGGAACAATCTCGGAGGAATACGGCCTGTCGGACGAGTATTTCTCCCCCTGGGATTTTATCACCGTCCCCCATTTTTACACCAATCCCATGTACATCTACAGCTACATCGTCTCCAACGACGCCGCGCTGCAGCTCTACCAGCTGGAGTGCGACCGCCCCGGAGAAGGTCTAGCCCTGTATCAGGCAAATCTGGACACCCAGCAGCCCTATTTTATGGCCTTCCTGGAAGAAGCGGGACTGGAGAGTCCCTTCGCTCCCGGCCGCCTGGACCGGGTGGCAGAAACCTTCCGTCAAATCTTTTCCGCCGCGTAACCGCATAATCTCCCCCGCCCCGGACATACTGTAGGCGAGGTGAAAAGGATGAAAGAGGACGAAAAAAAGCCCCCCGCCTGGGAGGCCGTGGACCCCAAACCCCCGGTAATCCAATCCGGTCATACGGAAAAGCGCCAGTAAAAAGCCGAGCCTG
>JAEDJR010000202.1 GCA_016296235.1 Oscillospiraceae bacterium
AAAGGGCAGCTCCATCCGGTTGGCCTCCAGCAGCTCCCTGTCCCGCAGGATGGCTGGCCGTTATGCGTAGGTCTGGATGATGCCCCGGGCGATTTCCCGGCGGGAGACGCAGCGGTCCATGGCCTGCTTCTCGATGTAGCGGTGGGCCTCGGCCTCGGACATGCCGAGACACTCGATCAGCAGCCACTTTGCCCGGTTGACCAGGCGGATTTCCTCCATTTTTTCCTCCACCGTGGCGGCGCTGCGCTCTGTGGCCCGCAGCCGTTCCCGGGCCGAGGCCATCCACTGCAGGGCCTGCCGGAGCATCTGGGGGGAGGTGGGCTTGGACAGGGTGAACACGCCGGATTCCAGAACCTTGGCCCGCTGCTCATCGTAAAGCTCCGCGCGCACCAGCAGCAAAGTCACGGTGCCGCGGCTGCTGCACAGATCCACAGCCAGCTTGGCGCCGAAGTCGTCGGGCAGGGGCGTGTTAATCAGGACAAAGTCAAAGCTCCGGTCCAGGAGGATCCGCCGGGCGGCGGCGACGTTTTCGGCGAAGCACACGGGGCTGCAGCCCGCCTCCGGGAGCAGCCCGGCCAGGGCGTCGCTGAACCGCCCCGGGGCGGACACCACCAGGGCGCTGTAGCCGTGAGGCTCGAAAACCATGTTGCTCCCTCCTTTGCCGAAACTTGTGCAGCCGGAATCAGCCGCAGTAGCAGCGGATCAGGGCTTCCGGGAGATGCGCCCGGATGAAGCCGCTGGCGCCCGCCTGCCGGGCTGCGGCCGTCAGGGACTGGGGCAGCACGGCGAAGCGGGACAGGGTTTCGTGGTCGGCGGTGAACAGGTTCACGTTGGACTCTTCCGGGGGCAGCAGCCGCTGCTGAATGCCGTCGAGACCGGCGCGGATCAGCAGGGCGAAGGCCAGATAGGGATTGGCCATGGGGTCCGGGGAGCGCAGCTCCACCCGCCGGTACTCCCCGGCGGCGGCCGGCACCCGAATCAGCTGGGAGCGGTTGTTGTTGGACCAGGAGAGGTAGCGGGGCGCTTTCTGCACGCCCAGACGCTCATAGGACTGGGCCGTGGGGTTCAGGAACACCGTCATATCGCAGATATGCTTCAGAATTCCGGCAATCAGGTACTGCATATTTCTGGGGCTTCCGCTGACGGAGATGTTGATATGCATGCCGCTGCCCGGCTGTCCCGGCAGGGGCTTGGGGGAAAAGTCGGCATAGAGGCCGTTGCCGGCGGCGATGGCCTTGACCACGGTCCGGAAGGTCATGGCATGGTCGGCGGCGGTCAGGGGATCGGCATAGCGGAAGTCGATCTCGTTCTGGCCGGGTCCCTCCTCGTGGTGGGAGGATTCCGGCCGCAGGCCCATCTTCTCCAGGGTCAGGCAGATCTCCCGGCGGACGTTTTCGCACCGGTCGTCGGGCGCCACGTCCATATAGCCCGCGTGGTCGAAGGGCTCCCGGGTGGGATTGCCGGCTTCGTCCAGGCGGAACAGGTAGAATTCCATCTCCGCGGCAAAGGCGAAGGTCACCCCGGCGGCTTTGGCGTCGGCCACGGTCTGCCGGAGCAGACTCCGGACGTCGTTTTCAAAGACCCGGCCCGCGGGATCGGTGATGGTGCAGTACATCCGGATCACCTTGCCGTTCTCCGACCGCCAGGGCAGCTCCGACAGGGTGGAGGGATCGGGGTGGAGGAACAGATCGGAATGGGCCTCGTCGGCAAAACCGGCGATGGCCGAGGCGTCGATGGCGATGCCGGTTTCAAAGGCACGGGGAAGCTCGGAGGCCAGGATGGAGATGTTCTTGGGCCGGCCGAACACGTCGCAGAAGGCCAGACGGATGAATTTCACGTCCTCCTCCCGGGCGTACTGCAAAACCTCTTGGGCGGTGTAGTTCATAAGCTTCCCTCTTTCTGAATCAGTTGGCCACGTACATCTGGCGGTAGGGATTGCGGCTGTCGGGGGTCACCACGGTAAAGGGGGCGTCCAGAATCTCCCGGGGCTCCCGGCCGAAGAGCCGGCAGTAGGTCAGGATGGGGGCGGTGATTTCCGCCAGCTCCTCCTGGGTCGCCGGGTGGCAGGAGACCTGCTTGGGGAAGAGGATGTTCCGGCAGTCGGAGCGCAGAATCATCCGTCCGCCGTGCATACCGGCGCCGGGGAAGTTGCTGACGATCTTCTTGCCGTCGTGGTGGAGGCCCAGGACGAGGATCAGGCCGCCGGCCAGGTATTCCCCCAGGAAGCTGCCCACCCGGCCGCCGATGACCAGCAGCGGCTGGATGTCGCCGTAGGCCTTCATGTGGATGCCGGTGCGGTAGCCGGCATTGTCCCGGACGAAGATCTCGCCGCCCCGCATGGCGTAGCCGGCGGCGTCGCCCACGCTGCCGTGGACGACAATCCGGCCCTTGTTCATGGTGTCGCCCACGGCGTCCTGGGCGTTGCCGTTCACCACGATTTCGGCGCCGTTGAGATAGGCTCCCAGGGCGTTGCCCGGGATACCGTCGATGGTGATCTGCTTGTCGGAAATCCCCGCGCCGATGAACCGCTGGCCCAGGCAATTGGTGATCCGGCACTGGGCTTCGGAACAGCGGACGGCGCTGTTCAGGGCCGTGTAATCCAGGCCCGCTGCGTTAATTTGCGTCAACTATAACACACCTCCTGCGGAATTGCAACGATGCTCCTTGGTGCATCCTGATAAAGAGTTTTCCTCGGTACCACGAAAAATTGGGGTTTGGCTTTGAATTGACAATTGATAATTGACAATTGACAATGGAGGTATCCGCTGCGCGGATGATTTGAAATGGTGCTGCGCACCCCCTCGTGCCCCCTTTACAGGGGGCTGGACGCCCGCAGGGCGGCCTGGGGGTTGCTGCAAGTTTGCAATTGTATCGTTCGTTCGGTAAAATTGCTTTTTGATACAACCCCCAGTCA
>JAEDJR010000203.1 GCA_016296235.1 Oscillospiraceae bacterium
TACTCGGCCCAGATGGTGGCGCCCACCACATAGTGCACCAGGAACCGGGCGGCGCAGCCCACCAGGGTGCCCCAGTAGAAGCCGCCCCTGCACTTCCAGAACAGTCCGGCCACGCCCAGAACGGTGTAGGCCAGCAGGAAGTCGCCGATGATGCTCTGCCAGCCGATGGCGATGCCGCCCTCGAACAGGGTCTGCAGAACGGCATGGGCTGCGCTGACCAGCAGGCCGGGGCCGAAGCCCCACCGGACGCAGAACACGAATATCGGCAGCATGGCCAGATCGACGGAGCCGCCCCAGGGCATTTTGTAAAGGGGCAGGAAGCTGAGGATCTCCGCCAGGGCGATCATCAGCGCGCCTTCGCACAGGGAGCGAAGGGCAGTGTGGGATTTGTTTGTGCTGCTCATAGTAACAGCCTCCTGAAAAAGAATACCGCACAACCTGGCGGTAGTGCGGTACGAAGCAAATGCGAATACTCCAAAACAGCTTCCTACGCCGGCATTACCCGGATCAGGTCAAGGGGCAAGAAAGGGCATTGCCTTCCAATCTCAGCCGGATGTGCATCCAGCGCCCCTGTGTTCGGTTGTTGCGGTTCGGGCATATTATAAAAGAAACGGGAAAAAATGTCAAGCTCAGGGGAAGAAACCGTTGTCCTTCATGGAAACAAAATCCTTGTCGGCCACGATGATGTGGTCCACCAGCTGGATTCCCAGAGGCTCCAGGGCTGCCCGGAGCTGGCAGGTGGTTTCGTAGTCCGCCTGAGAGGGGAGGGCCAGGCCGCCGGGATGGTTGTGGGCCAGGACAACGGCGCTGGCCTTGGCGGACATGGCGATCTCCGCGGCCTTGCGCAGGGAAAGGGCGGCGGAGGTGGCGCTGCCGTGCTGGAGCATCCGGCAGGCCAGAAACTGCCCCTTGGCGTCCAGACACAGCAGATAAACCAGCTCGTCTGTGGAGCCGAAGAAATATCCTGTCAGGAACTCCCCGCAGCGGGTGGAGGAGTTGAGTATCTGCCGCTTGTCCGTCCGGGAGATCTGATACCGCCGGGCCAGAGGCGTCATAAGGCTCAGCAGGACAGCCGCCGGCTCCCGGATGCCGGAGACTTGCTGCAGGTCATCCGCCGATGCGTCCAGCACGGCGGACAGGGAGCCGAAGTGGTGCAGCAGCCGCCAGGCCAGCTCCTTGGTGTCCCGGCGGGGAACGGCGTAGAACAGCAGCAGCTCCAGAACCTCATGATCCTGCAGGGCATCCAGACCGTGTTCCAGAAAACGCTGCCGCAGCCGTTCCCGGTGGCCGTCGTGTTCACCCATCGAGGTGTCCTCCTAGCGTAAAAAGAGTGTTTCAAAATTGCCGAAGAGAATGCGGTCCCGGACGCCCCCGTCCAGTCCCAGCTCCAGAAACCGTTCCAGCTCTGTCCCGGGCGTCCACATGGGGAAGTCGCTGCCGAAGAGAAAGCGGTTGGGGTTCATTTTATCCAGGAAGTCCAGGGCCCGTTCCTTTCCCAGGTACATCAGGCTACTGGAGGTGTCGTAATAGACATTCTCCGGCAGAACGTGGGCATAGGACCGCTCCCAGGACTGCCAGCCGCCGAAATGGGCGGCGATGGCCACCAGATCCGGCACCTGCCGGATCAGATTGCACAGCCGCTCCGGGGAGGAATAGTCGTACCGGGCGTCGCCCATGTGGAACAGCACCGGAAGTCCGGCCCGGGCGATGGCGCGGTACATGTCCACGGCCTTCGGCTCGTCGATGTTGACCCGTTGAAAATCCGGGTGGATTTTGATTCCCCGGATGCCCAGGGCCTGCATCCGCTCCAGCTCCGCTTCCCAGCCGTCCATGCCGGGGAAGAGACTGCCCAGGGGCACCAGGTTGGGCCGCTCCCGGGCGCAGCCGGCGACAAAGTCGTTGATGTGGGCGGCCTGCTCCGGGCTGGTGGCCGAGCTGGAAACGGCGGTATAGCCGATGCCGGCCAGCGCTTCCTGCTCCAGCAGAACCTCCAGGGAGGCCACATGGCTGGTGGAGGCGCCGTAGAAGCTCCCGATGGAGGCGGAGGCTTTGGCCGCCAGCCGTTCGGGGAAAATGTGTGCGTGGATGTCAGCGATTCTCATGAAATAAGTCCCTCTTTCTTGGGGCATTATATCACAAAAAAAGGTGCTTGACAACCGGACTTTCACGGAGTATAATGCAAAACAATCAAACCGATGAGCGAAGAGAGTACCAAGCGCCGGGCATGTCAGAGAGCCGCCGGTGGTGTGAATGCGGTGATGCAGACGTTTGGGAATGGGTTCGCGAGGGTAAGCTGAACGGAAACAAGTAGGCGAGACGGAGACGCCCTCCGTTATCAAAGGCAGCATATGTTGGTATGCAAAAAGTGGGTATCGTCGATACCAAGCCGGGTGGCACCGCAGGAGAAACGCTCTTGTCCCAGCGCAGTGTTGGGAGAGGGGCGGCTTTTTTTATCCCTTTCCCGAAAACAATCTGAAAGGAGAAAACACCATGAAACAGCACAACGAAGTTCCCTACAAGATTTACCTGACGGAAGAGGAGATGCCCAAGGCCTGGTACAACGTCCGCGCCGATATGAAAAACAAGCCCGCGCCGCTGCTGAACCCCGGCACCCTGCAGCCCATGGGCTATGAGGATCTGCGTCCCGTGTTCTGCGACGAGCTGATTCGCCAGGAGCTGGACAACGAAACGCCCTACATCGAAATCCCCGAGCCCATCCGTGACTTCTACAAAATGTACCGTCCCTCGCCCCTGGTGCGGGCCTACTTCCTGGAGGAAAAGCTGGGCACGCCGGCGAAGATCTACTATAAATTCGAGGGCAACAACACCTCCGGCAGCCACAAGCTGAATTCCGCCATCGCCCAGGCCTACTACGCCAAGCAGCAGGGCCTCAAGGGCGTCACCAC
>JAEDJR010000204.1 GCA_016296235.1 Oscillospiraceae bacterium
CAGCTGGCTCTGGACAAGTTCGTCTATGAGGTCAAGAAGGACATCGGCGCTTACGCTGCCGCCATGGGCGGTGTGGACGCCATCGTGTTCACCGCCGGTGTGGGCGAAAACTCCATCGACATGCGCGAGAAGCTGGTGGATGGCCTGGAGTATATGGGCGTCAAGATCGACCCCGCCAAGAACAAGACCCGCGGCGTCGAAGCCGAGGTTCAGGCCGACGACTCCAAGGTCAAGATCTTCGTCATCCCCACCAACGAAGAGCTGATGATCGCCAAGGACACCGCCGCTCTGGCACAGTAATTTCACAATCAGACACGTCAAAGGCGTGACCGTCATGGTCACGCCTTTTTAGAAGCGCTGCGCAGCTCTCGTGCCCCCTACACAGGAGGGGCTGGGGGTTGTCGCAAATCAGCAATTGCAGCGTTCGTTCGAAAAAATGCTTGTCGATACAACCCCCAGTCACGGCTTCGCCGTGCCAGCCCCTGCATAGGGGGCACGAGAAAGGGTGCACGCACTGTTGCAGAAATTTTTTCAAAATAGGGCTTGCTTTTTTCACCATCTGCGTGTATAATAATCAAGCAAGTTACGGAGGCTTAGCTCAGCTGGTTAGAGCGCATGCTTCACACGCATGAGGTCACAGGTTCGAGTCCTGTAGTCTCCACCACAACCGGTAATCTTCGAAAGAAGATTATCGGTTTTTTATTGCCTGTTCACCGATACTTTTCCGGGAACGGAACGCCTCCCCTCATGCAAGGGGAGGCGTTCACCGTTTTACTGCTCAGGCGGCTGGGGAATGGAATAGCGAGAGGTTTCCAGCAGCTGGGGCATGGAGGCATCCATCCCCACCAGCGCTTCCAACGTCTCCAAAACACCGCTGCGGCAGATCAGCAGCTGCGGTTCTGACGGTTCCGCCGGGAGGTCTGCCGCCGTGGGCAGAAGCTCCGGTTCCCGGATCACCCGGTAGCCCGCAGGCTCCGGCACATTCGCCGGCAGCAGTGCAAAGACCGACCGGCCAAACACCGCCGCATCCAGGGCTTCGTTGGCTGCCTGCAGCGCCGCTTCCACATCTTCCGCACCCGGCTCCACGGCCAGGCCGATGCGGTGCCCCTCCGCATAGATGCTGCGGACCAGCTCCACGTTGTCCAGCAGCTGCGCCTCAGTCAGAAAAAATGTGCCCTGCAGCTCCAGGGCCCGCAGATGGCCCAGGGTCTCCGTGGACACCGCTTCCCCGGCAAAGGCCAGATACACCGTTGCAGGCTGCTCCCGGGCGGGATCCTCCCCATCGGGCCCGTCGTCCGGGCCGGGGTTCTCCGGATCCTCCTCCCCCGGCTGCTGGCCGTTGTTCTCCAGAATCAGGGAAATCAGCGTCTCCGACCTGGCCGTGAACTCCGCGTCGTCCATAGTCTGGCTGCCGTCGGTAAAACGAATGATGGGGCAGCCGCTTTCACTCTCCAGCAGCGTGACGGACAGGCCGAAATGGGATGCAGCCTGCGTCGCGGGAATATACAGCAGGCCATCCCGGTAGGATACGGAAACCGGTTGTGCGCTGCCGGTTTCATCCGTCACGGTTCCGGCTGCCAGATCATAGACCAGACGAACATAAATCTGCGACAACGCCAGGGTTTTTCCCACCTCGTCATAGGCCACAAACACGCCGCCCGGCTCCGCGTGGAAGGCCGTATAGGGAATATAGAGCACGCCGTTCTCGTAGTAGGGCATTCCGTTTCCGGACAGGGCCGTGAGGGTATTATTAACGCCGACAAAGCACGCCAGTCCCGTTGCCCGGGCGCCGGACACGGACGCCGGCAGCAGTGCCAGAACCAGCAGCAGCGCAAAAAAACGTTTCTTCATAGCCTTCCTCCTTCCGCAGTTTATGCTCAGTATAGCAAAAAAACAGCTTCTGTGCAAGCAAACATCAATTCCTGACTTGCACCCTTTTTCCAACCGTGATATGATAAGAAAAAACCCGGAGGCGCAGGATATGCAGAGAATTGACAAAGAAAATTATTACCTGGACATTGCTCAGACGGTGCTGGAGCGTTCCACCTGCCTGCGGCGGCATTACGGCGCCATCATCGTCCGCAACGATGAGATCATCGCCACCGGCTACAACGGCGCGCCCCGGGGGCGTGCCAACTGCAGTGAGCTGGGCGGCTGCATCCGGGAACGGTTGTGTATCCCCCGGGGGGAACGGTATGAGCTGTGCCGCAGCGTTCATGCCGAAGCCAACGCCATCATTTCCGCATCCCGCAACGAGTGCATCGGCGGTACCCTGTACCTGGCCGGCCGGGACGCCGCCACCGGAGAGCTGCTCTCCGACGCCACCTCCTGCTCCATGTGCCGCCGGCTCATCATCAACTCCGGCCTGGAACGGGTGGTCATCCGCCGCACCAAAACCGAATACGATGTGGTTCTGGTGCAGGAGTGGATTGAAAACGACGACTCCATCCCCCAGGAAGCTCTGATTCTGTAGCTTTTCCCCAATCCAGGAATGTTTCTCCAGAAATCGGGCCATACTATCCCCAGGGCGCAGGGATTCCTCTGTTCCCTGGGGATCCTGATTCCATTGCAAGGAGGCCTTCCATGGTTCGAGGCATTACAAGACAGGTCGTGGTCGTCAAGGGCCCCGATCCCAAGATTTTTGACCAGGCGATTTTCCTGGTGCGGGACGACGTTCTGGCCCAGGGCGGCGTGACGGAGGAAGCGCTGCTGCAGCAGGCACGGGAGGCTTGCGTCCGGAAGCAGCCCCGTCTTTCTCTTCTCCCGAAGCTCCTCTGGGCTGCAGGCGGCGCCGGCGCCATGGGCCTGATCTGGCTGCTGACGGCGCTGCTGTAGGCGCATGAAGCGAGATTGACGGGTCTCAGCAAACCGGGAGATTGGGATTTGTCTTTAGAATTGACAATTG
>JAEDJR010000029.1 GCA_016296235.1 Oscillospiraceae bacterium
TCCAGGAAGCTCAGCTCCAGGTTGCCGGTGTAGTCGGTAATGGTGTCCACGTCCTTGAAGACCTCGTTCAGGCCCTCGGCCAGGAAGCGCTCGTAGGAGTCCTTCTGGATCTTCAGCAGGTTCGGGATCTCGATGATTTTGTCGTCATCATGCTTGGCATAGCTCTTTCGCAGGGTCTTGCCGTACATGACATCCTTGACCATTGCCATTCTAGATCATCACAGCCTTTCTACTCGATTCTGCATTCTGTGTATTTTTGACACGCCGGGGTGAGTTGTCACGTTTTTCAAAAAACCGTCTTGCAATCCGCTGCCATCCATGATAAACTAATCATGGACACAGACGGCCCATTCCGCCACTTAGGCATTATGGATAATTATTATAGCACACCGGGTTTTTGCCGTCAATGGCGTTTCCCGAAAAAAATCACCATTTTTGCAGATTGTGCAAAGATGGTTTTTGTTTTTTATGCAAATATTTGTTGAAAAATTTCCTATTGACGCGCAGGGGATTTTGCGCTATACTCAGTTCCAAAGTGAACACCAAAGGCATGGAACAGGAGAGTAAGTCCGCCGATCCGCAGCAGAGAGCCCCGGCAGCTGAAAAGGGGTACGGAAGAGCCGGCCGAAGATGGCCTGGGAGCCGCGCAGGCGATAGGTAGTCTGCGACGGGTGCGCCCGTGATCGCGCAGGAGTATGCTGGTACTCCCCGAGGCCGTTTTCGTGAGGAAGCGGCGAAGCAAGGTGGTAACGCGGATGTTGATTCGCCCTTGACAGAGGTTGTCAAGGGCGTTTTCTGTTTTTGGAACAAGAAAGGAGCTGGTTATCATGTCCCAGCCTATGATCGAGGTACGGGGACTCAGCAAGCAGTTCGGCAGCGGCGGAGACTGTGTCCGTGCGCTGGAAAACATCAATCTGACCGTGGAAGCCGGTGAGATTTTCGGCATCATCGGCCTGTCCGGCGCCGGAAAATCCACCCTGGTCCGGTGTATGAACCTGCTGGAGCGGCCCACGGCCGGGACGGTTCTGGTGGACGGCCAGGATCTGACCCGGTTGAACGAGAAGCAGCTGCGGCAGGCCCGGAAGTCCATCGGCATGATCTTCCAGCATTTTAACCTGCTGATGCAGCGCACCTGCCTGGACAACATCACCTTCCCCCTGGAGCTGGTGGGAACCCCCAGGAAGCAGGCTGTGGCGCGGGCCAGGGAGCTGCTGCAGATTGTGGATCTGGCCGACAAGGAGAAGGCCTACCCGGCCCAGCTGTCCGGCGGCCAGAAGCAGCGCATCGCCATCGCCCGAACCCTGGCCACCAATCCCAAGGTGCTATTGTGTGACGAAGCCACCTCCGCCCTGGACCCCAAGACCACCCGGGACATCCTGCGGCTGATCCGGGACATCAACCACCGGCTGGGCATCACCGTGGTGGTCATCACCCACGATATGAAGGTCATTGAGGAAATCTGCGGCCGGGTCGCCATTCTGAACCACGGCCAGGTGGCCGAGAGCGGCGCGGTGGAGGAGATCTTCTCCAATCCCAGAACGGAGGCCGGCCGCCGGTTGGTCTATCCCGACGGCGTTTCCTTCGAGCTGCTGCCGAAAAGCCGCGTGATCCGTGTGGCCTTCAACGGCGGCACGGCCTACCAGCCCCTGATCGCCTCTCTGGCCATCGACTGCGGGGTGAAGGCCAATATTCTGGGCGCAGACACCCGCAACATTGACGGCAGGGCCTTCGGCACCATGCTCCTGGGCCTGCCCGCGGACGAAGCCGACGCTGCCAAGGCCCTGGCCTACATCACCAGTCAGAAAAACATCACCGTGGAGGAGGTGCCGGATTACCATGCTTGAACAGATTGCCTCCGTGTTGGAAAGCTGGGGTGCCAGTAAAGCCCTGGATCAGCTGGAGTTCCTGCTGGATCCCGCCACCCTGCCCTTCGCCATCTGGGAAACCCTGTACGCGCCTTTGCTGGCAGCGGTCTTTGCCTATGTCATTGGCCTGCCCCTGGGAATCATCCTGGTCACCGGGGAAGAAGGCGGCATCCGCCCCCTGCCCAGAGCATTCATGCAGGTGCTCAACACCGTCATCAATCTCCTGCGCTCTGTCCCCTTTTTGATCCTCATGGTTCTGGTGTTCCCCCTGAGCCGTCTGATTCTCGGCACCGCCGTGGGTACCACCGCCACCATCGTCCCTCTGACCGTGGCGGCCGCTCCCTATGTGGCCCGCCTGGTGGAAGCCAGTCTGCGGGAAATGGACCGGGGCGTGATCGAAGCCGCCCAGGCCATGGGCTGCTCCGCCTGGCAGATTATCACCAAGGTGCTGCTGCCGGAGTGCCGGCCCAGCCTGATTAACGGAGCGACCAACGCCGCCATCACCATTCTGGGCTACGGCGCCATGGCCGGTGCCATTGGCGGCGGCGGTCTGGGCGCCATGAGCATCATGCGCGGCTACGGCCGAAACCAGATTCTGGTCCTCTATGTGGCCGTCATCATTCTGGTCATCCTGGTCCAGATCATTCAATCCATCGGTACCGCTCTCTGCGTGAAAACAGACAAGCGTATCAATCATACCAAAGAAAAAAGGAGAAAACCATCATGAAAAAGAGAATTGCTGTTCTGCTGCTGGCAGCCTGCCTGCTGCTGGCCCTGACCGCCTGCGGCAAAAAGGCCGAATCCAAGACCATTACCGTCGGCGCCACCCCCGCGCCCCACTGCGAGATTCTGGAGGTCGCCAAGGAACTGTTGGCCAAAGAGGGCTACACCCTGGTCATCAAGGAATTCAACGACTATGTGATTCCCAACGACTCCGTGGAAGAGGGAGAACTGGACGCCAACTACTTCCAGCACATCACCTACATGAACAATTTCAATGAGGAGCACGGCACCCACCTGGTCAGCGTGGCCGGCATCCACTATGAGCCCTTTGGCCTGTACGCCGGCAAGTGCGCCTCCCTGGACGAGCTGGCCGACGGCGCTCAGATCGCCGTGCCCAACGACGGCACCAACGAAGCCCGCGCCCTGCTTCTGCTGCAGCAGGAGGGCCTCATCAAGCTGAAGGACGGCGTGGGCCTGTCCGCCACCAAGTATGACATCGTGGAGAACCCCCACAACTACGACATCGTGGAGATGGAAGCCCAGCAGCTGCCCCGGACCCTGGTGGACGTGGACATGGCGGTCATCAACGGCAACTACGCCATTGACGCCGGTCTGAAGGTCTCCGACGCCGTGGCCGTGGAGGCCGCCGACGGCGCCGCCGCTGAAGCCTACGTCAACGTTCTGGCTGTCAAGGCCGGCAACGAGAACAACGAAGGCATCCAGGCTCTGGTCAAGGCTCTGCAGAGCGAAGAAGTCCGCAGCTTCATCGAAACCACCTACGACGGCGCCGTGGTGCCTCTGTTCTAATCACCCCATTGATCCGGAATTTGACGGTATCTCGTACAGACCCTTGTGCCCCCTTCTTAGGGGGCTGCCGGAGCGAAGCGGAGGCTGGGGGCTGCTGTGGGTTTGCAATTATATCGTTTTTCGGATAAATTGCTGATCGGTACAACCCCCAGGCCGCCCTGCGGGCGTCCAGCCCCCTGGAGAGTGGGCACGAGGGTGCCGTGCAAATCAGTAAAAACCATGTTCCAATCAAAACGGAGCGATAAGCGTTGGCTTATCGCTCCGTTTTTGTTTCCACCAGGCTCTCCAGCAGGGCATGGAATGCCGGGTCTCTGCGTTTCATGGATACAGGCCTGCGGGCTTCATCCAGGAAGCAGTGGGACGAGGTGCCCGTTGCCGCCAGCCGGCCATCCGCCGCAAAGCGTACCTCATAGCGGAAGCTCATCCGCACGCCGGTATACTGCGTCAGGATGGGCCGGATTTCCATCTGATCCCCATAGCGGGCCGAGATCAGATAGCTGCAGCTGACATCCACCACCGGGATGAGGATGCCGCGCGCCTCCACGCTCTGATAGCTGACGCCGATCTGATCCATAAAATCGCACCGGGCCTCTTCAAACCAGCGGATGTAATTGGAATGATGGACAATGGCCATCTGATCCGTCTCGTAATAATGAACCTGGTGCAGGTAGGGTTTCCGTTCCATTTCAGCTGAGATACTCCTTTTCCAGGCTGCGCACCATTTCCACATACCGCTCCTTGCAGCTATGCAGATTGCCGGCACGGAGATCGGCATAGCAGGGCTCCAGCCAGTTCTCCCGGATGGCGTCATACCGGGCCTCCCGGTCCCGGGACAAATCGATGCGCAGGACAATGCCGGGGGCCACGTCATAATACTCGTCAATCAGCGCCGGACCGTCGGGGCAGGCCCGCAGATAGCCGTCCCGGAAGGCACGGAACGCCGTCAGCTCCGCACAGTCGTCCGGCTTTCCCTCCCGGAGGCAGACCGCCGTGGTGATAAAGCAAAGGCCCAGGAATTTCTTCCGGAAGCCGCCGGCCAGCTCCTCATAATCCCCCAGGTAGAAGGGAGACTTGGGATGGCGGGTGCACCAATGGGCCTGGAGGATTTTGCAGTAGTCCTCGCTGGTCGTGAGGCCCATCCGCCGGATCATGGGCACCAGGAACACGGCGATGACGAACTTATCCGTATCCATCACGGCGCCGCGGGATCTCTTCCAGCTGGCCTCCCGGTCCCAGCGGGCCTCCAGCTGATTCAGAAATTCATCTGCCGCGTCTTCCAGGGTGATGGCGCCGGCAGAAGCCGCCGCATCCAGCTGCCGGAAGATCTCTTCGTTGCTCCGGCTGAAGCGTTCAAAGGCCGGGACGAAATTGGACCGGGTCATCTCTTTTTCAATGCCCGGATGGTTGGTGATGGACTCCAGCACATGGGCCCGGTAATAGGCCGCGCAGGCTTCACCGTCCACAGCCTCATCCGTTCCGGCCGCATCGTTCACCAGCTCCGACGGCGTCAGCCGTGCGCCGCAATACATGCAGGAAAACTGCTTCAGATGGGCGGGAATCTCCAATTCTTCCCCGCAGCCCGGGCAGCGGCCTGTCAAAACGTCTGTTTGCGCCATAAAATCACCTGTTTTTCTTTTTTCTGTATCATAACACATTTTTGTTCTTTTGCCAATGTTCCAGTGAAAGTTCATAAATAATCTCTTTTCTTCTGGAAACAATATGCTCGAGTAAACGCCAATGCAATATATGTCATTGCTGAGAAAAAGGGCGTAGGGGCGGCTATCAGCCGCCCGCGATCCGGAGAGATGTGTCATCGGGCGGCTGATAGCCGCCCCTACGGTCAGGTTTCGTTCACCGTGATGCTTTCAAAAAAGATTGCGGGGAGCGAAGCGCATTCCAATTTGAATGGGTTTCCAGGAAAACATACTGCTTAATGGGGAGCGGATTGCCACGGCAGGAAGCAAGCAGCGTTTACTCGAGATGAACAAGGGGGCGGAGACATATGCAACTCTTTCACTGTCCAACCAAGCTCTATCTGGGAGCAGGCGCTTTGGATGCCCTGGGCGGGATTCAGGCCCAGCGGGTTCTGGTGGTGACCGATTCCTTCTTTTCCAAAAACGGCACCGCTCTGGAAGTCGGCCGCCGGGTGCCCGGGGCGGAGGTGCGGATATTTGACAATGTGGTGCCCGACCCACCGGCCTCTCTGGCGGCGGAAGGGGCGGCCCTTTGCGCCCAATTCCGGCCCCAACTGCTGATCGCCCTGGGCGGCGGCAGCCCCATGGACTGCGCCAAGGCCATCCGCATGGCATCCGACCAGCCCATGACCTTTGTGGCCATCCCCACCACCTCCGGCAGCGGCTCGGAGATGACCTCCTTTTCCATTCTGACCCACGACGGCGTCAAGCATCCCCTGGTGGATCCCAGCCTGCGGCCGGACGCAGCCATTCTGGACGACAGTCTCCTGAACGGTCTGCCGCCCTCTCTGATCGCCGATACGGGCATGGATCTGCTGGCCCACTGTCTGGAGGCCCTGGCCGCTGCCGGCGCCAGCGGCTTTACCGACGCTCTGGCCTTTGAAGGGGCCCGAAGGGCATTGGCGCTGCTGCCTGCCTCCTATCAGGGCGACCGCAGCGTCCGGCTCCGGCTCCACGAGGCGGCTTCCATGGCGGGCATGGCCTTTGACAACGCCGGTCTGGGCGTCTGCCATGCCCTGGCCCACGCCCTGGGCGGCGCGTTCCACATTCCCCACGGCCGCCTGTGCGCCATGCTGCTGCCGTCCGTTCTTTCTTACAACGCCCCGGTAGCGCAGGAGAAGTACGCCTGCCTGGCACGGCTCTGCGGTTTGCCGTCCGCCACGGACCGGCTGGCCGTGCGCAATCTCAGCGCCGCCATCGTCCGGCTGCGAAAGCAGCTGCATCTGCCGGAAACCCTGGGACAGGCCGGCGTCACCGCCGCCCAGTGGGAGGAAAAGCGGGCGCAGGTTGTAACGGCCGCCCTGGCGGACGCCTGCTGCCGGACCAATCCGGTGCCCGTCACGGAAGCAGGTCTGCTGCAATTGTGCAAGGTGGTGGCCCCATGAGCGAAGCGATGTTATCCGTGGGCATCGATCTGGGAACCACCACCACCCAGATGATCGTCTCCCGGCTGCAGGTGGAGAACACCGCCGCCCCCTTCACCATTCCGAAGATGGAAATCCGGGAGCGGGAAATTCTCTACCGCAGTCCCATCCACTTCACCCCCCTGCTGTCCGCCGATACCCTGGATGCCGAAGCCATCGGGCAGCTGATCCGGGACGAGTACGACTGGGCGGGAATCGCCCCCCAGCAGGTGCAGACCGGCGCGGTCATCATCACCGGTGAGACGGCCCGGAAGGAAAATGCCCGGCAGGTGCTCAAGGCTCTGTCGGAGCTGGCCGGAGATTTTGTGGTAGCCACCGCCGGCCCCGCCCTGGAGAGCGTTCTGGCGGCCAAGGGCGCGGGGGCGGATCAGTATGCCAAGGCCCACGGGCAATATGTGCTGCATCTGGACATCGGCGGCGGCACCTCCAATCTGGCCCTGTTCGACCCGGAGGGACATCTGGCGGACACCGGCTGTCTCAACGTGGGCGGCCGGCTGCTGAAATTCGACCACAGCGGCGCCGTCACCTACGTCTCCCCTGTCCTGGCCGGAACCCATGCGCCGTCTCCGGGGGACATTCCCACACCAGAGTCCCTGGAACCCCTTCTGGATGTTCTGATCCAGGCTCTGGAGGAAGCGGTGGGGTTCCGGCCGGCCTCGGACTGCCTCCGGCGGTTTCTCACGGACAAGGCCGTCTCCCTGCCGCCTCAGACTCCGGTGCTTTCCTTCTCCGGCGGCGTGGCCGACTGCATGGCAAACCCGGACACGCCCTGGCTCCAATACGGCGACCTGGGGGTGCTCCTGGCAAGGGCCATCCGCCGCTCTGCGCTCTGCGGCGGCCCCTATGTTCTGGGCAAGGAGACCATCCGGGCCACGGTCATCGGCGCAGGCAGTCATGCCACGGAGCTGTCCGGCAGCACCATCGCCTACGGCGGCGTCTCCTTTCCCCTCCAGAACCTGCCGGTGGCCTCCCTGTCCGACCGGGAGGCAGCATACGCGGCGCCGCAGTTGGGGGAAACCGTCCGGAACAAGCTGGCGCTGTTCGGGGATGAGCCGGCGGCTCTGGCTCTGCGGGGACTGGCAAACCCATCCTATGCCGACGTTTCCCGTCTGGCGGACGGCATCGCTGCCGGCGTCGGCTCCAACCGGCAGCCGGTGGTGGTCGCTCTGGAGCAGGACATGGGCAAGGCCCTGGGGCAGGCATTACGGCTGCGTCTGGGGCCGCAGACCCGGCTGGTCTGCCTGGACGGGCTCCACATCCCCGAGGGCAGCTATCTGGACATCGCCGCCCCCATCGGCAGCGGCGCCGCATTGCCCGTCGTCATCAAAACACTGGCATTCCAATGAATCTCTCTTCCGGTTCAATATCCATTGCAAGGAGGCTTTTTCTTGATCTTAAAAACCCAACTCTTCGGCCATACCTACGCGTTCTCCTCCATCAAGGAGGTTCTGGCCAAGGCCAACGAGGAAAAATCCGGTGACAAACTGGCCGGTATCGCGGCGGAAAACGCCGAAGAGCGCATTGCCGCCAAAGCCGTGCTGGCGGAGCTGACCCTAGCGGACCTGCGGGAGAATCCCGTGGTTCCCTACGAAGAAGACGAGGTCACCCGCATCATCCAGGACGATCTCAACGAGCCGGTCTATCAGAGCGTCAAAGGCTGGACCGTCTCCCAGCTGCGGGAATGGCTTTTGTCCGAGGACACCACGGAAGCCCAGATCCGCCATGTCTCCCGGGGTCTGACCTCCGAGATGATTGCCGCCGTGTGCAAGCTCATGAGCAACCTGGATCTGATCTACGCGGCGTCCAAAATCCGCATCACCGCCCACTGCAACACCACCATCGGCCTGCCCGGCACCCTCAGCTGCCGCCTGCAGCCCAACCACACCACCGACGATCCCGACGGCATTCTGGCCTCTCTGGCAGAGGGACTGAGCTTCGGCGCAGGCGACGCGGTCCTGGGTCTGAACCCGGTGACGGACTCCGTGGAGCGGCTGAGCCAGATTCTCCGGCTGTTCGACAACATGAAGCAGCGCTGGGAGATTCCCACCCAGATCTGCGTCCTGGGCCATGTGACCACGCAGATGGACGCCATCCAAAAGGGTGCGCCGGCGGATCTGATCTTCCAGTCCATCGCCGGCAGCCAGAAAGGCAACGAGGCCTTCGGCATCACCGGCGGACTTCTGGAGGAGGCCCGGCAGCTGGCGCTGCACCAGGGCACTGCCACCGGCCCCAACGTCATGTATTTTGAGACCGGCCAGGGCTCGGAGCTGTCCTCCGAGGCCCACCACGGCGCCGACCAGGTGACCATGGAGGCCCGGTGCTACGGCTTTGCCCGGCGCTATCAGCCCTTCCTGGTGAACACCGTGGTGGGCTTCATCGGTCCGGAGTATCTCTACGACGCCCGGCAGGTCATTCGTGCCGGTCTGGAGGATCACTTTATGGGCAAGCTGTCCGGCATTCCCATGGGCTGCGACGCCTGCTACACCAATCATATGAAGGCCGACCAGAACGACATCGAGAACCTGGCCGCCCTGCTGACAGCCGCCGGCTGCAACTATTTCATGGGCATTCCCCACGGGGACGATATCATGCTCAACTACCAGACCACCGGCTTCCGGGATACGGCTGCTCTGCGGGAGATTTTCGGTCTGACGGCCATTGCCCCCTTCCAGCGCTGGCTGGAACAGATGGGCTTTGTGGAAAACGGAAAGCTGACGCCCAAGGCCGGCGACGGCTCTGTGCTGCTGAAGGAGGCGCGCCATGGATAAACAGGAACTGAAACAGATGGTGGCCCAGCTGCTGCGGGAGCTGGAACAGCCCGTGGAGCCCGCTCCGGTTCCGTCCCGGGACAGCGGGGAAAGCCTGCCGGATCTGACCAAGCTGGATCTGCGGCAGGAATACCTGGTGGAGCATCCGGAAAACGGAGAAGCCTTTCTGCGCCTGAAGCGCAAAACCCCGGCCCGTCTGGGCCTGGGCCGCTGCGGCGCCCGGTACAAAACTCTCTCCATGCTGCGCTTCCGGGCCGATCACGCCGCCGCCCAGGACAGCGTCTTTTCCCTGGTGGACCGGTCGTTTTATCAGAACAACGATCTTCCCTTTGTCCAGACCATGTGCAAGGACAAGGATCAATATCTCACCCGGCCGGATCTGGGCCGGAAATTCGACCAGAAGAACCAGGATCTGATCCGCCGGGTCTGCGGGCAGAATCCCCGGGTTCTGCTGGTCATCGGCGACGGGCTTTCCTCCAACGCCATCACGGCCAACGCCATGGACTGCACTGCCGCCATCCGGCAGGGTCTCAAATCCTACGGCATCGAGCCGGGCAAAAGCCTGTTTATCCAGTACGCCCGGGTGGGCTCCATGGATCACATCGGCCAGCTGACCGGTGCGGAGCTGATCTGTATGCTGGTGGGAGAGCGGCCGGGCCTGGCCACCAGCGAGTCCATGTCGGCCTATATCACCTACAAGCCCTATCCCGGCATTCCGGAATCCAAGCGCACCGTGGTGTCCAACATCCACAGGCAGGGTACGCCCGCCGTGGAGGCAGGTGCCCACATCGCGGAGCTGATGCACACCATGCTGGAGAAAAAAGCCTCCGGCATTGATCTGAGGTGACGCCATGATCGGAGAAACACTGCCTGTCCGCATTCTGACCCTGCGTCTGATTCCCAATGTAAGCCCCGGTCTGGCACAGGCCCTGGGGCTGCGGGACAACTGCCGCGCCATTGGCCTGATTTCCACCGACAGCGACGACATGACCTATATCGCCCTGGACGAGGCCACCAAGACCTCCAATGTGGAGGTGCTCTACGCCAGGAGTCTCTATGCCGGCGCAGCCAACGCCTCCACCGGTCTGGCCGGAGAGGTCATCGGCATCCTGGCAGGCCCCACCCCGGCAGAAGTCGCCAGCGGCCTGCGGGGCGCTGAAGCCTTTCTGGAAAGCGGCGCGGGCTTCCGGACGGCCAACGAAGCAGGAAATGTGGTCTATCTGGCCCACTGCGTCTCCCGCACCGGCAGCTACCTGTCCGGGGTGGCCCATGTGCCCGTGGGGCAGGCCATTGCCTATCTGATTGCGCCGCCGGTGGAGGCCATCGTGGGGTTGGATGCGGCCCTGAAGGCGTCGGACGTGGAGCTGACGCAGTTCTTTGAGCCGCCCACGGAGACCAACTTTGCCGGTGGCCTGCTGACGGGTACCCAGAGCGCCTGCCGGGCCGCCTGCGACGCCTTTGCCGAAGCGGTGACAGACCTGGCCCGGCAGCCGAAGGATTTGGGAGGAATGTAAATGGAACTGGCAAAAGATCTGAAAAGCCGCCAGGAGGTTCGGGATCTGGTGGAAGCGGCCGCAGAAGCCCAGAAGGTTCTGCGAACCCTGAACCAGGACGCCATCGACCGGATTGTCCTGGCCATGGCCCAGGCGGGTCAACGCCATGCCCGGGAGCTGGCGGAGCAGGCCCAGGCAGAAACGGGCTTCGGCAGCGTGCCGGACAAGGTCATTAAAAATGAATTCGCCTCCAAAACCCTGTGGGAGGCCGTCAAGGATCTGAAAACCGTGGGCATCCTGCGAAAAGACCCGGAACAACAGGTCTGGGACGTGGGCGTGCCCGTGGGCGTCATCGCCGGCATCGCGCCCTCCACCAATCCCACCTCCACGGTGATCTACAAATCCATGATCGCCCTGAAGGGCGGCAACACCATCGTATTTTCGCCCCATCCGGGGGCAAAGGCCTGCTCCCTGCGGGCGGCACAGCTCATGGCCCAGGCCGCAGAGTCCGCCGGCTGCCCCAAGGGGGCCATCGGCTGCATCAGCATCCCCACCATGGACGCCGTGGACGAGCTCATGAAGCATCCCAAGGTCAAGCTGATCCTGGCCACCGGCGGTGGAGCCATGGTGCGGGCGGCCTATTCCTCCGGCACCCCGGCCATCGGCGTGGGGGCCGGCAACGGTCCGGCCTACCTGCATCCCGGCTGTGACCTCAGGCAGGCCGTGGCGGACATCATCCGCTCTAAAACCTTTGACAACGGCACCGTCTGCGCCTCGGAGCAGAGCATCATTCTGGAATCGTCCAACGCCAAAGCGGCGGAGGCCGAGCTGGTGCGCCAGGGCTGCTGCATCCTCAGCGAAGCAGACGGAAAGAAGCTGGCTGCCCACCTGTTCCGCAGCAACGGAACCATGAACCCCAAGCTGGTGGGAAAACCGGCGTCGGAAATCGCCCAACTGGCCGGTCTCGACGCCTCCGCCCGGCAGGCAAAGGTGCTGATTGCCCGGGAACGGGGCGCCGGCGCGGAATTCCCCTATTCCATGGAAAAGCTCTGCCCGGTGCTGGGACTATATGTGGTGGAAAATCAGGATCAGGCCCTTACCCTGGCCTGCGAGATTCTGAACCACGAGGGCAGCGGCCACACCTTTGTGATCCACGCCAAAGACGAAGCCGTCATCCGCCGCTTTGCCCTGGAGGTGCCCGTATCCCGGTTCCTGGTCAACACCCCGGCGGCCCTGGGCGGCATCGGCGCCACCACCGGCCTCTTCCCTGCCCTGACTCTGGGCTGCGGCGCCGTCGGCGGCAGCTCCTCCAGCAACAACATCGGCCCCCTGGATCTGATTAACATCCGCCGGGTGGCCTGGGGGCATAAGAACGACGCCCCGGCGCATACTAACGCTGTACTCCCCAAAGCAGACGACCAGCTGGTGGAGCTGCTGACGCAAAAGCTGCTGCAAAAGCTGATGTAATTCAAATCATACGATAGGAGCTGGAAACAAATGATCAATACCAACGCATTGGGCATGGTGGAGACCAAAGGTCTGGTGGGGGCCATCGAGGCCGCCGACGCCATGGTAAAATCCGCCAACGTGAATCTGGTGGGCAAGGAGCAGGTGGGCGGCGGTCTGGTGACCGTCATGGTCCGGGGCGATGTGGGCGCGGTCAAGGCTGCCACCGACGCCGGCGCCGCTGCCGCGGAAAAAGTGGGCGAGCTGATTTCCGTCCATGTGATTCCCCGGCCCCACGCCGAAGTGGACGCCATTCTCCCCAAGGGCAAACCGGGCCAGGCCCCTGAACCCAAGGCCTGACCATGGCAGTCTATACCCAGGACAGCGTCCGGGCCAACGTGCGGGTGCGGGACGGCAAGCGGGTGTTCTACCTGGCCCCGGGAGATCACCTGACGCCCTCGGCCCGGGAATGGCTGCACCAGGATCAGGTGGAGATTCTGCCGGCCAGTCTGGCCAAGCCCACGGTCTATCATACCCCCGCCGGCGGAACCCTGACGGAAAAGCCGGAGCACATGACCCATCTGCGGGCGGATGTGCTGGTGCCGAAGAACCATCCGCGGATCATCTTCCGGGGCCTGGTGGATGAACTGGAGGCAGAGCTGCTTCTGGCCGGACGTCTGGCTCTGGACGAGGGCCGCGCGGAGACCGCCGGGCAGCTGGAGGAAATCCTGCAGGCCGTCCGGAACCTCATCCGCTGCGACGTGCTGGAGGAGCCGGTCAGGCAGGAGACCCTCTGCGGTCTGACCCCGGAGCAGCTGCGGGAGCAGAGCCACTTCCCCCAGAAGTATTTTGACCTGCCCCACTTTATGCCCGCAGCCTCCGACAGCCGGATGCTGCTGACCCTGAACCGTCTGCGCACCCAGGTGCGAAAAACGGAGCTGGCGGCCTACGAGGCGTTCCGGGACCGGGACGGCGTCTGCACCCGTCCCGATCTGCTGCTGGTACTCAACCGGCTCAGCAGCCTGTTCTGGATTTTGATGATCCGCATGAAAAAGGAGGACACACCCCATGTCTCTTGAACTGGAACAGCTTGCGGAGCAGCTGCAGCGGCGGCTGTTCGTGGAGCTGGAGGCCTCGGGCCGCCATGTCCATGTAACCCGGGAGCAGGCCCAGGTTCTTTTCGGCCACGACCTGACGCCGGAACGGCCTCTGTCCCAGCCGGGACAGTATCTGGCGGCGGAGCGGGTCACCATCGCCGGCCCCAAGGGGAAGCAGGACGGCGTGGCGGTGCTGGGCCCCTGCCGTTCCCAGGCTCAGGTGGAGATTTCTCTGACCGACGCCAGGGTTCTGGGCATTACGCCCCCCGTGCGGCTGTCCGGCGACGTGGCAGGAACCCCCGGCGTCACGCTCATCGGCCCCCAGGGCACTCTGTCCCTGCCCCAGGGCGTCATGGCCGCCCAACGGCACATCCACATGTCCCCGGAGGACGCGGCCCTGCAGAACGTGGCCGACGGAGATGTGGTACGGCTGAAGGCCCTCACCGGCCGCCCGGTGGTTTTTGAAGACGTGGCCGTCCGGGTCAGCCCCAGCTTCCGGACCTACGCCCATCTGGATTACGATGAGGCCAACGCCTGCGGCTTTCAAAAAGGCGATCTGGGGATGATTCTCCGATGAATCTGGATCAGCTGACCGACGCGGTCTGGCAGCGGCTGGAGGAGTGGAAGCCCCGAGCCCTGCTCATCGGTCAACCGCCGGAGTGGGACAGCCCCTATTGCTATGTAACACAGCCGCCCTATGAGGCCGTGGTGCTGGGCGTACTGTCCCCCGGGGATCTGCTGCATATGCCGTCTGACCCCGTGTGCCGGGCGCTTCTGGACGGTCAGCCGGTCTATCTCTGGCAGCCCCAGCCCTACCGGGCCTGCAAAAACGCCAAAGCTCTGTGCCGGGAGCTGGCGGCTGCGGAACAGCATCTCAAGCAGTTGGGCGTTCACCCTATGGCCGG
>JAEDJR010000030.1 GCA_016296235.1 Oscillospiraceae bacterium
CCGCCGGCAGCCTTGATCTTCACATGGGGCGCCACATGGGCGGCGAACAGCTCCACATCGTGGAAGGTGGCGCCGGCCTTGGAGAAGCCCGTGGAGGTCTTGATATACTCCGCGCCGGAGGCGGAGACGATCTCGCACAGCTTGACCTTTTCCTCGTCGGTCAGCAGGCAGGTCTCGATGATGACCTTCAGCAGCTTGCCCTGGCAGGCCTCCTTGATGGCCTTGATTTCCGCCAGCAGATCGTCCCACCGGCAGTCCTTGGCCCAGCCGATGTTGATGACCATGTCGATTTCATCGGCGCCGTTGGCCACGGCGTCCCGGGTCTCAAAGCACTTGGTGGCCGTGGTGGAATAGCCGTTGGGGAAGCCGATGACGGTGCAGATGGCCAGACGGTCGCCTACATAGTCCTTGGCCTGCTTCACATAGGAAGCCGGAATGCAGACGGAGGCGGTCTTGTACTTCATGCCGTCGTCGCAGATCGCCCGGATTTCCTCCCAGGTGGCAGTCTGCGCCAGGAGGGTGTGGTCACAGTGGGACAGGATAGTTTTCAGTTCCATATTCAATCCTCTTTCATGATAGTTTCAAAGGCTGCACGATCCATGGTCTCATTCTGCAGCAGGTTGTCGGCCACCTTCTGCAGCTTGTCCATGTTCTCCTGCAGCAGCTGGGTACACCGCTCATAGGCCTGGTCAATGATGGCCTTGACCTCTTCGTCGATGTCCCCGGCCACTTTTTCGGAGTAGGACTTGGATTTTTCATAATCGCGGCCGATAAACACTTCGCCGTCGCTGCCGTAGGACACGGTGCCCAGGCGCCGGCTCATGCCGTATTTGCTGACCATATCCCGGGCGATGGCCGTGGCCCGTTGGATATCATTGGAAGCGCCGGTGGAAATGTCCTCCAGAACCAGCTGCTCCGCCACCCGGCCGCCCAGCAGAGAGACAATCTGCTCGAACATTTCGTTGCGGGACAGATAGCTCTGGTCATCGGTGGGCAGACTGATGGTCATACCGCCGGCGCCGCCCCGGGGAATAATGGTAATCTGATGCACAGGGTCGTGGGTGGGCAGGTGGTACATGACCACGGCGTGGCCCGCCTCGTGGATGGCCGTCAGCCGCCGCTCGTGGGGGCTGACCACCCGGCTGCGCTTCTCCGGGCCGGCGATGACCTTGAGCATGGCGTCCTCCAGGTTGCGGTTGGTCAGGAAGCGCTGCTTCTCCCGGGCGGCCAGCAGCGCCGCCTCGTTGAGCAGGTTCTCCAGATCCGCACCGGTGAAGCCCGCCGTCGCCTTGGCCAGATTGGCCAGGTTGACGTCCTCCGCCAACGGCTTATCCTTGGCGTGAACCTTCAGAATGGCCTCCCGGCCCCGCCAATCGGGGCGTCCCACATAGATCTGCCGGTCGAACCGGCCGGGACGCAGCAGTGCCGGATCCAGGATGTCCTGGCGGTTGGTGGCAGCCATGACGATGACGCCCTCGTTCTTGCCGAAGCCGTCCATTTCCACCAGGAGCTGATTCAGGGTCTGCTCCCGTTCATCGTGGCCGCCGCCCAGACCGGCGCCCCGGCGGCGTCCCACGGCGTCGATTTCGTCAATGAAGATGATGGCGGGCGCCATTTTCTTGGCCTGCTCAAACAGATCCCGGACACGTCCTGCGCCCACGCCCACATACAGCTCCACAAAGTCGGAGCCGGAGATGGACAAAAACTGCACGCCGGCTTCCCCGGCCACTGCCCGGGCCAGGAGAGTCTTGCCGGTGCCGGGAGGGCCGACCAGCAGGATTCCCTTGGGAATCCTGGCGCCCAGGCTGGTAAACCGGGCCGGATCCTGGAGGAATTCCACGATTTCCCGCAGTTCCTCCTTCTCCTCATCGGCGCCGGCCACATCGGCAAAAGTCACCCGGCGGCTTCCGGCGCTGCCGGTCCGGGCGTTGGCCTTGGAGAACTTCGCCATGGAGTTCTGTCCGCCGTTGGAACGGTTTATCATCACGACGATGGCATAGACCAGCACCAGGCCCAGAATCAGATAGGGCAAAATCACCGCCCAGTTGATGGTCTCCCGGGCAGGGGGATAGTCATAGTCCTCCAGGGTGCCGTCTGCCGCCTGTTGGCGGATCAGGCTGTCCAGATCCTGGTGAAACTGCTCCGTGCTGCCGATACTGGCCGAAGCAGTCTGCCCTTCCCCCTTGGAATACAGCTCCATGGTCAGATCGCCATCGGAGGTCAGGGAGAATTTCCGCACATCACCGGCTTCAAACAGCTCCACCACCTGGGCATAGGTCAGCTGGTCGCCCGCTGCGGGAGCCAGCACCTGGGACAGCACCAGCAGAAGCAGCACCAAAACCCCCAGATAGGCCAGCATCCCCATGGGATTCATTTGCTTTTTCAAACGCGTTTCTCCTTACTTATCCTGATACACGCTGGGCTTCAGCACGCCCACGAAGGGCAGATTGCGGTAATAATCTTCATAATCCAGGCCGTAACCCACCACAAAGGCATCCGGGATGGTGAAGCAGACGTAATCCGCCTGCAGATCCTCCTGACGGCCGCTGGGCTTGTCCAGCAGCGTGCAGATCTTCACGGACCGGGGATTTCTGGCCCGGAACATGTCCACAATCAGCTTCAGCGTCCGGCCGGAATCCAGGATATCCTCCAGGATCAGCACGTCCCGGCCCTGGATATCGTGGTCGATGTCCTTGCGGAAGGTCAGCTTGCCCGTGGAAGCCGTGCCGCCCTCATAGGACGTGACGCACATGAAGTCCTCCTGCAGCGGGATGGTGATGGCCTGGGCCATGGCGGCGTAAAACGGCACCACGCCCTTCAGAACGCCCACCAGGATGGGGCATTTGCCGCGGTAATCCTCGCTGATCTGCGCGCCCACCTCTTTGATTCGCTTCTGGATGTCCTCCTGGCTGACAAGAACCTGTTCAATATCCTCCAGCATATCCATTTTGTTAATCATGGCTTTTCTCTCCTCTGCACCATTTCAATTTTACAATCAGGGCCCGGTCTCCCAGCCGGGCTGTCCATAGGGGATCTGCCCCCAGACCATATACTGCCAGAATTGCCGTCCCATCCGTGATTACCGGCGTGATTTCCCGGCGGGCCGCCGGGATTTTCCGGTCGATCATCAGCCGCTTGACGGACTTGCATCCGCCTGGCAGACGCAGCCGGTCTCCCGGCTCCCGGGGACGGACACAGATGATGGGATTTGGACTTATCATATCACATTTCAGAGCAAAAGTGGACATGGAATCCACGGTTTTTTCCAAAAAAACAGGTCCTTCCACGGAAACAGTCAGCTCCGCCTCCGGCAGCGCCGCCGTTTCTCCCGGACGCAGGGTCACCGGTGCGAAGCGGCGGGACGGTTCGTTCCGCTCCAGCCGCAGAAAGCCGTAGGTTCTCCTGGCTTCCAGGTTCCCGGGCAGCGTCACGGCCGCAGTGCCGGACAAGTCCCACAGCAGCTGCTCCACCGCTTCCACATGGGCCATGGAGGGCTTGGGAATCTCCAGAATCTCCCGGATGGCCCGGCGGCGCAGCACCGGGGATGCCTCCCGCAGCACCCGGCAGTCGCAGCCCTCTGGCCCGGCAGCCCGCTCCAGCAGGGCCTGGGTCTGTTCCCGGAGGAACGCCTCGTCCTGGCGCAGCAGGGCCGTCATGCGGCCCACGGTTCCGGCCAGATTGGGGTTCTCCTGCCGCAGAAGAGGCGTCACATGGTGGCGCAGGCGGTTGCGCAGGGCGTCGTCTTCCCCGTTGCTCCCGTCCTCCCGGTGGGGCAGGTTCTGCTCCGCCAGATAGGCTTCGATCTCCTGCCGGGTCACGGACAGCAGCGGGCGAACGATCCGCCCCTGCCGGGGCGCCATGGCCGCCAGGCCACGCAGTCCCGTGCCGCGGATCAGGTTCAGCAGCACCGTCTCCACCTGGTCGTCGGCGTTGTGAGCCACGGCCACCAGGCCCGGCTGAGCCAGCAGAAAGGCATAGCGCATCCGGCGGGCCGCTTCCTCGATGCTCTCCCCGGTTTCGGCCGACCGGGCCGCCACCTCTCCCCGTCCCACGGTCAGGGGAATCTCCCAGGAAGCGCACAGCCTGCGGACGAAGGCCTCGTCCTCCTCAGAGTCCGCTCCCCGCAGGCAGTGGTTGTAATGGGCCGCCGTCAGCCGGATTCCCAGGGTTTCCCGCAGGGACAGCAAGCAATGGAGCATGGCCACGGAGTCCGCTCCGCCGGAGACGGCGCAGACCACCCGGCCGCCCGGCTCCAGCAGTCCCTCCCGGCGGCACCAATCCAGAACCTTATCCCTCACTGTGCTTCCACTCCCGGTCTGCGAAGGTGGTGAACTGGGGCAGCCACTGGACCTTGACGGTGCCGGTTTCCCCGTGGCGGTTCTTGGCCACGATGATCTCTGCCACATTTTTCTCTTCCGAATTGGGATTGTAATAGTCGTCGCGGTAGATAAACAGCACCTCGTCGGCGTCCTGCTCAATGGCGCCGGATTCGCGCAGGTCCGACAGCATGGGCCGCTTATCCGTACGGCTTTCGTTGGCACGGCTCAGCTGGCTCAGGCAGATCACGGGCACGTTCAGCTCCTTGGCCATGATTTTCAGGGCCCGGGAGATGTCGCTGACCACCTGGACACGGTTGGCGTTGTTGGAGCTTTGCCCCATACCGGCGGAGGTCATCAGCTGCAGATAGTCGATGAGCACCAGGCCCAGATTGTCCAGGCGGCGGCACTTGGCGTTCATCTCCGCCACGGAAATGGAGGGATTGTCGTCCACCCGGATGTCGGTCTGGCTCAGGGCCGAGGAGGCAATGCCGATTTTCGTCCACTCCTCCTCCGTCAGCTTGCCGGTGACCAGCTTCTGGTTGTCCACGAAGCTCTCGTTGGACAACAGGCGCATGGCCAGCTGCTCCCGGGACATTTCCAGGGAGAAGAAGGCCACGGTTTTATCGGTTTTCTTGGCCACGGCCAGGGCGATATTCAACGCGATGGAGGTCTTGCCCATACCGGGACGGGCGGCAATCAGCAGCAGATCGGACTTGTTCAGGCCGTTGATCTTGGCGTCCAGATCCCGCAGGCCCGTGGACAGGCCGGGGAAAGCGTTGTCCGACTGGCTCAGCTCGTCCAGGCGGTCGAAGACGTTGACCAGCACCATGCCGATGTGCTGCAGGCTGTCGCCTGAATTGCCGCTGCGCAGGGCATAGATCTTCTTCTCGGCGTTCTCCATGATCTCCGAGGCGGTTCCCACGCCCTCAAACACCGTCTCGCGGATATCTCCGGCGGCCACGGCCAGATTGCGCATCAGGGCCTTATCCTTGACGATGGATGCATACTGGGCCACATTGGCGGCCGTGGGGGTGATCTCCATGAGCTGCATGAGGTAATTGGCCGTTTTTTCGTCCCCCACGCCCCGCTGCTTCAGCTTCTCCAGCACCGTCACCGGGTCGATGATCTCGGAGAAGTTGAACATGGTGTAGATCGTCTCGTAGATTTCCCTATTCTGCTGCAGGAAAAAATCGTCGGGCCGCAGCATCCCGATGACCTCCGCCACACAGCGGCTGTCAATGAGCATGGAGCCCAGCACCGATTGCTCCGCCTCCAAAGAGTGCGGCAGCTGCCGGGAAAGCAGTTCTTCTTCCATAGGAACCTCCGGACTTGGGAAATGAAGAAATTGCGCAGAGGCCCTCGTCCCCCCTCTCCAGGGGGGTGGCCTGCAAAGCAGGCCGGAGGGTTGCTGCATACTGGCTGTTGTATCGTTGAACCGAAAACTGCTCGTCGATACAACCCCCAGTCAGGCCTTCGGCCTGCCAGCCCCCTGGGGAGGGGGCACAAGGAGGCGTTCCGTCGTTACGCTTCCTTGATCTCCACCGTCAGATCGGCGTTGACTTCGTAGCCCAGCTTGCAGGTGACGGTGTAGGTTCCCACGTTCTTGATGGGCTCCTTCAGGACAATCTTGCGCTTGTCCAGCTGGATTTTGTGCTGTTTTTCCAGGGCGTCGGCAATTTCCGCGTTGGTGACGGAGCCGAACAGACGGCCCGCGCCGCCGCCCTTGGCCGTGACCACCAGAGTCATTTCCTTCAGAACCTTGCTCAGGGCCAGAGCCTGCTCCCGCTCCTTCTGGCGCTTTTCCTGGGCGGCCTTGTCGTTCATTTTCATGGTGTTGATATTGTCGGCAGTGGCCTCCTGGGCCAGCTTCCGGGGCAGCAGGAAGTTGCGGGCATAGCCGTCGGACACGTCCAGCAGCTGGCCCTTCTTGCCCTGACCTTTGACATCTTGCAGCAGAATCACTTTCATGGTTGGTTTTCTCCTTGATATCGTTTCAATACTTAGTTTTCGTAGAATTTATCAATGCTGGCCACCAGCTCGCGCAGGACGGTCTGCATATCCTTGCCGGGAATCTGGGCGCCGGCGATGGCGGCATTGCCGCCGCCTCCCAGGGCCTCCAGGATCACCTGCACATTGGCCTCGCCGATGGAACGGGCGGATATGATGATCCGCTCGCCGTCGGGGAACAGCACGAAGGAGGCGGTGATGCCCTTGATGTTCAGCAGCTCATCCGCCGCCTGAGCCGCCATGGGCCGGGGCACCGTATAGGACAGGGCGGCGATGGCCAGCTCGTTGCGGTACAGCCGGGCGGCCTGGACGATCTGATAGCGGGAAACCGTGTCGTTCAGGTCGTTCTGGAAGAGCTTTTTCACGTCCACCGTGTCGGCGCCGGCCCGCCGCAGGAAGGCTGCGGCCTCGAAGGTCCGGGATCCGGTGCGGACGGAGAAGTTCTTGGTGTCCAGCACGATGCCGGCCAGCAGGGCCTGGGCTTCCATGGGCCGGATATCCTTGGGCTCCACGGCGTACTGGAGAATCTCCGATACCAGCTCCGACGCCGAGGAGGCGAAGGTCTCGTGGAGGCTCAGCACCACCTGGTCGATGTAGTCGGCGGCACGGCGATGGTGATCGATCACCGCAACGCGGTTGATGCTCTCCAGCAGGGCCTTGCTCTCCACCTGGTCGGGCCGGTTGGTGTCCACCACGATCAGCAGGCTGCGGCTGTCCGCCGCCAGCAGGGCGTCCTCTCCGGAGAGGAACAGGCCGTCGTATTCCGGATCGTCCCGCAGCCGCTCCAGCAGAGATTGGGCCGCGTTGACCTCCTGATCCAGAACCACCTTGACGGTCTTGCCCCGTTTGCGGCAGATGGTCACCAGACCCATGGCGGCGCCCAAAGCGTCCAGGTCCGCCATGCGGTGGCCCATGACAAAAATCATGCTGGACTGGTTGATGAGCTCCGTCAGGGAGCTGGCGATGACCCGGGCCTTGACCTTGGTGCGGCGCTCGGTTTCCTTGGTCCGCCCGCCGAAGAAGCTGAAATTGTACCGGTCCTTGATGACCACCTGATCGCCGCCCCGGGACAGAGCCATTTCAATGGACAAAGACGCGAAGCTGAAGTTCTCCTGGAAGGAGCTGCCGTCCTTGCCGATGCCGATGGACAGGGTGGCCGCCACGCCGGAGGGATTGGTGATGGTGCGGATCTCATCCAGCAGGGAGAATTTTCCCTCCTGGAGCCGGGGCAGATCCTTGGCCTCAAACACCAGCAGGTAGCGGTTGCGCTCATACTTCCTGAGCAGACCGCCCAGATCCTTGCACCAGTCGCTGATGCGGTCGTTGATCCGGGCGTCCAGACTGGAAATGGCGGAATCCGGCAGGTTGTTGGTCAGCTCATCGTAATTGTCCACCAGAATTACCGTCACGATGGGACGGGTGCGGACAAATTCGTCCCGGACCTGGAACATCTCGGTCATGTCCGTCAGGTACAGAGTCGCCAGCAGCAGGGAGGCGTGCTCGTCGTCCGAACGGATCAGATTGCCGTAGACCCGGTAGCGCCGGCCCTGGATTTCCACGTCCTGGGGGCATTCCGACCGGCCCTCGGTGAGCCAGCGGGTGGAAAACCGGGGCATCACGTCCTCCAGCTTCTGGTGCAGGAAGGAATCCCGCAGGCCGGACACCCGGTAGAAGCTCTCGTTGGCCCAGACGATCTCCGAATCGCTCATTTTGATGACCGCCATGGGAAACGGGGAACCGGATTTGAAGGCCGTGCCCAGGGAATCCGTGGTGCTCTGGATATAGTTCATCAGGGATTTTTTCCGCCGGCCGCTGGCGATGCGGTTGTAGACAAACAGACCCACCGTCAGGGCCAGCTCCGCCGCAGCCACGGTGTACTGCCGCAGGGCCAGGGATACCCCGGCAAACAGCAGCAGCGCCGCGAAATAGAGCCCCATTCCCGGCTCCAGCAGGCGGGACAGCTTCTTATTCAACGTCTCTCCCCCCTCGTACAAATTGTCACCGATAATGGGATATTATATCAGAGAAATCCTCCCTGCACAAGAGGTTTCGGGGGGAAAGCCTCATTTCTGTTAAAGTGTCCGCTGCAGCAGACGCAGAATGGTTCCGGCGTGGCGCTCCTCGTCATCCCCCAGCTCCCGGAACAGCGGCGCGAAGCTGTCCGCCTGCTCTGCCAGACGCCGGTATTCCGCCGCACCCGCCGTTTCCTCCCGGTAACGGGTCCGCAGATCCTCGTTGAGATTGCCCCCATTGGACGAAACAGGCCCATCCGGCCGCCAGGCAGCCGGCCGCTTTCCGGTCATCACATAATAGACCGTCTCCAGCCGGCGGGCATGCTGCCGTTCCTCCTCCGACAGCCGCAGCAGGCTCTGCCGGACGTCCCGCGGCGCCCGTCCCGCCAGGCTCCGGTATGTATGGGCGTCCCGCAGCTCATCCTCCCGCACCTGCAGCACCTTGGTTGGCGTCAGGCCGCCCGCTGCCGGCTTGGGCGCCGGTACCTCCCCGGACGCAGCCATCACCCGCTGCCAGACCTCCGCTTCTCTGGTTTTGCTCATCATAACACAACACCTCCGTCTGCACATTCTATGCAGACGGAGGTATGGGCGTGTAATGCCGGTCAATAGATTTCCGGGCTGATCTGATCCATCAGGACAATATCCACATAATAGTATTTTCCGCTGCGGCAGATGGTCAGCCGCACCGTATCTCCGGCGGTCAGGTCGTTTTTGGCCCGCACCAGATCATCCAGAGAGCCAATGGCTTGATCGTTGACGGCCACAATGATATCATCGGGCTCCAGGCCCTTCTGGGCCGCGTCAGAATCCGCCACAATCCCCGTGACCACCACGCCGCTGGGCATGTGGAAGAACAGCTGTGCCCGCAGATCCAGGGCCTCGCCCTGGATTCCGATGGCCGGGCGGCCGGACACATAGCCCTGCTCAATCAGCTCATCCAGAATTGGCTTGGCAGACGTCATGGGAATGGCAAAGCCCAGACCCTCCACCGTGGCGCTGGTGGTGGAATAGTTGCGCATCTTCATGGTGTTGATGCCGATGACCTGGCCGTAGCAGTTAATCAGCGGCCCGCCGGAGTTGCCGGAATTCAGGGCGGCGTTGGTCTGGATCATGGTCATCTGCCGTCCGCTGAGGTTCACATCCCGGTTGATGGCGGAGACAATACCATCGGTCATGGTACCCCGCAGCTCTGCCCCCAGGGGATCGCCGATGGCGACCACCGCGTCGCCCACCCGCAGGGCGTCGGAATCTCCGAACTCCGCCGGCGTCAGATTGGTTGCGTCCACCTTCAGAACCGCAAGATCCGAGGTTTCATCGCCGCCCACCAGATCCGCCACAAACTGGCTGTCGTCCTCCAGGGTCACATAGATCTGCTGGGCGCTTTCAATCACATGGTAGTTGGTGATGACATAGCCATCCTGAGACATGACGATTCCGGTGCCGCTGCTGGTGCCGTTGGGCAGCACGCAGGAGATGGAGGCCACGCTGGGAATCACCTTGGCGTAGATTTCCTGCAGGCTCAGGGCGTTTTCGTCCTCCGCCGGGCGGTTCTCCACGCTCAGGGGCGTGTCCGCAAGGTTCAATCCGGCGCTTTCCTCCGGAGGCTGGGCGGTGGGAACGGTTTCCTCCTCCACCGTCACCGGCGACGGCTCCGCCTGGGCCTGCTGCAGGCCGGTATTCGGCTGCTCCGCCTCTGTGGTGTGCTTTTCGCCCATGGACAGGGCAATGCTGTTCTGGCCAATGTCCACCCGCAGGCCAAGGACGTTGACCGCCCAGGAGGCCGCGCCGCTGATCAGGGCCAGTATCACCAGAACCACCAGCAGGCCCGTATGCTTTTTCTTCTTCGGCTTGCCGTCGGGCCCGTAATAGTTCTGATAGGGATAGTAATTTTGATAGTCAGGTCGTCCGCCGTTCTGCGGCTCCTGGTTTTCGTCCCGCATGGGGATTCACCTCGCAATCAATCTATCGCACCAGCGGCAGGGTAAAGGTGAAGGTCGTCAGTCCCTTGTCGCTGGTAACGGAAATATCTTCTCCGTGGCTGTTGAGAATGGTTTTGACAATATACAGGCCCAGGCCCACGCCCTCCCGGTCCTCGGAGCGGCTCTTGTCCGCCTTGTGGAACCGGTCAAACAGCAGGGGCAGCTCCTCCGGGTCCACGGTGGGGCCGGTGTTCTGCACCCGAACCCGGGCCTTGCCGCCCTCCGGCTCCAGGCCGATGCGCAGCATGCCGCCCTCGTTGCAGAACTTGATGGCGTTGTCCGTGAGGTTGTAGACCACCTGGGTAATGCTGTCGGGATCCGCCCGGGTATAGACGCTGCGGTCTGGCATCTGCACCTCCACATGGATGTGCTTGCGGTTGATGCGCTGCTCAAAGGAAATCAGCACCTGGCCGATGGTTTCCGTCAGGTCAAAGCGGCGCTTCTTGTCCTCGCTGATGCCCTGGGACTGCATCCGGGAGATCTCCAGCATGCTCCGCACCAGGCGGGACAGCCGCCGGACCTCGTCGGAGACAATCTGCATATAGTGGCGGTGCTGCTCCGGCGGAATGGTGCCGTCCAGCATGCCGTCCATAAAGCCGGCGATGGTCGTCATGGGGGTTTTCAGCTCATGGCTCACATTGGCCACAAATTCCCGCCGCTGGGTCTCGGCCGTGGCCAGACTCTCGGCCATGGCGTTGAAGGCCGTGGCCAGATCGTCCACCTCCACGGTGTTGCGGCCTCCCACAGCCACGCGGGTATCCAGCTCGCCGTGGCCGAATCGGATGGCCGCCTTGGCCACAGACTGAATGGAGCGCGCCTGGCTCCGGCTGAACAGGAACGCCGCGATCATGGCCACCACCAGCACCAGCAGAGACACATAGAAGAAAATCGTGGTGGTCTGCATGAGCATGCCGGAAATCTGCTCCTTGGGTGCCGAGACGATGATGACGCCGATGACCGAGCCGTCCAGCTGGGAGGTGACGGCCATGCCCTCCACAAAGTGGGGCGTGTCGTAGATCCCGCCCACGGTGCCCACGGTGAAGTCCTCGCCGTCGGTGACAATTTCATCAATCATCGCCCGGTCTACGGTTTTCCCGGAGTGGATGCAGCCGATATCGTTGCAGGAGCACAGGCGGATGTTTCCCTCCGGATCGCAGAACAAAACGTCGGTTCCCGCCACCCGGGCGGCCGTGGTCAGACCGATCCGGAACCCGCCCCAGCGGTTTTCCAGCTCGCCGATGGCATCGTAGGCCTCGGCCAGGCTCAGCAGGCTGGCGGCGTTGTTGTGGAGGGTCTGCTGTTTTTCCGTCTCCAGATAGTCGCTGAGCATAGTGCGGAAGGTGACGCCCAGCAGCAGCAGGCACAGGAGAATCAGCGACGCGATAATGGTAAACAGGCGGCTGAAGGTGGTTTTCATGCTTACAGCACCTCGAACTTATACCCCACGCCCCAGACGGTTTTCAGAGACCACTGATCGGACACACCCTCCAGCTTTTCCCGCAGGCGCTTGATGTGTACGTCCACCGTCCGGCTGTCGCCGAAATAGTCGAAGCCCCAGACCTCGTCCAGCAGCTGGTTGCGGGTATAGACCCGGTTGGGAGAGGATGCCAGATGGAACAGCAGCTCCATTTCCTTGGGCGGCGTGTCCACCTTTTTCCCGTCCACAATCAGCTCAAAGGCGTCCAGGTCGATGACCAGCTTGTCAAAGACCAGCCGCTTGGTGGGCTTCTGGCCCTCCTCCTGGCCGCCGCCGCGGCGGAGCACCGCCTCAATCCGGGCCAGGACCTCCTTCATTTCAAAGGGCTTGGTGATATAATCGTCGGCGCCCATTTTCAGACCGGACACCTTGTCCGTCAGCTCACCCTTGGCCGTGAGCATAATCACCGGCGTCTTGGAATCCTGGCGAATGCTCCGCAGCACGCCCCAGCCGTCCAGCACCGGCAGCATCACGTCCAGCAGCACCAGATCCGGCTGCAGCTTGCGGAACATCTCCACACCGGCGCCGCCGTCCGACGCAATGGCCGCCACATAGCCTTCTTTTTCCAGGTACAGCCGCAAAAGATCGGCAATATTCTGATCGTCCTCTACGATCAACACGGATTTGGCCATAACCAGCCCTCCTCAGTTTCTCTTGTTTGGCTCCATTATAACCCAGCAGCGGCATTTTGGGTGAATTTTTTGTTAAGAGTCGGCTGTTTTCAAAATATTCAACAAATATTCACAATCTCTTCTCGATTCGTTCACAACTTTTCTCTCTGTCTCATGTATGATAAGAATGCAAACAGCACCACACTCCAAATTTTCTCCCTCTCTTTTCTTTCACACAAAGCCCGCAGCCAAAAGCTGCGGGCTTTGTGTCTGTATGAGGCTCCCCTTGCACAGGGGAGCCTTTTGGGTGCGACGCAGTTCATGGCTCCCCTATTGTAGGGGAGGTATTTGGGTGCGCTACTATGGCTCTATCCCCAGAGCAGATGAACAAAAATGGGCAGGTTCTCCCGGTACAGCTGCGGCAGGTCGGAAAGGGGCAGGGGGTTCTCTCCCCTGCCGGCCTCAATGGTGTAGGCTGGGATCCGCAGCTCCTGCAGCACCCAGTCCCGGTAGCCGGCGTCGCCGCTCTCCGGCGGAGGCTGGGTCAGGACATAGCCCGAGGCCGCCGCCAGCTTTTCTCCCAGTCCGCCGTCAGGCACCGGTTCCGCGCCGTAGATTTCACCGCCCTGGGTGTGCCAGGCCGCCACGGCATGGGGCTGCAGCCGCCGGGTCAGCTGGGCCAGGGCCGCTGTCTCCGGCTGATCCAGGGGTGCGCTGCCGGGGTAGTCCCTCGGTCCTGGTTGGGGCTCCTTCCTGGCCCTGGCCTGCTCCCACCGGGCCGGGTAGTTGAGATTCAGATCCACGCCCCGGAGATTGGCCTTCCACCCCGCCGGGAAGGGCAAATCCCGCCGGTGGGCGGCCATTTCTGCCGCACAGCGGTATTCGGCGCGTTCCGGGTCAATGGCCCCAGCCGCCAGATCGGCCCCGTCCGGGTTCACCAGGGGCACCAGATACAGGGTCGTCCTGCGAAACAGCTGGCGGCAGGGCAGGCCGGACAGATAGCCGTCGTCCCGGAGGCCGTCGCAGCAGTCCTCCAGAATCCGCCACAGCAGCAGGCCGGTAATCCACTCGTTGCCGTGGTGGCCCGCCGTCAGCAGCACCCGGCGTTCCCCGGTTCCCAGCCGCAGGCACCAGACCCGTCTGCCGCCGCCGCTTACGGCCAGAGGCCAGGCCTCCAGCTGCGGGCAGCGGGCCTGCAGGCCCTCCCGGAACACCTCCTGCCATTGGGACGAAAAGCCCTCTTCCCAGGGCACCACCGGGTACTCCAGCGGCACCGCCAGCAGCTGGCCGGGCAATGGCTCCCGCTTTGCACAGCCGTTGGCCGCGCCGATGGCCCGGGCCGACACGCCATACCGCCGGGCCACCTGATACAGAGTCTGTCCCGGCTCCAGCCGGTGCCAGACATAGCCCGCCAACCGGCTCCACAGAAGCCGGCAGGTCTCCGGATCCCATTGGCCCGTTTCCGGCAGGCCGAACTTCCGCTGCACCTGCTCCGGGCTGCCGCAGCCCACCCGCCCCAGGGCCAGTTCCTTCCAATCCATACAATCCCCTCCGGGATACCATATGAACCGCGGGGTTGTAAAAATGCGAATCAAATGAGCCTGCCGCATAACACAATATGCACAACATCCGCACCCAAAGGCTCCCCTGCGCAAGGGGAGCTGTCAGCCGCAAGGCTGACTGAGGGGTCGGCGCAAGCAGCAACTGCCTGCACACAACCCCTCCGGCCCTGCGGGCCACCTCCCCTTACACAGGGGAGGCATGGTGCGGCCTGTATTTGTGCAAAA
>JAEDJR010000031.1 GCA_016296235.1 Oscillospiraceae bacterium
CGTTCCAGCCGGACCACCCGGTTGTCCTCCGTGATCTCCAGGCCGGTCATGGACTTCGTGGAGCTGATGAGGGCCTTCCGGGCCTCCGTCTCTCCCAGAGCCTTCTTGATGGCCAGGGTTTCTCCCGCGTCATTGAGGGGCGTGCCGGTTCCGTGGGCGTTGATATAGACCGGCTCTCCCACGGAATAGGCCGCTTCTTTGAGGGCCTGCTCCATGGCCCGTGCGCCGCCCTCCGCCTGGGGATGGGGCGCGGTGATGTGATAGGCGTCGCAGGTGGAGCCATAGCCGCTGACCTCGCCGTAGATTCTGGCCCCCCGCGCCATGGCGTGGCCGTATTCCTCCAGCACCAGTGCCGCAGCGCCCTCGCCGCAGACAAAGCCGCTCCGGCGCTGATCGAAGGGCAGGGACGCCGCGTTGGGATCCTCCGCCGTGGTCAGGGCGCGCATATTGATAAAGCCCGCGATGCCCACCGGCACAATGGATGCCTCCGCGCCGCCGGTAATCACGGCGTCCGCATAGCCATGCCGGATGAGCCGCAGCGCTTCGCCGATGGCGTTGGAGCCGGAGGCGCAGGCCGTCACTGCAGGCAGCGCGGGGCCCTGGCAATGGTAGCGGATGGCAATCATGCCGGCGGCCATATTGGCAATCATCATCGGCACGCAGTAGGGCGATACCCGGTGGGGGCCGCGGCTCTCCAGCTTTCCGATCTCTGCCGAGACGGTATTCAGGCCGCCGATTCCCGAGCCGAAATACACCGCAATGCGGTCCGGCGAAAGGGTTCCAATGACGCCGCTTTCCTCCACGGCCTGCACCGCAGCGCCCATGGCATATTGGGTGAAAAGATCGCTGTGCAGCATCTCTCCGCGTTCCATATAGGCCAGCGGGTCGAAGTCCTTGACCTCTGCGCCCAGCTTGGCTTTATAGTTGGTGGTGTCAAAGCGCGTGATGGGCCCGATTCCGTTGAAGCCGTCAATCAGATTACGCCAGGCGGTTTCCACCGCGCTGCCCACAGGGCTGACAACACCCATGCCGGTCACCACAACTCTTCTGTTCTCACAGTTCATGTCGGTCTCCTTTTTCATTTACCGCATCCTCACATGGCGATGCCGCCGTCCACCCGCAGCACCTCTCCGGTCACATATTGGGCGCAGGCCAGGTAGGCAGCCGCCTGGGCCACATCCTCCGCCCTGCCCATACGGCCCAGGGGGATCATGGCAAGCAGCGGGTTATTCTCCTGATCGCCGGTCATATCCGTCCGGATAAAGCCGGGCGCGATGGCGTTGCATCGGATTCCCTTGGGCGCCAGCTCCTTGGCCACAGACTTGGTCAGGCCGATCAGCCCTGCCTTGGACGCGGCATAGTTGCACTGCCCGGCGTTGCCCATCAGGCCCGAGACGGAGCTGATATTGATGATGCACCCCTCCCGGCTGCGCAGGAACATGGCGGCGCAGTGGCGAATCATGTGAAACGCGCCCTTGAGATTGGTGTCCACCACATCGTCGAAGGCGCTTTCGCTCATCATGGCAAGGAGGCCGTCCCGGGTGATTCCCGCGTTGTTCACCAGGATCTGCACCGTTCCGAAGTCCGCTTTGATGGCTGCCACCGTCTCCTTTGTCTCCGCAAAGGACGCCACATTGCACACATAGGCCCTGGCCTGCACGCCGTAGGCCTGGGCGCACCGTTCGCAGACGGCTTCCGCCGCTGCCCGGTTCCCCGCGCAGATCACCGCCACATTGGCGCCCAGGGACGCAAGCTTCTCGGCGATGGCTGCGCCGATTCCCCGGCTTCCGCCGGTGACAATGGCCGTTTTTCCTTTCAGCATGGCAATTCCTCCAGATATTCTCCATAGCCGCAGGCCCGCACGGCCGGGTCGATGCGTTTGACCATATTGGTCAGGGTCTTTCCCGGCCCGATCTCCACAAAGGTGTCCACGCCGGACGCGATCAGTTCCTGCACCAGCCGCTCCCACTGCACAGGGCTCTCGATCTGCCGGGCCAGAAGCTGCGCCGTGTCGTTCCCATAGGGCTGCGCCGTCACGTTGGAATACAGCGGGATGCTTCCCTGCCGGATCTCCGCCTTTTCCAGCTCCCCGGCAAAGGCAACGGCCGCGTCGTGCATAAAGGGGCTGTGAAACGCGCCGCGAACCTGCAGAGGAATTGCCCTGCCGCCGGCGGTCTTTACATCCGCGCAGAACGCACCGATCTGATCTGCCAGGCCGGAGACAGTCACGTTGCCGGGGCAGTTGAAGTTGACCGGATAGACCTCCGGATACCGCCGGCAGAGATCCTCCACCTGCCCGGCTGTCAGCTGCAGCACCGCCGCCATGGCCGTCTCATACCGCTCCGAAGCGGCCTGCATCAGCGCCGCAGCCATCCCGCGGCCGTCGGCAATTCCACCGGCCGCGATCACCGGCAGCGTTGTGGCATCGCAGACCTGGGGCACCAGCACCATGGTGGTCAGCTCTCCCACATGGCCGCCGCTTTCTCCGCCCTCGGCGATCAGGGCCGAAGCGCCCAGCCGGGTCATCAGCCTGGCCATGGCGACGGACGCCACCACGGGGATGACCTTGATTCCCGCCGCTTTCCAGTCCTTCATGTACTTGGAGGGATTTCCCGCCCCGGTGGTGACCACTTCAACCTTTTCCTGCACCACCACCGCCGCTACTTCATCGGCGAAGGGGCTCATGAGCATGATATTCACGCCGATGGGCCGGTCAGTCAGGCTTCTGGCCACGCGAATCTGCTCCCGGACGTAAGCGCCGGGGGCGTTTCCTGCGGCGATGATGCCCAGACCGCCGCCGCCGCTGACGGCAGCAGCCAGCTTCCCGTCCGCAATCCAGGCCATGCCGCCCTGAAACACGGGGTAGCGAATTCCCAGCAGCTCACAAATTGCCGACTTTATCATATGCTTACCCCTGCTTGCTCTGAAGGAACTTGTCCAGATCGCCCACGGTGGCAACGGGCTGCTCCAGCTCGATCTCCATACCCAGCTGGTCCTCCAGATCCATCAGCAGCTCCACGGTGTCCAGGGAGTCGATGCCCAGCTCGGTGAAGGTGCTCTCGGGCTTCACGGCAGAAAGCTCGCAGCCGGTGCGATCGGAAATGATCTTTGCAATTGCGTCAAAATACATAATCGATACCTCCATAATTGACGGCAGTCTTACCGCTTGTTCTTCCCCATTATACCGGCCGGCAGTTCCAGGGCTATTCCGCCGGAGTTCCTCCCGCGTTCCTCCGGCAGCAGATGTGGAAAAAAGCCGGCAGAAAAGGATGGCGTTCATCAGACAACAAAAACGTTCAGCGCAGTCCCTCGTGCCCCCTATACAGGAGGCTGGCGGTTGCTGCAAGTTTGCAATTGCTCCCTTTTACGATAAAACTACTTGTCGAAACAACCCCCAGTCAGCTTCGCTGACAGCCCCCTGTGGAGGGGGCACAAGAGCTGCCAATCTTGGCATGCAGGTGCATGATGAACACCCCCGGACGCTGTGTTCGTCCCGGTGATTGACATTCTTCTTTTTTCTGGGATATAATACCCTCAGCAATTGAGCCGTTTCGTCCTGTTTCCGCGCAAACGGGCCGAAATGAGAAAGAGGAACGTATGGCAAGAATTCTGGAATTGACGGACTTCGACGCACCGGAGCTGGATGTGTACGCCCGGCTGTCCGAGGCCCAGCTGCTCAACCGCTTCGAGCCGGAAAAGGGCCTTTTCATCGCGGAGAGCCCCAAGGTCATCGAGCGTGCGCTGGATGCCGGATGCCAGCCGGTTTCCGTTCTGGTGGAGCGCAGGCATCTGGAGGGCCAGGCGCAGCCCATTCTGCGCCGCTGCGGGGACATTCCGGTCTATACCGCCGAATTTGATGTTCTGACCCGGCTGACCGGGTTTCAGCTGACCCGCGGGATGCTCTGCGCCATGCGCCGTCCGCCCCTTCCCACGGTGGAGGCTGTCTGCAGCGGCGCAAAACGGATCGCCGTGCTGGAAAACGTCATGAATCCCACAAACCTGGGTGCAATTTTCCGCTCCGCTGCCGCTCTGAACATGGACGCGGTGCTGCTCACCCCCGCCTGCAGCAATCCCCTGTACCGGCGCGCCATCCGGGTGAGTATGGGCACGGTGTTTCAGATCCCCTGGACCTATCTGGAAACCGGTTCGGAACCCGCTCCGGCACGGCTGAAGGCCCTGGGCTTCCGTACCGCCGCCATGGCTCTGCGGGACGACGCGTTCAGTCTCCGGGATCCCCGTCTGGCTGCTGAGGATAAACTGGCCATTCTCCTGGGAACCGAGGGGGACGGCCTGTCCTCTGACACCATTGACGGCTGCGACTATGTGGTGCGAATCCCCATGTCCCACGGCGTGGATTCCCTGAACGTCGCCGCCGCCAGTGCCGTCGCTTTCTGGCAGCTGGGAAATCCCAGCGAAAAAGTCGATAATTTCCGCGACTGCCTCTGGAAAGCCTGAGGATAACATAGTATAATGATGATAATCGGCCTTTGGGCCGATGGATTGGAAAGGAGTTACCACCTATGAAGCGTTCCGCAGGCATTTTGCTTTCCGTGTCCAGTCTGCCGTCCAGATACGGCATCGGCTGCTTTGATCAGACTGCTTATGATTTTGTAGACTGGCTGGCTGCCGCCGGTCAGACCTACTGGCAGATTCTGCCCCTGGGCCCCACCAGCTTCGGCCCCTCCGACGACTCCCCCTATCAGGCCTATTCGGCCTTCGCGGGCAACCCCTATTTCATCAGCCTGGATGAACTGGTCGCCGAGGGCGTCCTGAGCCGGGAGGAGTGCGACGCCGCCGACTTCGGCAGCGATCCGTCCAAAGTCAGCTATGAAAAGCTGCACGAAAACCGCCTGGCTCTCCTGCGCAAGGCCTATGAGCGCAGCGATATCAGCCGAAACGGTGCGTATCAGCAGTTCCTCCGGGACAATTCCTGGTGGCTGGCGGACTACGCCCTGTTCATGGCCGTGAAGGGCTTCTTCGGCGGGCAGACCTGGGATCAGTGGCCCCAGGACATCCGGCTGCACTGGGGCTTCGCCCTGGACTACTACCGCCGGGAGCTGTACTTCGACGTGGAGTTCCAGCAGTACCTGCAGTTCAAGTTCTTCCAGCAGTGGGGCCGTCTGAAGGCCTACGCCAACTCCAGGCACATCCAGATCATCGGCGACATTCCCATCTACGTCTCCCCGGACAGCGCCGACGTCTGGGCTCATCCCGAGCTGTTCCAGCTGGACGAAAACAACAGCCCCCGGGCCATCGCCGGCTGCCCGCCCGACGCCTTTGCCGCCGAGGGCCAGGTCTGGGGCAATCCCCTGTACCGCTGGGATTATCACCGCAGCACCGGTTATGATTGGTGGATGTCCCGCCTGTGGGCCAACTTCCGGCTCTATGACGTGATCCGCATCGACCATTTCCGGGGCTTTGACGAGTATTTCTCCGTGCCCTGCGGCAGCAAGAACGCCCTGGGCGGTCACTGGGAAAAGGGCCCCGGCATGGACTTCTTCTGGCAGATGCGCCGCCGTCTGGGCGACCGGCAGCTGATTGCCGAGGATCTGGGCCTCATGACCGATTCCGTCCGCTGGCTGGTGCGGGACAGCGGCCTGCCCAACATGAAGGTTCTGCAGTTCGCCTTTGATCCGGCGGACACCGGCGCAGGCAACGACTATCTGCCCCACAACTACAACAACAACTGCGTGGTCTACACCGGCACCCACGACAACGAGACCATGTCCGGCTGGCTCACGGGCCTGGACGCCCGGACCACGGCCCTGGTGCGGGATTATCTGGGAGACTGGCACACGCCGGCGGACAGGCTCTACGGCCGCATGATCTCCCTGGCCATGATGAGCGCCGCCAATACCTGCATCGTCCCCATCCAGGATTACCTGGGTCTGGACAATGGCGCCCGGATGAACCAGCCCTCCACCGTGGGCAAGAACTGGCGCTGGCGCATGGCCGCCGGAGCTCTGACGCCGGAGCTGCAGCGGGACATTCTCACGGTCACCCGCCGCTACGGCCGTCTCAACTGGGACAATTTCCGCTGAGACAAGGAGGTGCATTCCATGAACGAACCCAACCGCCCGGTGTTCCTGTGCATTGAGGGTCTGGACGGCTCCGGCAAGACCGTCCAGTGCGGCCTGCTGGCCGATGCCCTGCGCCAGGCCGGCAAGCGCGTGTTTCTCATCGATTTTCCCCAGTACGAAAGCCCCCTGGGCCGGGAAATCGGCCGTTTCCTCTCCGGCAGGGACGAAACCGCCAACGCCGATTCCGTGGACGCCAAGTCCATGTGCCTGTGGTACGCCGCCGACCGGTGGAACGCCCTGAAAAACGTGGATTTTTCCCAATATGACTATGTGGTTTTCAACCGCTACACCCTCTCCAGCGCCGTTTACCAGACGGCACGGCGCTACGGCGGCGTCAACGAGGATTTCATCCAATGGGTCTTTTCCCTGGAGCACGGCGTCTTCGGTCTGCCGGAGCCGGACGCCTATCTGTTCCTCAACACGGAGATTGCCGGCTGCGCGGAAAACCTGACCCACAAAGGAGAGCGGACCTATGTGGACGGCCTGGACCTGTACGAGCGGTCCCAGTCCCTGCTGGTATGCTGCCGGGAGATCTATCTCCACTGCGCCGAGGTCTATGAAAATGTCCATCTGGTTCCCTGCACCGGCCCCGACGGCCTGCTTCCCGTGGACGTCATTCACCGCCGTGTCATGGAAACCCTGGCGGCTGCCGGTGTGTGTCTCTAAAAGGAGGACGGCCCATGCAGGAATTGAAGCTGAAACGGGTCTACCGGCACTTCAAGGGCGACTTCTATCTGACCGAGGACGTGGCCCGGGACTCGGAGACCGGCGCGGAATATGTGATCTACCGCAAGCTCTATGGCGACGGCTCTCTGTGGCTGCGCCCCAGGGAAATGTTTCTCAGCGAGGTGGACCGGGATAAGTACCCCGACTGCCCCCAGCAATACCGGTTCGAGCTGCAGGAAATCCCCAGCGTCGCCGGTCACGAATAAGATAAAAAGCACCCGCCGGAGACGACGCGGTGCTCATAAGACCGTAACAGCCACAGTAGTTTCGCACTGCTGTGGCTGTTGCGATATCACGCGGGATTGAGCAGAGCCGCAAATTGGGATTTGACGCACCCCCTCGTGCCCCCTCCAGAGGGGGCTGTCAGCGAAGCTGACTGGGGGTTGTATCGACAAGCAGTTTTACCGAAAGAACGATACAATTGCAAACTTGCAGCAACCCCCAGCCTCCGCTGCGCTCCGGCAGCCCCCTGTAGAGGGGGCACGAGGGGTGCGTGCATTATCAAATCATCCGTGAGCGAATACTCCAGTGTTAATTCAAGCTTGTTCTTTTGCTGTTTTTTTCCTTGCAATTTCGGAAAAAAACGCTATGATAAAGAAAAAACGAAAGGAATGCCATTCATGGAATCAATGGTTACACAGGCCCTGGAATTGGGCTTTTCCAACGCAGCGGTGTTGGATACCTGGGAGATCCCCTTTGAACCGGCCTTCCGGGTTTGCTGCGAGGACAATGCCTGCGGAAAATACGGCGTCAACTACAGCTGCCCGCCAACTTGCGGCACCACAGATGAGATGGCGGATAAAATCCGTGCCTACCCCAAGGCGCTGATTCTACAGACCATGTGGGACATCGACAGCGAGGATGGCCCTGCAGTCAAGCGCTGCAAGGGCGAGCACAACCGGATGTCCCGGACGCTGATTGCCAGGCTGCAGACGGAAACCCAGGGCTTTATGATCGGCGCCTCCGGCTGCAGCCTCTGTGAGACCTGCGCTCTGGTGGAGGGCGTGCCCTGCCGGTTCCCGGAGCAGATGGCCTCCTGCATGGCGGCTTACTGTGTCTATGTCCGCCAGTTGGCGGAGCGATGCGATATGGAGTACGATTCCGGCCCGGGCATTGTCAATTTCTTTGGCATGTATGTGTTCCGGGACAGACAGCCGTAACAGGCAGAAATAACGAAATCTACCAAAAAAGGAGAGAATTCCATGCCGAAATGGCTTGACAACGCGATTTTTTATGAAATCTATCCCCAATCCTATCGGGATACCAATGCCGACGGAATCGGAGATTTGAATGGCATTACAGAGAAGCTGGACGAAATTCAGGCGTTGGGCTGCAATGCCCTGTGGCTGAATCCCTGCTTTGCCTCCCCCTTTGGGGACGCCGGCTACGATGTGGAGGACTACTACACCGTAGCGCCCCGGTACGGCACCAATCAGGATTTGAAAAACCTCTTTGACGAGGCCCACAGGCGGGGCATGCATGTTTTGCTGGATCTGGTGCCGGGCCACACGTCTGTGGCGCATCCCTGGTTCCGGGAATCCTGCCGGGCAGAGAAGAATGCGTACACCGACCGGTATATCTGGACGGATAATGTCTGGGTTTCGCCGGAGAACATGGGCTGTATCCGTGGGATCTCGGAGCGGGCCGGCAGCTGTGCGGTGAACTTCTTCTCCCACCAGCCGGCTCTGAACTATGGCTATTATGAGATTACCCAGCCCTGGCAGCAGCCCATGGACGCCGAAGGCCCCATGGCGACCCGGGAGGCCATGAAGGATGTGATGCGCTTCTGGCTGCAGATGGGCTGTGACGGCTTCCGGGTGGATATGGCCGGATCGCTGGTGAAGAACGATCCGGAGGGTGAGGGCACCATCCGCCTGTGGCAGGATATCCGGGCCTTCCTGGACCGGGAGTTTCCCGATGCTGCGATGGTATCGGAATGGGGCGAGCCGGACAAGTCCCTCCGGGGCGGGTTCCATATGGACTTTCTGCTGCAATTCGGCCCGTCCCACTATAACGACCTGTTCCGCTGCCAGGAGCCGTTCTTCAGCAGCCGGGGCAAGGGGGACGCATCGGAATTCGTGGCGAAATACCTGGAGAATTACGAAAAAACCCAGGGCAGAGGCCTGATGTGCATTCCCTCCGGCAACCACGATATGATCCGGCTGGCCCATACGGTGCAGGGAGAGGACCGCAAGATTGCCTTTGCGTTCCTGCTGTCCATGCCCGGCGCACCGTATATTTACTATGGCGACGAAATCGGTATGGATTATGTGGAGGGCCTGCACTCCGTGGAGGGCGGTTATGAGCGTACCGGCTCCCGGACGCCCATGCAGTGGGACGGCACAACCAATGCCGGTTTCAGCGCCGCTCCCAGGGAGAAGCTGTACATCCGCCAGGATGAGACCCCCGGACGGCCGACCCTGGAGGCACAGAAGGCCGATGAAAACTCCCTCTATCATGAAATCCGCCGCCTGACTGCCATCCGCCAGGCCCATCCTGCCCTGCAGAGCAACGGGGCGATTGAATTTGTCTATGCGGAAAAGGACGCCTATCCGCTGGCCTATGTGCGTTCCTGCGGCGAAGAGAGATTGCTGGTGATTCTCAACCCCGCTGCCCGTCCCGTGTCCTTTGCCAGCCCGCTGGTTCCCGGCGAGGCGGTCTATGTCTTTGGCGGCCGTGTTTCCTGCGAAGAGGGAACCATCTTGGTTCCGCCCTGCTCCGCCGGATTCTACCGGGTATAAGCCATGGAGCTGTGGGACGCTTACGACCGCCAGGGGAACAAAACCGGAGAGACCCTGGTGCGGGGAGAACCCATTCCGCCGGGCCGGTACCATCTGGTCAGCTGCGTGGTGGTGCGGCACCGGGACGGGGACTTTCTGCTGATGCGGCGGTCGCCGGAAAAGGAGGTTTACCCCAACGTGCTGGAGATCGGTGCAGGAGGCAGCGCCCTGCAGGGGGAAAGCGCCTTGGACTGCGCCCGCCGGGAGCTGCGGGAGGAGACCGGGATTGACCGGGGCGACCTGACGGAAACCGGACGGATGGTCAGCCACGATACCATCTATGCGGGCTTTCTCTGTGTCACCGACTGGCCCAAGGACGGGATTTGCCTACAGCCGGGTGAGACGGTGGACTATTGCTGGCTCAGCCAAGAGAAATTTATCGAATTCTTTGACTCCGCAGCCTGTATTGACCGCCAGAAACGGCGGCTGCGGGAATTTGTGGACGGACTGCGGTCATGAATCGCATCAAACGCGCACCGGGAGGGAGCTCCTTCCGGTGCGCGTTTGATTCTGCCTATTGACAGAAAACTGTATTAGTATTATAATACGGTTAAACCGTATTATACGAATAGTACAGTTGGGAGGTGCGCACTTGATATCCTTTGATGGACTGATTCTGACGGCGGGATCGCCCATTTATCAGCAGATTGTCCTGTACGTCAAGCGGGGCATGGCGGCCGGAACCATCGCGGACGGCGACGAGCTGCCCTCCCGGCGGGTGCTGTCGGCGCTGCTGGGGGTCAATCCCAACACCATCCAGAAGGCCTGCCGGATGTTGGAGGAGGAGGGGCTGCTGTGCTCCCATGCCGGGGCCAAGAGCTATGCCTCGGTTTCTCCCCGGCAGATGGAGCAGATCCGGCGGCAGCTGCTGGAGGCCGATGCCCGCACCCTGGTGCAGGCCATGAAGCAGATGGGCGTCACCCGGGAGGAAGCGGTGGCGCTGATTACCGAGCTGTGGAAAGGAGAGGAGGAAATATGAGGCGGATCTTGTCAACCTGCGCTGTGGCGGCCCGGGCCATTGTTTGGAAGCTGCTGCTGCTTCTGGCTGTGATGGCCGCAGTGGAAACCGGCCTGTTCCGGGCCTTTGCGTGGGAAAAGGACTTCGGCGACTGGCTTTATGCGGCCCATATCAAGCAGGTCTTCAGACTGGGCTTCCTGGCCCTGACGGCGGTGCTGAGTCTCCAGGGCTGCGACTTTGGCGGCGGGAAACTGGGCTACACCCTGCGGCGGCTGCCCCAGGGGGAGCGGACTGTCAGCCTGCTGTGGGTGATGGTGCATTTTGCCGCATACGTCATTCTGTGGGCGGCCCAGGTGGGACTGGTGCTGCTGTTCTGGAACATATATGCCCAAAATCCCATGACGGACGGCTCCCGGCTGGAGCTTCTGGTGGCGTGCTACCGGAACAGTTTTCTCCACCGGCTGCTGCCCATGGCATCCGTTGGCAGCTGGATCGTCAACGGCCTGTGGCTTCTGAGTCTCAGCGTCCAAACGGTGAACCTGGGCTGGTACCAGCGGCGGGGACGCCTTGGCCTCTGGCCTCTGCTGGGGCTGTGCGCCTGGCCGTTCCTGTGGCCCGGGATCCTGAGCCTCACCACGGACACCATCTGGAGTCTGCTGTTTGGAGCCTATTTGGTCGGCGGCTTGTATCTTCTGCTGAGGAGGGAACCCGATGAAGCTTGATTGGAACCACTTTGTCCCCTTGGGCATGGAGGGAAAAAAGGTCCGGAACTGGTTTACCCTGGCTCTGGGCATGGGCATGGGCTACAGCGTCCGGTTTCTGCTCCGCTTGGTGAACGCCCGGTCCGAGTTATACGTCTGGCAGGGCAACAGGAGAGTGCTGCCCCCCGGCGCGGCGCTGCCGCCCTTTTGGGAATTGATGGAGGGAGCGTTCCTCCTGCTGGCTGTGGCGGCGGCCTGTATGCCCCTGGCGGCGTTGGGCCTGTACGGGTATCACTATCTGGAGGGCCGCAGCATCTACACCATGCGCCGCCTGCCCAACCGGCGGGAGCTGTGGCGGCGGTGCCTGACCCTGCCGGTCTGGACGGCCCTGGCCTGCGGTCTGGCGGCCCTGGCCCTGACGGGATTGTACGCTCTGATTTATCTTGCGGTGAAGCCTTAGGAGGTTCCTATGCTGGAAATAAAGCAATTAACAAAAAAGTATGGCACAACCACCGCCCTGGAGGGGGTGGATCTGCAGCTGGACCGGGGAGAGATCGTGGGTCTCTTCGGAGAAAACGGCGCGGGCAAGACGACGCTGATGAAATGCGTCCTGGGACTGCTGCGCCATGAGGGCCAGGTGCTGCTGGACGGCGCGCCCATCACCGGGAAGAACATCGAAAAGCTGTCCTTTGCCACCTGCGAGCACTCCTATTTCCCCAATCTCACGGCCCAGGGCCACCGGGAGTTCTACCGGGGCCAGTTCCCGGCCTTCCGGGAGAAGCGCTTTGAGGCTCTGATGGAGTTCTTCGAATTGCCGCTGCACAAGCCCATCCGCAGCTTCTCCACGGGCCAGCGGAACCAGTTCGAGGTGATTCTGGCCCTGAGCCAGGGGGCGGACTACATTCTCATGGACGAACCCTTTGCCGGAAACGACGTGTTCAACCGGGAGGATTTCTACAAGGTGCTCCTGGGGGTTCTGGAGCCCACGGAGACGGTGCTCCTGTCCACCCACCTGCTGGAGGAGGTGGAGCAGTTCATCGGCCGGGCCGTGCTGCTGCATCGGGGCCGGATTGTGGGCGACGTGTCCATGATGGAGCTGGAGGACCAGGGCCGGGATCTGATGTCCTATGTGAAGGACGTGTTCCGCTACCGGGCCGACCGGGCAGCCAAAGCGCTGGAGCAGCTGTCCGGCGGCGAATGAAACGCGGGGAGGTGCTTGCATGAAAAAGAGTCTCATAGCCCTGGCGATTCTCCTGGCGCTGGCCGTGGCAGGAATCGCGGCGGGCTTCCGGTATGCCGATGACGGAAAGGATCAGGTGACGGTCACGGAGCAAACCATCCTGGGAGACCCCGCCATGGCCCGGGGCCTGATTCTGGAGACCCGCTACAGCTATGACAATCAGATCTTCTGGCACACGGTCTGTCCTGTGTCGGCGGAACCACAGCCGGAGACGGAGTTCCGGTTCTATTCCATCCAGCAGCAAACGGCCAGGGAGACGGAGAATGTTCTCTACCTGTATGCGGGGAATTACAGCTTTGGCATGAGCGGCAGCATCGATCTGGAATGGGAAAAAGAGAATGCCCGGATCGACGGCACCATGATTCTGCCGGTGCTTGACGTGGCCGGCCGCACGGCGGCGGGGGAAATCCGCACGGAAACCCTGTCTCTGCGGGACTATTATGACTGGTTCCCGATCTGTATGGACGGCACGCTTATGCTGGACATCCAGAATGAGGACGAGTGGGCGGAGAAACTGAACCGGCTGTTTCCCGTCCCGATACCGGAGAGCCTGCAGGTGGAGGTGACGGTGTCCAGGGCGGAGAACGGCGCCGTATATGAGGTGAATTGCCAGGATGTTATTACCGACACGCCGGTCTGGATGAGCGCCGAGTGTGCCGTCATGGAGGATGCAGTCTATCTGCTGCCGACGGGCAATGTGGATTTCAGCCATCTGCCCCTGGGCTACGGCGTCTACCGGATTCCCAGGAAAGCGTCGTCCCAACGGGCTTCCGAAACCGTTCTGGATCTGGATCAGGCGGAAAACGTGTTTGCCGTTGATCCGGCCCAGAGCCAGGCGGTTCGCCTGCTGCAGGGATTGGATGAGGGAGAGCTGCTGATCCTGGAGGACAGCACCGGGATGATGACCGTTCTGGACGCGGCCCGGGGAGAAGTGCGCCAGCGATTGGATCTCGGTCAGACCACGAGGGCCACGGTCTGGCGCCATGAAAACCTCCTGATTCTGGCCTTCGGACTGTATGAGGAGGAAACACAGCTGCAGGTATGGCAGCGGGAAAACGGCGCCTACCACCTGTGGCTGGAGACGGATATGGTGCCCATGAACGGGGACAACGCCTACATGGCGCCGGTCTTTGCCTTTGACGGCCGGAGACTGGCCGTGGCGGCGGGTCTGCAAACCTACCAGGGTGTGTCCCACCGGGCAGCGGTCTACGACCAAACCGGCGCCATTTATGCCGGAGACTATCTCTACAGCTGCGACAATCTCCCGGATCCGCCCCACACCTGGGAGGTGGAAACACCCCTGCTGGCCCGCTGGGAGAAATGATATGTCTGGTTTTCTGCCATGGCTTTGAAACAGCAGAAGCCAGTCGGGCGCGACGACCCGGCGCGCCGTTTGGCAGTTGGGAAAGGAATGCGGCTGCCTGCAAACGGCGCGCCCAGTGGTCGTGCCCTACAGAAGTACGTTTCATTCACCGTGATGCATGCATAAATGCGTGTCGATGACAGAGTTT
>JAEDJR010000205.1 GCA_016296235.1 Oscillospiraceae bacterium
TTGTGGCTGTTGGCCTTTCCCCGCTCCACGGTGAGCACCGTGTTCAGCAGCAGCACGCCCTGCTCTGCCCAGGCTGTGAGATTGCCGTCCGGGCTGGGCGGAATCCCCAAATCAGACTCCCGCTCCTTATAAATATTGACCAAAGACGGCGGCGCCTTCACCCCCGGCTGTACGGAGAACGCCAAGCCGTGGGCCTGGCCCGGCTCGTGATAGGGATCCTGTCCCAGGATCACCGCCCGCACCGCCTCCGGCGGCGTCAGGTCAAAGGCCGAGAACAGCTGCGCCCGGGGCGGATAGACCTCCGTCTGCCCATAGGCCAGTTCGACCCGCCGGAACAAGGGCTCAAACCGTTCCAGAGGCAGCCGGCCGGCCCAGGCTCCCAGTTGAGAGAAATCCATGTTCTTCTTCCTTTCTTGCAAATGCCTCTTGCATCCTGGCACAATCCGCGATATACTGATGAAAACACCGGGACAAACAAAAGGAGCGTCATAACCTTGTTTTTCCGCAAACTCTTTCTTCCCTGGACCGTGTCCGGCTGCTTTGAGACCGAGGACGCGTTCCAAACCTGGCTCCACCGCCGCTGGCGGGTTTTCACAGATCTGAGGATGGTTGTCCTGGCTGTGGCGGTGCTGTGTCTGCTGGCAGGCTACTTTACCGGCCGGCGGCCCCTCATGCTTTTGACCATCATTCCGCTGGCTCTGGTCTTGCTGCTCTCCGTGGCGCTGGCCAGAATGGAGGCGGCGCTGGATGGACAAAATAAATCCGAACAATAAGGAGATGAGTCGAACATGAAGTATGTCTGTGACCTCTGCGGTTGGGAATACGACGAAGAGGAAGGCTACCCCGAGGGCGGCATTGCCCCCGGCACCAAGTGGGAGGACGTCCCCGAGGACTTCGAGTGCCCCATGTGCTCAGTTGGCAAAGACCAGTTCTCCGAGGCGTAATCGCATCATGTTCTGTCCGCGCTGCAGGCTGCAGCGCGGATTTTTTGATTCAACGGCGCTGATTGCTGCCTGTCAGCTGCAGGTTGATGTTCCGCACCGCCGCCGGGGACAGCTTCTGCACCATGCGGTCGTAGGTCCACAGGCCGTTGAGTTCGTCCTCCACGTCGCTGAGCTGGGTGTAGATGGCCGCCGAGAGTCCCTGCTCCACCGCAGGCAGGATCTGTCCCACCATCAGCTCCTCATAGGCCTTCAGCAGACCTTCCGGATCCTTGTTGGCCCGGTAGCCGAAGCCCTTTTTCCCCCAGATATGTCCCGGTACCCGCAGGTGATAGCCGCCGTATTCCGACAAAATCACGGCCCGGCCCCGGCGATCGGGGGTGAAACGGTACTTCGTGAAATAAACGTGGAGGCTCTGAAGCCGGCCGGTTCCCTGATCGTGCCAGCCGGAGGCATGGTCGATGAGCCGCTCCGGATCCAGCTTGCGGATCAGCTCCGCAGCCTGCGCGGCGTCAAACTGCCCCCAGCCCTCGTTGAAGGGCGTCCAAAGCACCAGGGACGGCACATTGCGCAGCTGCTCCACCATCTGGGTCAGCTCCGCCAGAAACCGCTTCCGGCCCTGCTCATCGGCCCGGCCGAAGGCCTCATAGTCGTGATCCCGGCGGTGGTGCTTGGTCACCAGGGGCAGGGTAATCACCGGCACTTTGTATTCCGCCGCACCGCCGCAGGGCATATCCTGCCACACCAGCATGCCGAGCCGGTCACAGTGATAGTACCAGCGCATGGGCTCCGTTTTCATGTGCTTGCGCAGGGTGTTGAAGCCCATGGACTTCATGGATTGGATATCCAGAATCAGCGCCTCGTCGCTGGGGGCCGTATAGAGGCCGTCGGGCCAATAGCCCTGATCCAGCACGCCGTGCATGAAGTAGGGCCGCCCGTTGAGGTGGATCCGGGGCACGCCGTGTTCATCGGGGCAGACCTCCACCTTGCGCATGGCAAAATAGCTCTCCACCCGGTCCTCTCCCAGGGTGGCCGCGAAGTCATACAGGGCGGGGGACTCCGGCGACCAGGGCCGGAAGGCGGGCACCGGCACGGAAATGGCCCGGTTGGCTGTGCCTTCATAGATCATGCCGTCCAGCTCCACGGCGCAGGGGCCTTCGGTTTCGGATTCCACCGTGATCTCCACGCGGCTGTCGTCAAACCGCGGAAGAATGCGCAGGCTGCGGATGTATTGGTCCGGCACGGTTTCCGCCCAGACCGTCTGCCAGATGCCGCTCTGGCGGGTATACCAGATGCCGCCGCGTTTGGTTTTCTGCTTGCCCCGGGTCAGGCCGCTTGCCTCCGTATCGTCCCGCACCCGCACCAGCAGCCGGTCGTTGCCGGTAAGACCATCGGTGACATCCAGGGTAAAGGCCGTATATCCGCCGGTGTGGCCGCCCACCGGCTTGCCGTTGACAAAGACCGCCGCGATCTGATCCACGGCGCCGAAATGCAGCAGCACCCGCTGGCCCGGCTCCGGCTTCAGGCCCAGCTGCCGGCCATACCACAGGTACTGTCCCGGCTCCAGGGTCCGGTTGACCCCGGACAGGGGCGCCTCGGGGGAAAAGGGCACCAGAATCTGCCCGTCCCACCGTTCCGGCGGCTGTTCCGAAGCCGTGATGGCATAGTCCCAGAGGCCGTTGAGCACGGTATAATCTGCCCGCCGCATCTGGGGACGGGGATACTCCTGCAGCACCCGATCCGGCCGCAGCTGTTCACTCCAGAGGGTTTTCATGGAATTTCACTCCTTTTTCCGCAATACCGGCTGTCGCTGTTATGGTTTTGAATGCTTATCGTGTTTCTCGGCAAATCAGGAAATTGGGATTTGTCTTTGAATTGACAATTGAGAATCGACAATTGACAATGAAGG
>JAEDJR010000206.1 GCA_016296235.1 Oscillospiraceae bacterium
GTCCCGGTCAGCAGGCGGGCCAGGGCGGTGCGTTTGGCCTCCAGGGCGCCCTTGGGGCAGAATTCCTGGCAGCAGAAGCAGGTGATGCACCGGCTGCGGTCGATCCGGGGCTTGCCGCCCTCCAGGACGATGGCCTTGGCCGGGCAGATGTCCCGGCATTTGCCGCAGCCCACGCACGCCTCCGGCGTCAGCACCGGCCGGGGGGAGATCAGCTTCTGCACCGCCGCGCCCACGGCCTGGCCGGCCTTCCCCGGCAGCAGGCTGCGGAACAGGGTGCTCTTGGCCGGCGGCAGGCGGAAATCCGTCTGGCGGTATGGCTCCAGCTCCGGCGGGAAGGGCAGGTCGGGGATCAGGCCCCGTTCCCGGGCCGCCTGCTGGGTCAGCACCTGCTCCGGCCGCAGGCCGATCAGGGGCGCGCAGACCTCGTCCAGGAGGAAGGGATTCTCCGCTCCCAGCACCAGGCCCAGCGGCCGGGGCGACCCTGCCGTGGGGCCGTTGCCCTCCATGGCCACCACCGCGTCCACCAAATGGAGCTGTGGCTTCCAGTACAGCTGCAGATCCACCAGCATCCGGGCGAAATCCATGGCCTGGGGGAAGCGGAAGTGGTATTCCGGCTTCATGGTGCCGGGGATGGTGCCGAAGAGGTTCTTCACGGCGCAGGTCATGGCCAGCATGCCGTGGGTTTTCAGCTTGCAGAAATTGATGATGGCGTCGCAGCCGTCCAGCCAGGCCGTGTACTGGAACTGCCGCAGCACCCGGCCCTGGGGGAACGTCCCCTGACCGATGGAACAGTCGTGGTTCAACTCGGCCCCGGTGTCCGTCAGGCCGCAGCTGCGGTAGACCCGGTCCAGATAGGCGGCGGTATAGAGACCGCCGGGGCTGTCTCCCAGAACCACCGTGGCCCCGCGGGCCTGCAGCAGCTCCACCAGGGCCCTGACCAGGGCCGGATGGGTGGTGGCGGCAGCCTCCGGCGGGGCGGCGTGCACCAGATTCAGCTTGACGCCGATGCGCATGCCGGGCTTGACCCACTCCAGGGAACCGGCAGCCGCCGCCACGGCCCGGCGGCAGGCCTCCGGGGAATAATCGGGACAGGGCGCGAAACGTACCATACCAGGACCTCCGTTTTTTAAGTTATAATTGACAATTGACAATTTACAATTGACAATGAAGGTATCCGCTGCGCGGATGATTTTCAATCGTCGCGAAGCGACACCATAATTGTCAATTATCAATTGTCAATTGTCAATTCAAACCGCTGCCGGTCTGCATCTTGTGGAAATTATAGCACACAGCCGCGGCCTTGACAATTCCGCCCCTTTGTGAATTTCCTCTTTACAAGGCCGCGAATTCGGGATAAAATGAGATTATGTGAACCATTCTGACAGATGGGGAGGATTCCTTTGGACCAAAATCCTTTTGATTCTGAGCTGGACGCTCTGCTGGACGATCTGCACCGTCTTCTGGACGATGATGCGCAGGCGGATGTGCCGCCGGAGCCGGACAGCTTTGATTATTTTGACGAGCCGGAGCCGCCCGCCGCACCGGCGCCCGAGCCGCAGCCGCCTGTCCGGAGCCAGCCCGTCCGGTGGACCGACCGGCAGCGGGTGCCCAGGCATGTGGCAAAGCTGCAGCAGAACCAGGAGCAGGCCTACGCCGACTGGCTCTACGAGCAGGACCGCCGTGGGGTGGAGCCGCCGCCTCCGGAGCCGGAGCAGCCCCAGGGCAAGCGGAAGCGCGGCCGCAGGGCCGAGCCGGTCTATGATTACGACATTCCGGCGGAGCAGCCCAAGCGGAAAAAGCGCCACGGCCTGCGGAATTTCCTGGTTTTCCTGCTGGTATTGACCCTGGCGCTGGTGGCCGTGGTGGTGTTTGTGCTGCCCCGGCAGCCCAGGGCGGAATTGAACCGGGATACCCGCCGGGACGGCGTTTCCACGATTTTGCTCATCGGCACCGACCAGGGCGGCGCCCGCACGGACACGCTCATGCTCCTGACCGCCGACCGGCCCGGCCGCCGGCTGTCCCTGGTCAGCATCCCCCGGGACACCCTGGTCAACGGTACCTATTCCGTGCCCAAGATCAACTCGGTCTACGGGGCCAACAACGGCGGCGCCGAGGGCATCGAGATGCTCCTGACCCGGGTGGAGCAGTGTGTCGGCTTCCGGCCCGACGGCTACATTCTCATCCGCCTGGACGCCTTTGTGGACGTTGTGGACGCCCTGGGCGGCATCCGCTTTGACGTGCCCGTGGATATGTTCTACAACGACCCCAGCCAGGATCTGTACATTGATCTGGCCCAGGGCCTGCGGACCCTCTCCGGCCAGGAGGCCATGGGCCTGGTGCGGTTCCGCTCGGGCTATGCCGACGCGGATCTGGGCCGGGTGCAGGTGCAGCGGCAGTTCCTCTCCGCCCTCATCGACCAGGCGGTGAGCCTCAAGGGCGTGGTCAAGTCGCCCCTGCTGCTGCGAATCTTCCTGAACAGCACCGAGACGGATCTGACCGCCGGCAACTTCCTGTGGCTGGCGGAGACGGCCCTGCTGGCGGACCGCTCCAACATCCAGACCGCCACCCTGCCCGGCAGCCCCCGGGTCATCGGCGACGGGGCCTACTATGTGCTGGATCCGGCCTCTGTGGCCCAGACCGTCAGCACCTACTGCACCCCCTACGAGCGGGATGTCACCACCGGGGATCTGGAGATCCGCCAGGGATGATCAAACACGCCGCAAGCCGGCAAATTGGGATTTGCAGAGTACCCTCGTGCCCCCTCTACAGGGGGCTGGACGCCCGCAGGGCGGCCTGGGGGTTGC
>JAEDJR010000032.1 GCA_016296235.1 Oscillospiraceae bacterium
ATCAACGATATCATGAACGCCCACAACCTGGGCATGGTAGCTCTGAACGCCCGTATGCAGCACGAGCGCAACTATGACGATGAGAAGCTGGCCTCCATCGGCCTGAAGCGTCTGGACATCGATCCCGAGCGCATCGAGTGGAACTTCGTCATGGACTTCTGCTGCCAGGCTCTGCGCAAGATGGAAATCGGCCTGGGCGAGGGCAAGATGGAAGGCTACCGCATGACCACCCGCACCAACATCGCCGTTTCCTCCGAGCTGATGGCCATTCTGGCTGTGGCCCGCGACCTGCCCGACCTGCGCGACCGCATCGGCAAGATCGTTCTGGCCTACGACAAGAAGGGCAACCCCGTCACCGCCGAAGATCTGGAAGTCGCCGGCGCCATGACCGCCTGGATGCGCAACACCATCAACCCCACCCTGTGCTACACCGTCGAGCATCAGCCCTGCCTGGTCCATGCCGGCCCCTTCGCCAACATCGCCATCGGCCAGAGCTCCATCATCGGCGACCGTCTGGCACTGAAGCTGTTTGACTATCATGTCACCGAGTCCGGCTTCGCTGCGGATATCGGCTTCGAGAAGTTCTGGAACGTCAAGTGCCGTCTGTCCGGCCTGAAGCCCCACGTCTCCGTTGTGGTTGCCACCATCCGCGCTCTGAAGATGCACGGCGGCGGCCCCGAGGTCCGTCCCGGCCGTCCTCTGCCTGTGGAATACACCGAGGAGAACCTGGAGCTGCTGGAGAAGGGCTGCTGCAACCTGTTCCATCATGTGAACAACGTCAAGAAGTCCGGCATCAAGCCCGTCGTCTGCATCAACCGCTTCCATACCGACACCGACGCCGAAGTGGCTCTGCTGCGGAAGCTGTGCGCTGAGCAGGGTGTCCGCTGCGCCCTGTCCGAGCACTGGCGTTATGGCGGCGAAGGCGCTCTGGAGCTGGCCCAGGCCGTTGTCGATGCCTGCGAAGAGCCCGAGGAGCCCATCAAGTTCCTGTACGATCTGGATACTCCCCTGCGTGAGCGTGTGGAGCTGATCGCCAAGGAAGTCTACGGCGCTGACGGCGTGGATTGGTCCGATCTGGCTCTGGAGAAGGCCAAGCGCTTCGAGAGCGATCCCAAGTACAAGGATTACTGCACCATGATGGTCAAGACCCATCTGTCCCTGAGCCACGATCCCACCCTGAAGGGCGTGCCGAAGGGCTGGCGTCTGCCCATCCGCGACATCCTGGAGTACGGCGGCGCCAAGTTCCTGTGCCCCATGGCCGGCACCATCTCCATGATGCCCGGTACCGGCTCCAACCCCGCTTACCGCAGAATCGACGTGGACACCGAGACCGGTAAGGTTTCCGGCCTGTTCTAAGTATTTTCCTTCCCCCTTTCAAAATCTACCAAGCAAGCCGCATGGGGCGCCGCAAGGCGTCCCATGCGGTGTTTTTGGCCGAAGATTGACAAATGATCGGCACAACGGTATAATAATCCGCAATTTATGGCCTATCTTGAAGGCATGAGAAAAGAGGAGATGTGCTGTGTCTGTGGTTGCGCAGCTGAGTTTGATCTGTATGGTATGTCTGGCGTCGGAGGGACTGGCCGCCGTGCTGCCGTTTCCGCTTCCTGCCAGCGTGCTGGGAATGCTGTTGCTGCTGATCCTGCTGTTCGGCAGGGCGGTGAAGCCCCGGCAGCTGCAGCAGACCGCCGATTTCCTGCTGGGGAATATGCCCTTGTTTTTCGTACCGGCCTGCGTGGGGATTATCCGGTATACCGATGTGCTGTTCCGGAATTTCTGGGCCATTGTGCTGATTAGCCTGCTGACCACGCCCCTGGTGTTCTTTGTCACCGGCCATGTGGTGCAGCTGACCATGAAGTGGATGCGGCGGAAGGAGGGTGCCAAATCATGATGGACGCCATCTTGTCTTCCCCCTTTTTCGGCCTGGGCCTGTGCCTGATGACCTATCTTCTGGGCAAGTGGATTCAGAAGAAAACCGGCTGGCTGCTGGCCAACCCACTGCTGATTTCTGTGGCCCTGTGTATTGCGGTGCTGGTGCTGCTGGACATTCCCTATGAGAAATTCGCCAGGGGCGCCGACGTGATTAACTGGATGCTGGCGCCGGTGACGGCGCTGCTGGCCCTGGGCATCTACAACCAGCGGAGGATCCTGAAGGAATACTTTGTTCCTGTTCTGCTGGGCTGCCTGGCCGGAAGCGCCACCAGCATTTTCAGCGTGCTGGCGCTTTGCAGGGCGTTTGGGGTGGACCGGGCCGTGACGGCTGCGATTCTGCCCAAGAGCTGTACCACGCCCATCGCTGTGAGCATCGCGGAGAGTCACGGCGGTCTGGCTGCCATCGCGGCAGCCTGTGTGATGATTGCCGGTGTGACCGGTGCGCTGTGTGCCCCGCTGTTTGCCAAATGGCTCGGGATCCACGACCCGGTGGCCCAGGGCCTGGCCACCGGCGCCTGCAGCCATGCCCTGGGCACCACAAAGGCCCGGGAGATGGGCGAAATCCAGGGCGCCATGAGCTCCATCGCCATCGGCGTCTGCGGCCTGATTTCCGTGGTGCTGTCCCTGTTTATTTCTATATAACGGAGCGCCCGCTGCAATGCTTTATTTACAAAAGAGTGAGAAAATCGAAATATGCACAGCCCCCCTCGTGCCCCCTTTACAGGGGGCTGTCAGCGAAGCTGACTGGGGGTTGTATCGATCAGCAATTTTTCCGAAAAACGATACAATTGCCGATTTGCAGCAACCCCCAGCCTCCGCTGCGCTCCGGCAGCCCCCCCTGTGGAGGGGGCACGAGGGCGTGCAGCGCAGGTTCAGGGCTTGACAACTTGCATATAAAACCGATCTGTGAACATTCACAGGTCGGTTTATCTGTTTTACGGACACCCGGCGAAGACACGGCGGGCGCGTTTTCATCTTGCGCGTCATTCCATATCGCCGAATCCTGAGATGACAAGACAGCTGGTTTTTGTACGAAAAAACAGGACGATCGACGGTTTCTGTGCAAATCCAACAAGGAGCGTTCGGAAAATAGAGGCAAGAATCTCCATGGCAATGACTTGTAAATAGTTCCGTTTCGTGATAAAGTGAAGATGCTCTATTTCTGCCAAAAAAATCTCTTTTTTTCAATTTGATGGGTTATTTTGGAGGTAAGATATGAAAAAAGTAGGAATTGTTATGGGGAGCGACAGCGACCTGCCGGTGGTGCAGAAGGCCATCGACACCCTGCGCCAGTTTGAGGTGCCGGTGGAGGTCCACGTGTATTCCGCCCACAGAACGCCCAAGGAGGCGGGAGAATTTGCCCGTAATGCCCGCGCCAACGGAATTGGCGTAATTGTAGCCGCTGCCGGCAAGGCGGCCCATCTGGCTGGCGCCCTGGCTGCCAACACCACCCTGCCGGTGATTGGAATCCCTGTAAAATCCAGTAATCTCGACGGTATTGACGCTCTATTGTCCACGGTGCAGATGCCCTCCGGAATTCCGGTGGCCACGGTTGCCATAGACGGCGCGGTCAATGCCGCTTTGTTGTCTATTCAGATGTTGGCCATTGAGGATGCCGCCCTGGCGGAGAAGCTTCAGGCCAAACGGGACGCGGACGCCAGAAAGGTTCTGGAAAAGAACGCGGCCATCGAAGCACAGTTTCAAAATTGATTCGGATACAGGAGGAACTTATCATGGAAATCAAGGAAATGCTCTACGAAGGAAAAGCCAAGCAGGTGTTTGCCACGGAGAACCCCGAAATCGTTATGGTTCACTATAAGGACGATGCCACAGCCTTCAACGGCCTGAAAAAGGGCACCATCACCGGCAAGGGCGTCATCAACAACCGCGTCACCAACTTCATGATGAAGAAGCTGGAAGGGGAGGGCGTCCCCACTCACTTTGTGGAGGAGCTCAACGACCGGGATACCCTGGTGAAGAAGGTGCAGATTGTTCCCCTGGAGGTCATCATCCGCAACATCTCCGCCGGCTCCTTTGCCAAGCGTTTCGGTGTGGAGGAAGGCATTGTCTTTGAGAACCCCACCATTGAATACTCCTACAAGAACGACGATCTGGGCGATCCCATGATTAACACCGCCCAGGCTCTGGCCCTGAAGCTGGCCACCCCTGCCGAGATCGAGACCATCCGCACCATGTCCTTCAAGATCAACGACGTCATGAAGGCCTTCTTCAAGGAAGTGGGCGTGGATCTGGTGGACTTCAAGCTGGAGTTCGGCCGCCTGACCGACGGCACCATCGTTCTGGCCGACGAGATCTCCCCCGATACCTGCCGCTTCTGGGACAGCAAGACCCACGAGAAGCTGGACAAGGACCGTTTCCGCCGGGATCTGGGCAATGTGGAAGACGCTTATCAGGAAATGATGAAGCGGATTTTCGGCGCATAACAGAGGAGAGACACTTTGGGCGGCTTTTTTGGAGCGGTCTCCCACAGAGACTGCGTTTTGGACATTTTCTTCGGCGCGGATTATCACTCCCACCTGGGTACCCGCAGAGGCGGCATGGCGATCTATGATGCGGCCTCCGGCTTCCAGCGCCAGATTCACAACATTGAAAACACCCCGTTCCGGACCAAGTTCGAGAACGACCTGGAGAAATTCCACGGCTGCAGCGGCATCGGCTGTATCAGCGATACGGACCCCCAGCCCCTGCTGGTGCGCTCCCACCTGGGTCTGTATGCCATTGCCACCGTGGGCGTCATTCACAACGACGAGGCCCTGGTGGAGGCCTGCTTCTCCGGCCCCGGCCATCAGTTTATGGCCATGAGCTCCGGCAACGTCAACCAGACCGAGCTGGTGGCAGCCCTGATTAACCAGAAGGACTCCCTGGTGGAGGGCATCCGGTACGCCCAGGAGGTCATTGACGGCGCAGCCACCATTCTGCTGCTGCTGCCCGACGGCATCCTGGCAGCCCGGGACCGGCTGGGCCGGCTGCCGGTGCTGGTGGGCCATAATCAAGACGGCTACTGCGTGTCCTTTGAATCCTTTGCCTATCACAAGCTGGGCTACGACGACTATTATGAGCTGGGCCCCGGCGAGATCGTGAAGCTGACGCCGGACGCCATGACCCAGCTGGCGGAGCCGGGCCGGGAAATGAAAATCTGCGCCTTCCTGTGGACCTATTATGGCTACCCCAACTCCAACTATGAGGGCAAAAACGTGGAGGTCATGCGCTACCGCAACGGCGAGATCATGGCCCGGGACGAGGAAGCGCGGGGCACTCTGCCCGATGTAGACTATGTGGCCGGCGTGCCGGATTCCGGCCTGCCCCACGCCATCGGCTATGCCCAGGAAAGCGGCAAAACCTTTGCCCGTCCCTTTGTCAAATACACCCCCACCTGGCCCCGGTCCTTTATGCCTGCCAGCCAGGAGGTCCGCAACCAGGTGGCCAAGATGAAGCAGATTCCCGTTCCGGAGCTGATTCAGGACAAGAAGCTGCTGTTTGTGGATGATTCCATCGTCCGCGGCACCCAGCTGCGGGAGACCGTGGACTTCCTCTATGCCAGCGGCGCCAAAGAGGTTCATATGCGCTCCGCCTGCCCGCCGATTATGTACGGCTGCCGGTATCTGAACTTCTCCCGCAGCAAGTCGGAGATGGAGCTGCTGACCCGCAAGACCATCCAGCGCCTGGAGGGCGAGGAGGGCCTGCGGCACCTGGACGAGTATGCCGACCGGGATACGAAACGCGGCCAGTGCATGCTGAAAACCATCTGCCAGGAAATGGGCTTTGATTCTCTGGAGTATCAGTCTCTGGACGGCATGCTGGAGGCCATCGGCCTGGACCGCGAGAAGGTCTGCACCTACTGCTGGACCGGAAAAGAATAATGGATTGAGAGGAGCATTCCCCCCATGAAGAGTTACAGCGATTCCTACGCTGCCGCCGGTGTGGATATCACCGCCGGCTATCAGGCTGTGGAGCTGATGAAGTCCCACATTGCCAGAACCGCCAACGAAGGCGTTTGCTCGGATATCGGCGGCTTCGGCGGCCTGTTTCTGCCCAACCTGGCCGGGATGGAGGAGCCTGTGCTGGTCTCCGGCACCGACGGTGTGGGCACCAAGCTGAAAATGGCCATCCTGATGGACAAGCACGATACCATCGGCATCGACTGCGTGGCCATGTGCGTCAACGATATCATCTGCGCCGGCGCCAAGCCTCTGTTTTTCCTGGACTATATTGCCTGCGGCAAGAATTATCCCGAAAAAATTGCCGCCATCGTCTCCGGTGTGGCGGAGGGCTGCGTCCAGTCCGGCGCCGCCCTCATCGGCGGTGAGACCGCCGAGCATCCCGGCATGATGCCCGCGGAGGAGTATGACCTGGCGGGCTTTGCCGTGGGCATTGTGGACCGGAAAAAGATCATCGACAACAGCAAAATGGCGGCCGGCGACGTGGTGCTGGCCCTGCCCTCCACGGGCATCCATTCCAACGGCTTCTCCCTGGTGCGCAAGGTGTTTGACATTGACAACAACAATCCTGAGCTGTACGTGGCCCGGGAAGAGCTGGGCGGCAAGACCGTGGCCGAGACCCTGCTGACGCCCACCCGGATCTATGTCAAGCCCATTCTGGCCCTGCTGGAGCAGGTGGCGGTCAAGGGAATTTCCCACATCACCGGCGGCGGCTTCTTTGAGAACATTCCCCGCAGCATTCCCGACGGCCTGGGTGCGAAGATCGCCTATGCCGACGTCAAGGTGCTGCCCATCTTCGACCTGATTGCCAAGACCGGAAATATCTCCCGGCGCGATATGTTCAACACCTTCAATATGGGCGTGGGCATGAGCGTCGTGGTGTCCCCGGCGGATGTGGACAAGGCCCTGGAGATCCTGCGTGCCTGCGGTCAGGACGCCTACGTCCTGGGCGAGATCATCGAGTCCGAGGAAAAGGTGGTCCTGTGGTAAAGACGAAGATTGCCGTCCTGGTCTCCGGCGGCGGTACCAACCTCCAGGCCCTTCTGGACGCGCAGGCGGCGGGAAAGCTGCCCCACGGCGAGATTGCCCTGGTGATCTCCAACAAGGCCGGCGCTTATGCCCTGACCCGGGCGGAGCAGGCCGGCGTTGCCACGGCCGTGCTGACAGGCCCGGATTTTGAGGCGCGGCTGAATCAGCTGCTGGCCTCTGCGGGCATTGAAATGATTGTCCTGGCCGGATTCCTGAAGATTCTCTCCGCGGCGTTTACGGCCCGGTGGCCGGAGCGGATTCTGAACATCCATCCGTCCCTGATCCCCAGCTTCTGCGGCGAGGGCTACTACGGCTTGAAGGTCCACGAGGAAGCTCTGCGCCGTGGCGTCAAGGTCACGGGCGCGACGGTACACTTTGTCAACGAGATTCCCGATGGCGGCCGGATTGTGGCTCAGAAGGCCGTGGAGGTGCTTCCCGGCGATACCCCGGAGATCCTCCAGCGCCGCGTCATGGAGCAGGCGGAGTGGATTCTCCTGCCCCAGGCTGCGGAGATGGTGGCAGAGCAATTGTCCCTTGTCAAATAAAAGGAGGCTCCCTATGAAACTCATGGTCATCGGCGGCGGCGGCCGCGAGCATGCCATTATTCGGAAATTGAAGGAAAATCCCCGGGTAGAGGTCATCTACGCCCTGCCTGGCAACGGCGGTATGGAGGGTGACGCGGTCTGCGTGCCCATCGGCGCCAAGGATATCCCGGCCCAGGTGGAATTCGCCCGGACCCATGGAATTGATTTTGCCGTGGTGGCGCCGGACGATCCCCTGGTTCTGGGCGCCGTGGACACCCTCAACGCCGTCGGCGTACCCTGCTTTGGCCCCAGAAAGAATGCTGCCATTCTGGAGGGCAGCAAGGCGTTCTCCAAGGATTTGATGAAGCGCTACGGCATCCCCACAGCGGCCTATGAGATCTTCACGGATCTGGAAGAGGCTCTGGCCTATGTGGAGACGGCGCCCGTTCCCACGGTTATCAAGGCCGACGGCCTGGCCCTGGGCAAGGGCGTGGTCATCGCCCAGACCCGGGAGGAAGCCCGGGCCGCTCTGCGGGACATGATGGAAAACAAGGTCTTCGGCGACAGCGGCAGCCGTGTGGTCATTGAGGAATTCCTCACCGGCCCGGAGATCTCCGTTCTGTCCTTTACCGACGGCAAGACTCTGGTACCCATGGTCAGCTCCATGGATCATAAGCGCGCCCACGACGGCGACCAGGGCCTCAACACCGGCGGCATGGGTACCGTGGCGCCCAACCCCTACTACACCCCGGCAGTGGCGGAACGCTGCATGCGGGAGATTTTCCTGCCCACCATCCGGGCCATGGAGCAGGAGGGCCGGCCCTTCACCGGCTGCCTCTATTTCGGCCTGATGCTGACGCCCGACGGCCCCAAGGTCATTGAATACAACTGCCGCTTCGGCGACCCGGAGACCCAGGTGGTTCTGCCCCTGCTGGACACCGATCTGCTGACCATCATGGAGGCCACGGCCAACGGCACCCTGGATCAGGTGGAAGTGCGGTTCCAAAACCGGCACGCCTGCTGCGTGGTGCTGGCCTCGGAAGGCTATCCCACCCACTATGAAAAAGGCTATCCCATCACCCTGCCCCAGACCGGAGCGGAGGAGGAAATCTATATTGCCGGCGCAGCCCGGAAGGACGGCGAGCTGGTCACCAGCGGCGGCCGCGTTCTGGGCGCCGTGGCCGTGGCGGAAACTCTGCCTCGGGCCATCGAAAAGGCCTACGACCTGGCCGGCCGCATTCATTTTGACAACGCCTACTGCCGCCGTGACATCGGTCAGCGGGCTCTGGCAGCGGGAAAGGAGAACTGAGCCATGGTATACCGCATTTTTGTGGAAAAGCGCTCCGGCCTGTCCCCGGAAGCCCACAATCTGTGCAGCGACCTGCAGCGCTTCCTGGGAATCAGGGGCCTGGAGGGTGTCCGCATTCTGAACCGCTATGATGTAGAGAACATCGATCCCGCTGTCTACGACGCTGCCAAGGGCACGGTTTTTTCCGAACCCCAGGTGGACGTGACCTACGACGAGACGTTCCCCGAGCCCCGCACCCTCCACAGCCTGCTGGCGGTGGAATCCCTGCCCGGTCAGTTTGACCAGCGGGCCGATTCCTGCGCCCAGTGCATCCAGCTCATGGCCGGCGTGGAGCGCCCCCTGGTGCGCCATGCCAAGGTCTATCTGCTGGAGGGCCGGCTGTCTGCGGAAGAGATGGAAAAAATCCGCGGCTATCTGATCAACCCCGTGGAGAGCCGGGAGGCCTCCATGGAAAAACCTGCGTCCCTGGCCCGGGAATATGCCGTGCCCCCCATGGTGGAGACCCTCACCGGCTTCACGATGCTGGAGGAAGCCGGTCTTGCCGCCCTGCTGGAAAAGCTGGGCCTGGCCATGGATCTGGACGATCTGAAATTCCTCCAGGCCTATTTCCGTGACGATGAAAAGCGCGACCCCACCATTACGGAGGTCCGCCTGGTGGACACCTACTGGTCCGACCATTGCCGCCACACCACCTTCTCCACCCATCTGGAGAACATCGAAATTGCGGATCCTGCCGTGAAGGCCGCCTATGAGCGGTATCTGGCTGCCCGGGTGGAGGTCTACGGCGAGGAAAAGGCGGCCAAGCGGCCCCAGACTCTCATGGATCTGGCCACCATCGGCGCCAAGGTGCTGAAAAAGCGCGGCGTCCTGCCGGAGCTGGACGAATCCGAGGAGATCAACGCCTGCTCCATCCATGTGCCCGCCCAGGTGGACGAGGAGACCCAGGACTGGCTGCTGATGTTCAAGAACGAAACCCACAACCATCCCACGGAGATTGAGCCCTTCGGCGGCGCAGCCACCTGCATCGGCGGCTGCATCCGCGATCCTCTGTCCGGCCGCGCTTACGTCCATCAGGCCATGCGCGTCACCGGCGGCGGCGATCCCCGTGTCTCCTTTGCCGGCACCACCCCCGGCAAGCTGCCCCAGAAGAAGCTGGCCACCACCGCTGCCGCAGGCTACAGCTCCTACGGCAACCAGATCGGTCTGGCTACCGGCCATGTGGCCGAGGTCTACCACGACGGCTACATCGCCAAGCGCCTGGAGTGCGGCGCAGTGGTGGGCGCGGCCCCGGCCAGTCACGTCCGGCGGGAAGTGCCCGCCCCCGGCGATGTGGTGATTCTGCTGGGCGGCCGCACCGGCCGTGACGGCATCGGCGGCGCCACCGGCTCCTCCAAGAGCCACAATATGAAATCCCTGACCACCATGGCCTCCGAGGTTCAGAAGGGCAACGCCCCCGAGGAGCGCAAGATTCAGCGCCTGTTCCGGGACGGCAATGTGACCCGTCTCATCAAGCGCTGCAACGACTTTGGCGCCGGCGGCGTGTCCGTGGCCATCGGAGAGTTGGCAGACGGCCTGGAGATCAACCTGGACGCCGTCCGCAAGAAATATGACGGTCTGGACGGCACCGAGCTGGCTATCTCCGAATCCCAGGAGCGCATGGCGGTGGTGGTGTCCCCCGAGGACGAGGCTGCGTTCATCGCCGCCGCTGAAGGGGAGAACCTGGAGGCCTACCGGGTGGCCGTGGTCACCGAAAGCCCCCGCATGGTCATGACCTGGCGGGGAGAGACCATCGCCAACCTGAGCCGGGCATTCCTCAACACCAACGGCGCGGTCAAGACCGCCGGGGTCGAGGTGCCGGACAGCGGACGCCCCCATGGCTTCATCGGCGAAGGTAGCCTGAAAGCCATAGCCTCCGACCTGAAATTTGCCAGCCGCCGCGGTCTGGTGGAGCGTTTTGACGGCTCCATCGGCGCAGGCTCCCTGCTGATGCCCTTTGGCGGCAAGACCCAGCGGACCCCGGCGCAGGCCATGGCCGCTCTGTTCCCTGTGGAGCCCGGCCAGACCACCGAGCAGGCCAGCATCATGGCCTGGGGCTTCGATCCCGACTGGATGTCCGCCGATCCCTACACCGGCGCCCAGGCCAGCGTCCTGACCTCCATGGCTAAGATTGTGGCCGCCGGCGCAGACTATCAGAAAGCCTACCTGACCCTGCAGGAGTTCTTTGAGAAGCTCCGTCAGGAGCCGCAGCGCTGGGGCAAGCCGTTTCAGGCCCTGCTGGGCGCTCTGGATGCGCAGCTGGGACTGGAAGCCGCCGCCATTGGCGGAAAGGACTCCATGTCCGGCTCCTTCCTGGACAAGGACGTGCCGCCCACGCTGATTTCCTTCGCCATCGCTCCCGCCCAGGCCGGTGAGGTGCTGAGCCCCGAGTTCAAGGAAGCCGGTCACCCGGTCTATCTGTTCGGTACCACCGATCTCAGCGATTACGACGGCCATAAGGACGCTTGGGAAACCTTCCACACCCTGGCGCTGGCCGGAAAGGTCAAGGCCGCCTGGGCCATCGAAGCCGGCGGCGTGGCCGAGGCCGTTATGAAGATGTCCTTCGGCAATGGCGTGGGCTTCGCCTGCGAAAATGCCGGCGCCCCCTGGTTCGGCCCTGCCCCCGGCATGATCGTGGCCGAGCTGACCGAGGATGTGGATTGCGCCGTGTGCATCGGTCATACCACCGATGACGGCAGCGTCACCGTCTGCGGCGAGACAGTCTCCGTTGCGGAGCTGCTACAGGCCAACGACAGCGTTCTGGAGGCGGTTTATCCCACCAACGCTCCCGCTGAGAGCAAGCTGGAGACCTTCTCCTATACGGCGGGCTGCACCGCTGCCCCGGCCGTGAAGTGCGCCAGGCCCAAGGCTCTGATTCCCGTGTTCCCCGGCACCAACTGCGAGTACGACACGGCCCGTGCCGTGATGGCCGCCGGCGGCGACGCAGAAATCCTGGTGGTCCGCAATCTGACCGCCGACCAGGTGGCCCGGAGCGCCGAGCGCTTTGCAAAGGCCATTGCCCAGAGCCAGATGATCGTCATCCCCGGCGGCTTCTCCGGCGGCGACGAGCCCGACGGCTCCGGCAAGTTCATCACGGCGTTCTTCCGCTCCCCGGCTGTGCGGGAGGAAGTGACCCGGCTCCTGGAGCAGCGGGACGGCCTCATGGCCGGCATCTGCAACGGCTTCCAGGCACTGATTAAGCTGGGCCTGGTGCCCTTCGGCAGGATCATCGACGCCGACGACCGGTGCCCGACCCTGACCTACAACACCATCGGCCGCCACCAGTCCAGCATCGTGCGGACCCGCGTCTGCTCCAACAAGTCTCCCTGGCTGGCCGCGGCCCAGGTGGGAGAGATCTATTCGGTGCCCATTTCCCATGGCGAAGGCCGCTTTGTGGCCCCGGAGGATGTGATCCGCAGCCTGGCGGAAAACGGCCAGATTGCCACCCAGTATGTGGATCTGAACGGCCGGCCCACCATGGACACCGCCTTCAATCCCAACGGCTCCCTCTACGCCATCGAGGGCATCACCTCTCCCGACGGCCGTGTCTTCGGCAAGATGGGCCATTCGGAGCGCGTGGGCAAGAGCCTGTACAAGAACATCCCCGGCAGATTTGAGATGGGAATGTTTGAGAGCGCAGTGAAGTATTTTAAGTAAGACACCCCGCCCTGCAGGAGTTTCAAAACAATAACAGGAGGTCTATTATGGCACACTTTTACTCTGAGCCTTCCCATACCTTCAGCGAATATCTTCTGGTTCCCGGCTATACGTCTCCGGACTGCGTACCCGCCAACGTGAGCCTGCGGACGCCACTGGTGAAGTTCAGAAAGGGCGAGGAAAGCCCCATTATGCTGAACATCCCCCTGGTTTCCGCCATTATGCAGTCGGTTTCCGACGATAAGCTGGCTGTGGCCCTGGCCAAGGAGGGCGGCATGTCCTTCATCTACGGTTCCCAGTCCATCGAGTCCGAGGCGGCCATGGTCGCCCGGGTCAAGGCCCATAAGGCCGGATTCGTCGTCTCCGCCGCGAATCTGAAGCCGGACAACACCCTGGCCGACGTCCTGGCTCTGAAGCGGGAGAAGGGCTTCTCTACCATGGCCGTCACCGAGGACGGCACCGCCACCGGCAAGCTCCTGGGCATCGTCACCAGCCGGGACTACCGGGTCAGCCGCATGACCGGAGACGAGAAGGTGGCTGATTTCATGACGCCCCGGGAGAAGCTGATCGTGGGCGACCAGGACACCACCCTGAAGCAGGCCAACGACATCATCTGGGATCACAAGCTCAACGCTCTGCCCATTGTGGACGGCAGCGACCATCTGAAATATTTCGTGTTCCGCAAGGACTATGACAGCCACAAGGAGAACCCCCTGGAGCTGCTGGACAGCCACAAGCGCTATATGGTGGGCGCCGGCATCAACACCCGGGACTACCGGGAGCGGGTTCCCGCTCTGGTGGAGGCCGGTGCGGACGTGCTGTGCATCGACTCCTCCGAGGGCTATTCCTGCTGGCAGGAGCAGACCCTGGCCTGGATTCGTGAGACCTACGGCGACAGCGTCAAGGTGGGCGCCGGCAACGTGGTGGACCGGGACGGCTTCCTGTGCCTGGCCAAGGCCGGCGCGGATTTTGTGAAAATCGGCATCGGCGGCGGCTCCATCTGCATCACCCGCGAGCAGAAGGGCATCGGCCGCGGCCAGGCCACGGCGGTCATCGAGGTGGCCCAGGCCCGGGATGACTACTATGAGCAGACCGGCATCTATATCCCCCTGTGCTCCGACGGCGGCATTGTCCACGACTACCATATGACCCTGGCTCTGGCCATGGGCGCGGACTTCATGATGCTGGGCCGCTACTTTGCCCGCTTCGACGAGTCTCCCACCCAGAAGCTCATGGTCAACGGCAGCTATGTGAAGGAATACTGGGGCGAGGGCTCCAACCG
>JAEDJR010000207.1 GCA_016296235.1 Oscillospiraceae bacterium
GCCGACGACGGCATCATGCCCCAGACCATCGAGGCCATCAACCACGCCAAGGCCGCCGAGATTCCCATCATCGTTGCCATCAATAAGATGGATAAGCCCACCGCCAACCCCGACCGCATCAAGCAGCAGCTGACCGAATACGGCCTGCTGCCCGAGGAATGGGGCGGCGACACGGTCATCTGCCCCATCTCCGCCAAGACCGGCCAGGGCATCGACGAGCTGCTGGAAATGGTCATCCTCACCGCCGAGGTGCAGGAGCTGAAGGCCAACCCCAACCGTCTGGCCAAGGGCGTGGTCATCGAGGCCCGTCTGGACAAGAACCGCGGCCCCGTGGCCACTCTGCTGGTGCAGAACGGCACCCTGAAGCAGGGCGATGTTCTCATCGCCGGTACCGCCGTGGGCCGTGTCCGCGTCATGACCGACGACAAGGGCCGCACCGTCAAGACCGCCGGCCCCTCCATGCCCGTGGAGATCACCGGCCTGGCCGAAGTGCCCGGCGCCGGCGACATCTTCAACGCCGTCGAGGATGAGCGCATGGCCCGCCAGCTGGTGGATCAGCGCAAGGAAGAGCAGAAGGCCGCCGCCAACAAGTCCAAGGGCAAGGTCACCCTGGAGGATCTGTTCGCCCAGATCCAGGAGGGCGAGATGAAGGAGCTGAACCTGATCGTCAAGGCCGACGTCCAGGGCTCCGCCGAAGCCGTCAAGGCCTCTCTGGAGAAGATCTCCAACGAGGAGGTCCGGGTGCGGGTCATCCACGCCGGCGTCGGCGCCATCAACGAGAACGACGTCCTGCTGGCCTCCACCTCCAACGCCATCATCGTGGGCTTCAACGTCCGGCCCGACTCCGCCGCCCAGGCGGCTGCCGCCCGTGCCAAGGTGGATATGCGGATGTACCGCGTCATCTATGACGCCATCGACGAGATCCAGGACGCCATGAAGGGCATGCTGGCTCCCAAGTTCAAGGAGGTCATCATCGGCCACGCCGAGGTGCGCCAGACCTACAAGGTCTCCTCCGTGGGCACCATCGCCGGCTGCTACGTCAAGGACGGCAAGATCACCCGGGACGCCCAGGTCCGCGTCCTGCGGGACAACATCGTCATCCACGAGGGCCAGCTGGGCAGCCTGCAGCGGTTCAAGGACTCCGTCAAGGAGGTCGCCGCCAACTACGAGTGCGGCATGTCCATCGACAAGTACAACGATATCAAGGAAGGCGACGTCTTCGAGTGCTTCGTCATGGAGCAGATCAAGGTCTGATTGACAATTGAAAATTGACAATTGTCAATGATTGTGTCCATGTGAAGAGGCGTAGGGCGGCCAGACCCTTGGCCGCCGCCTGCGCTGTCTTCCTACGTTAAGGAGAAAATATGGCATCTAATCGTATTGGCCGGATCAATGAGGAGCTTCAAAGAGAACTCAGCTCCTTGATCCGCACCCTCAAGGACCCCCGGGTGCAGCAGTCCATGGTCTCCGTCACCAAGGTGGAGGCCACCGGCGACCTGCGCTACGCCAAGGTCTATATCAGCGTCCTGGACAAGGACAAGAGCAAGGACACCCTCAAGGGGCTGAAATCCGCCGGCGGTTTCCTGCGGCGGGAGATCGGCAGCCGTCTGCAGCTGCGCTATACCCCGGAGCTGGTGTTCGAGGAGGACGACTCCATCGCCTACGGCGCCCATATGTACGACCTGCTTCGGAGCCTGGAGCGCCGGGAGGACGGCCATGGAGAGGATTGACCAGGCGGCCCGGTGGCTGCTGGAGCGGGACAACTTCCTGATCCTCACCCACCGCCGCCCCGACGGCGACGCCACAGGCTGCGCCATCGCCCTGTGCCTGGGCCTGCGGAGCCTGGGCAAAACGGCCCGGATCTGGGCCAACCCCCAGTTCACGCCCCGCTACGCCCCCCGGCTGGCGGGTCTGACCACCGATGCGCCGGCAGAGGACGATGTGATCGTGGCGGTGGATCTGGCCTCCGAGAGCCTGCTGCCCATGGGCGGTGAGTCCTTCGCGGGAAAAACACAGCTGTGTCTCGACCACCATCCCAGCAACACCGGCTACGCCGTCGAGACCCTGGTGCAGCCGGAGTGCGGCGGCTGCGGCGAGCTGATCTGGGATCTGCTGGAGGCCATGGGCGTGGACATCACCCCGGCCATGGCCGAGGCCCTGTACATTGCCGTGTCCACGGACACCGGCTGCTTCCGCTTCTCCAACACCACGTCCCGCACCTTCCGCACGGCGGCCAAGGCCGTGGAGCACGGGGCCGCCATCGCTCCCATCAACCGCGTCCTGTTTGAGGTCAAGACCCGGGGCCGTCTGGAGCTGGAAGCCCGGGTCATGGCGAACATGGAATTCTATGCCGGCGGCAAGGTAGCCATCGGCTGTCTGCCCCAGGCCTGGGTGGAGGAGCTGCAGGTGACGGAGGACGATCTGGACTCCATTTCCGGCTTCCCCCGGACCATCGACGGCGTCCAGGTGGGCGTCATGATCCGGGATTCCGAGCCGGGCAAGGCCAAGCTGTCTCTCCGGACGGCCCAGGGCTACAACGCCTCGGCCTACTGCGCCAGACTGGGCGGCGGCGGTCATGCCGCAGCGGCCGGCGCTGCCGTTCCCGGCACCCTGGAGGACGGGAAAAACGCGATCCTGCAGGTTCTGCGGGACGCCCATGTGATATAACGCGCACCGCTCGTCCCCTCTCTACAGGGGGGTGCCGAACGAAGTGAGGCGGGGGGGTTGTTTCTACCTTGCTGTTTTACCGTTGAACGGTAAAATTGCTTATCGATACAACCCCC
>JAEDJR010000033.1 GCA_016296235.1 Oscillospiraceae bacterium
TGCAATTGGAACCGGCAGAGTTTGAACTCATCAAGTACCCCCACAACGGCCACTGTCTCTACAAATGCGGCAACGAGCGGTACCATCTCCAGGTCATCGCACCGGAGTACAAACGTGCGCTCTTCGGAGAGGCGGGTGGACGGTAATGGCAGGACCAGGCTTGATACTGGCCAAGGCAGCCGCCTTGCTGCTGACGGATGAGAAGGGGCGGAAGACGGTTGGCTGGATCGTGGCGGCAATCTTTTCCCCATTGATTTTGATTGCCGCGTTCCTCTGCTCCGCCGCGTCCGGCGGCGCGGATCATAACAACCTGGCGGTGGAGGCCAGCTTCTACGGTACGGCTTACACAGATACAATTCCGGCAGAGTTCCGCTCCCACATCTCAGAAATGCAGGAAGCCTTCCGGTTGCTGGACGCGGCCATTGCGGCTGCCAACAGCTCCGCCAGCGAGGGCGGCGGCCTTGACCCGATCCAGGTCAAGGCCATTTTTTATGCTCTCTGCTTCGGTGAGGACGCACCCAGCCGGCGCGCCGCCAACCGTTTTGTGGACTGCTTCTTTGGAGAGGAGGAACGGACACGAAATGTGATAACAGAATCAGAGGACGGAACTGTAACGGTCACGGAGGAAACCTATACCGCGACAGTACCGGTCTCTCTGGAAACTGCCTACGCCAATCTGTCGGTGCTGCTGGACCGGGAGATCACCCAGGAGGACAAGGACAACGCGGCCCACATCTACACGATGATCGCCGGCAGCGTCCTGGGCAGCAACTACGACGGACACATCTCTTATGGCGGAAGCATCGAACCGGGCGGCAGCAGAGACGTGGAGATCGACGTCTCCGGCTTTCTCGACCCTGACACGAAAAACGCCCATGACCTTGTGGCCTATGCCATTCAGGCATGGGAAAACGGCTGGGGCTATGTGTGGGGAACGTACGGCGGCGTCCTGACAGAAGAAGCCTTCCAGAGCAAGCTGGAGCAGTACCCGGACGCCCTCTCCGGCAATGAGGATTTCATCCGTGCCAACTGGGTGGGCGGCCGGACCACGGACTGCTGCGGCCTCATCAAAGGCTACGGCTGGCTGGACGCGGAGACGCAGTCCTTTGTGTACGACTCCAACGGCATGCCGGACATCACCGCCAATCAGATGTACCACAACGCCTCTGTCTCCGGCGAGATCGCCACCATCCCGGAGACGCCGGGTCTTGCCGTCTGGCACGACGGTCACATCGGCGTCTACATCGGCGGCGGGTATGTGATCGAGGCTATGGGAACCCGGTACGGCGTGGTCCGCACCGCGCTGGAGGGCCGCGGCTGGACCCACTGGCTGGAGATCCCGTACATCAACTACGACTAGGAGGAATCAAAATGGAGAATCAAATTCGCGTTCTGAAAGTGGAACCCGGAAAACCGCCGGAAGAGACAATGCTGGAAAACAAGCTGGAGAGTATGCAGTAGCTGGTGGGCGGTTACATCGAGATGGTAGATCTGGACGATTGCACGCTGCTGGTCTGCAATGAAGAAGGCAAGCTCATTGGTTTGGAGGGGAATAGACGGTTGGGCTGTGATATCATTGCCGGCACGTTTTTCATTGCCGGCGATGACGGTCATGGGGATCTGTGCTCTCTGAATGATCGCCAGCTGAACCAGTACGCACAGCAGTTCGCGGAGCCGCAGTCCTTCCGCCTAGGCGAAGTGGAGGAAAAGATTTCCTTCACGATCTGTTCCATGTGAGAGGTGTCCCGATGAGTGCAGAAATACAGTTGAGCTTCGATCCCGAGAAGCTAGAGGCCCTGTCTTACTACCTTGCCAAGGCGCACACGACGCCCATGAAGGAACTGACAGCGGCCCTCAACGATCTCTACGAAAAACACGTCCCCGCAGACACGCGGGAGTACCTCGAACGCAAACAGCCGCCTGCACGTCCAAGACCAAGGCCGAAGAAGCCTGAGCCTCAGCCGGGAAAGGAGAGAACCGCCGATGCTGCATTGGAAGCTGTGAAACAACCGTCAGGGTGAGCGAAGCCCTTCGCCCGCCGTGGCCCCGTTGTTGTTCCTGTCCCGGCCTTTTGCGAAAGGGGTGGAGAACCTGCCCCACCAGAGCCTTTGCGGCCCCAAAAGCAGGCGTGTCGGCGGGACGGGAATGGGAGCCTTGACGGGGGATTTTGGGCTGGGAAAACGGAAGCAGGAGAAAATGCGTGTGTCATGCCGCCACTCGCAAAACCACAACCTCCCGCAGTGCGGGCGGTTTGAGGCTTTTGGGAGTGGGTCAGCGAAGGCCGAAAAAACGAACGATTGTGTCAGGAGTCGGAAAAAGCCCGGCGTGTCGGGCTTTTTCGGTGTGTCTGAGGCCGATCCAAAGGAGGTTTGAGGAAATTGGCTGTGAATAAGACCCGATTCGCGTTGTGGATCGGAAACGAAACCCTGAAGCTGGTTCAGGACCACTACCAGCAGGACAACTGCAAAACGCAGAGCGAGTTCATCGAAAAGGCCATCCGGTTCTACTGTGGCTATCTCGCTGCCCAGGATGCCAGCGCGTTCCTGCCGCGGGTCATCGCGGATTCTCTGGAGGGCCGGATGACGCTCTTCGGGAAGCGGCTCTGCCGGATGGTCTACAAGCTGGCGGTACAGGTGGCGCTCTGCTGTCACATCACCGCCTTTGATAAGATGCTGGACTATTCGATTCTGGAAAGTCTGGAGCGCCGGTGCAACGACGACGTGGCACACACTAATGGAGAGTTCTCGTTCTACGAGATCCTGCGGTTCCAGCGAGGCGACTGATCTGAAGTGGTCAAGCTGGTACAGAAGTGCGGCTACATCAGGCCGGGCGGCGGCGGGAGCGGTGCCGGCGGCTACATGCGCTACATCGCCACGCGGGAAGGCGTGGTGTGCCTGCACGGACGCGGCCCGGCGACGGAGGCACAGCAGAAGCTCGTCTCCAATCTTCTAAAAGACTTCCCGGAGAGCAAGGAGCTGTTCGAGTATGGAGACTACACCCTGCATCCGACCATGGGAAAAGCGTCTTCCTTCATCTCCGCCGCGCTGGATACCAACGTGGAAAAGCTCCAGGCAGAGGACGGCTACATGCAATACATTGCCACGCGGCCCAAGGTGGCCAAGCGCGGCGACCATGGGCTGTTCGGCGTAAACAGCAACGTCGATCTGAACAGTGCGATCTCAGAGCTGGAGGCCAGGACGGGAAACGTCTGGACCGTCATCTACTCTCTGCGGCGGGAGGACGCGGTGCGGCTGGGCTACGACAACGCCGCCAGCTGGCGCGACCTGCTCATCAAGCACCAGCAGACGCTGTCAGAGGCGTCCCGAATTCCGTTGAAAGACCTTCGCTGGTATGCCGCCTTCCACGATGCGGACACCCATCCGCACATCCACCTCATGTTCTGGTCTACCGGTGAGAACGACGGGTACCTGTCAGGTGACGGTGTGATGAAGCTGCGCTCAACCATGACCAACGAGATCTTTCAGAACGACATGATGGAACTCTATCAGCGCAAGGACGTGTCCTACAAGGAAGTGACCGAGGCCGCCAAGGCGAGAATGTCAGAACTGACAGCGCAGATGCAGCATCAGCTTGGTAGCAATCCGGCATTGGAGCAGCGCATGGCAGAGCTGGCGGAGCAGCTGGAATCCGTCAAGGGCAAGAAGCAGTACGGCTATCTGAAGAAGCCGCTGAAGCAGCTGGTGGACGACCTGGTAGACGAGCTGGCCCGGGACCCGGCGGTGGCGCAGTGCTACGCCGCGTGGAATAAGATCCGGGACGAGCTGGAGAGTTATTACAAAACCACCAGACGGGAGCATCTGCCGCTGTCCCAGCAGAAGGAATTCCGCGCGATCAAGAACCTGGTCATCCGGGAGGCGGACCGGCTGCGGTCCGGTGAGCTGACGTATGAGGAAAGCTGGTCAGACGGCAGCTACCACGACCCGGGCTATGCCGCGTACCGAAAAGCCAAGCTGCTGCTGCAAACCGCTGAGAAACAGGAAGACGTACAAACCGCAGTCAACAAAATGACCGAGGCTGCCCAGCTGGGCAGTGACCGTGCGCAGTACACCTTGGGTAAGATGTACCTTCTGGGCCAGCAGGTGGAAAAGGACCCGGACCTGGGGCGCTTCTGGCTGCAGCAGTCTGCCGCGCAGGGCAACGCCTATGCCCAGCAGGTGCTGGCGCACAGCGACGCGCCGGAGCAGATCCCCGCCCTGCTCTCCACCCTGCGGCTGTTCCACCACATGAGCCGCATCTTCCGCGACCAGACGCTCCCCAGAGACAGCCACAAGCTTATTCAGATGGACTCCAAACGCCGTCAGGAGCTGCAGGAAAAACGCCTGGCCGCCGGTCACAGGATCGACGATCATGAAGATCCGGTATGGAGATAAAAAACTTCTGTGCTAATCTGGTGAACCAAATTAGCACAGAAGATAACTTGTTACTTGATCTCGATGATCCCCGCAATGATATCCACGACCTCGGCTACGATATCCGCCGGGGCTTTTTCTTCGTAGCTTGCTCTGCGGCTGGCCGCGTCCAGCATTCGCACCTGATCACATAGAATCACGCCGTCTGTCTTGGTCCGTGAATCCAAGCGGACGTGCAGCGGATGACCGCGGTCAGTATGGGTGATGGGACAGACCATGGTCAGACTGCTGATTCGGTTGAACAGGTTGTTGCTGACGACCAGTGCGGGACGGCGGCCCTTTTGCTCATGGCCGGATTGCGGGTCGAAGTCCATATAGATGATATCGCCCTGCTCAAAAATCGTTACCATGCTTCCTGTCCCTCCGCCTTGCCCCAGTCCACTTCGTCATCAAGCAACTGCGGGATCTGATCCAAAGGCTTGCCATAGAAGGCTGTCAGCCGTTCCTCCAGCGTCTTATGCCGGGGGGCGGTCACTTTTTTGATGGTGATGCTGTCCTCCTGCTGCACAAGCTCTACGCGGTCGTTTTCGAAGATACCCAGCGTATCCAACAGCGTCTTGGGAATCCGGATGCCTTGGCTGTTGCCCCATTTCTGAACGGTTGCGTACATAGCGATGCCTCCTTCTATCAACAGTATATACAAAGTATAAACAAAAGTCAATGAAATTATATGAGGTGTTTGAAATGTCACCCTATATTGCATTTACCGAAGAACAAAAGCAAGCCGCCAACGCGGTGGACCTGGAATGTTTTCTGGTCTGTCGTGGAGAGCAGCTCTTGCCGTCCGGCCGGGAGAAGCGGCTGGGCAGTAATCACAGCATTACCATTCGCGGCAATACCTGGTTCGACCATGCCACCGGCCAGGGCGGGAAGGCCGTCAGCTTCGTGCGGTACTACTACGGCCTGCGTTTCCCGGAGGCGGTGCAGATACTTCTGGACTGTGGCGTTGCACCGTGGGTCGCGCCGCCGGAGGAGGAGCCGCAGCCCTTCTCGCCGCCCATCGCCTACGAGAACATGCACCGCGTCTTCGCCTATCTGCTCAAGGAGCGTATGCTTGACGGCGGAATCGTGGCTGCGTTTGCTAGGCAGAAACTCATCTACGAAGATGCCCAGTACCACAACGTGGTGTTCGCCGGAATAGATGAAGCCGGTATGATCCGCCACGCCCACAAGCGCAGCACCAATAGCAAGGGCAGGCCGTTCCGACAGAACGTGGCCGGAAGCGATTCTAGGTACAGCTTCCACGCCACCGGCTCGGACGGCCTGCTCTTTGTGTTCGAGAGCCCCATCGACCTGCTGTCCTACATCACCATACACCAGGACAACTGGGAGCAGCACAGCTATGTGGCCTGCTGCGGCACGTCCACCATCCCGCTGTCATGGATGCTGGAGCAGCAGCCCTATACGCAGGTGTTCCTCTGCTATGACAACGACAAGGCGGGCCTGTCCGCCTGCCAGCGGGCGGAGAAGCTGCTGGCCGAGCGAGGCATTTCGGGCAAGCGCCTGCTGCCGCAGAATAAGGACTGGAACGACGACCTGCGGGAAAGGAGCGCGGCATGTTCGGCCTCGACTGGAAACTGATCTTCGCGGCGACCGCCATGCTGGGACTGGTGCTGCTGATCATCGTGGCCTCGTCCAGGCAAGGCAGTCTCAACAACATCAAGCTCCAAACCGTGGGCAACGGCCAGCACGGCACAGCCCGCTGGGCCACATCTGCGGAGATCCGCCGCACCTATGCCCGGGTCCTGTTCCAGCCACAGAAATGGCGGAAGGGAGAAAACCTTCCCACCAAACAAGGTCTGATCGTGGGCAGCGCCGAGGGCCGGGATTTCAAGGTTCTGGTGGACTGCGACGATATCCACTGTCTGATGATCGGCGCGTCCGGCGTGGGCAAGACGGCGTTCTTCCTGTATCCCAACATCGAGTATGCCTGCGCCTCCGGGATGAGTTACTTCGCCATGGACACCAAAGGAGACCTGGCGCGGAACTACGGCACCATCGCAAAGAAATACTACGGCTACCGCATCTCCGTCATCGACCTGCGCAATCCCACCCGGTCGGACGGGAACAACCTTCTGACCCTGATCAACCGCTATATGGACCTGGCCAGAATGGACGCGGATGATCTGGCGTCACGGGCCAAGGCGGAGAAGTACGCCAAGATCCTGTCCAGGACCATCATCAGCCCGGACGCCGAGAGCAATTACGGCCAGAACTCCTATTTTTATGACGCAGCCGAGGGCCTGCTGACGGCGGTTGTCCTTCTGCTGGCAGAGTATCTGCCGCCCAGCGAGACGGACGGCAAAGAGGTCCGCCATATTGCTTCTGTGTTCAAGCTGGTGCAGGAACTTCTGGAATCAACATCCTACGGAAAAAGCCGGTTCCAGTTGCTTATGAGCCGTCTGCCGTCGGACCACAAGGCCAAGTGGTTTGTGGGCGCGGCCCTGAACGCTTCCGACCAGGCCATGGCTTCCGTCCTGTCCACGGTTCTGTCCCGGCTGAACGCTTTTCTGGACTCCGAGATGGAACAGATCCTGTGCGTGGACAGCGCCATTGACGCCGAGACCTTCGCCAGCGAGAAGTGTGCCGTTTTTCTCATCCTTCCTGAGGAGGACAACACAAAGAACTTCATGGCCGGTCTGATGATTCAAAACCTGGCTCGGGAGCTGTTCACCGTGGCGGATGAACACAACGGGAAGCTGCCCAACCGGGTCGTGTTTTTCTGCGACGAGCTGGGCACCATGCCCGCGTTTGATATTCTGCCGCTGTTCTCCGCAGGCCGCTCCAGAAAGCTGACGCTGGTGCCCATCATCCAGAGTCTTGCGCAGCTGAAGCAGAACTACGGAGAGGAAGGGGCGGAAATCATTGCGGACAATTGCCAAACGACGATTTTCGGCGGCTTTGCGCCCAACAGCCAGACGGCGGAGGTGCTGTCCAAGGCCATGGGCTCACGAACGGTCCTGTCCGGACAGGTGACCCGCGGCAAGGACAGCAATTCGCAAAACCTGCAGATGATGGAGCGCGCCCTCATGACGCCGGACGAACTGAAATCGCTGCCCAAAGGTCAGTTTGTGGTCATGAAAACCGGCACCCATCCCATGCAGACCCGCCTGCGTCTCTATGAGGAATGGGGCATCACCTTTGAGGAACCGTACACGATCCAAGACCACGGCAGACGTCTGGTGTCCTACGCCGACCGGCAAATGCTGGAGCGGCGCATTACGGCGTGCTTCCCGGCTCCAAACCAGTCCTCCAAGCAGGCCGCACCGAGGGTGTAGCCATGGGCTACTTTGAGAGCATCTATTCCGATGAGAACCTGCCCCACCGGGCCAAGTCGGTCTATATGTATCTGAAGGACCGAGCCAACCAGCAGGGCCAGTGCTGGCCTGGGATCAAAACCATAGCCCGCGAACTGCAGCTGTCCGTCAGCACCGTGAAGCGCGCCCTGAACGACCTGGAGCAGCATGGCTACCTGGAAAAAACCGTACGCCTCCGCAGCAACGGCGGCACCACCTCCAACCTCTACACCGTGAAACAGGCGCAGTTTCCCGCCAAGGGGTAACTGCGCCTGTCTTCTGGCCCCCGGGGCGGGTCATGATGGTCTGCCCAGAAGGGAATAGGTGAAGAGATAATAGCAGAGGGAAGAATGGAGTATGAAAAAATAGGAGCATTTGTTATTCTTTTCGTAGCAGGCGCATTCCCGCATTATGCAACTCCGATGCCAGGCAGGTCGGCGTGGACAATTTGCATTGCCGCTCTAAGGAGAACAGGCCGTTATTTCGAAGTGAGATCTGCACTGTTTTGGCCTAAAATCCGCGCCATGCAATCCCGCAGGGGAGTTTCTCCTGGCATGTAATGCAGCACAATCACGGTGCCGACCTCTAGCCGCAGTTCTCTGCCTGTGTCAGATGGTTGTTTCCGCTACATGGTGTTCACCGCCTGCTCTGCGGACGTTCATACACCGTATCCCGGAATCGGGAACCGCCCCATGGGGATTCCCATGGGGCGGTTTTGCCGTCCTTGCGGCAGGCGGTTGGGCGTACCGGCCCTTTTTCCGGCCGCTGCCTGCGGTTATCTTGTGGTCAGAACCACAATGTTCAGGCCCTCGGCGGCATCGGGCACCGTCAGGGTCGCGTAGCAGTCACCCCAGACGGACACCGCGCCGGATTGGGCGCCGGCGGTACAGACGCGGATGGTGCGCAGGGCATTGAGGTCCCAGTAGCTGGCGTTATTCACGTTTGCGATGGTCTCGTGGGCCTGGGTCAGAGGCAAATAGAGGTCGTTCCAACCAACTTGCAGGCGGGCGTTGCCACAGCCCCACTGCATTTCCCGGACGTCCCAGGTGCCGGAGGAGGTCAGCTCGATGGACAGATTTCCAAACTTGGCAAGGGACGCATCATCGGGGATGTAAAGGCCGATGTGGAGGTAGCCGTCTCCGGCGTAGTCCGCCACTCTGGCCCAGTTCTGCGGATCATTGGCGGTGTGGCGAATGATCTGCGCCGTACCGTTTATATTGGCCGTCACAAGCCAGCCGGTTCCGCTGCGGCCGTACGCTTCATCGGAGAGGTCCACGGACTGGATGCTGCTGTTTGTACCGAGAGGCGTCAGACCGGCAAAATTCTCAAACACGGGCTTGTCGGCGCGGGCCGGGATGGCGTCTTCCGGCAGATTCTCCCGGTGCACCACGTCGAAGCCGTCCACATAGATCTGCCCGATGGGCGTGGAAGATGTCGTCTGGTACAGCCGCAGGAAATTGACCGCGCCGAAGTCCATGAAGCCGGGCTTCCCGGCCTCATTGATTCCCGAGGCGCTGGCACCGTAGAGGGGCAGGAAGATTTCATTCCAGCCCTCGTGGAAGGTCATGTCATAGTAGCGGCTGCCGGGACCGAAGAAGAACTCCAGCTCCTTGGAGTCGTTGACCCCGGCGCTGCTGAGCTCCAGATGGTATTCCACGTTCAGAGCCGTTGCCGGCAGGTAGAGGAAGAAGTGGAGATAGCCGTCCTCGTGATAGCGGCTCAGATCCACAGCCTTGAAATTGGCCTGGAGGAGCTTCAACGCGTCCTGGGTCTTCCAGAGGCTGTCGGTCTGCAGCTGGGCGTCTTCGGTCAGAAGGGCCTGGGCCTCCTGGTCGGATTTGGGGAGGACGCTGCCGGCGGCGAGTGTGGCGTTCTCGGCAGAGATGAGCCGCTTGAAGGTCGGTCCCACCGGCGTACAGAATGTCAGATTTGCGCCGTCCGGCAGGGCCTTTACTGCCCGCAGGCTGTGGAGTGTGCAGGTCTGTACACTGCTGTCCACAGAGACGCTGAGGGTGGCGCGGTTGGTTTGGGAAAGCTCCTCCGCTGTGCCAAAGGCACTGATGGGCAGATAGACCGTCTGCCGGCCGCCGCCGTTCACGTCGAAGTAGGCCGTGTGGCCGTTCAGCTCCACCAGCAGCGCGCCGCCGTCGGTGCCTGCGCCGGTGGTCAGCTCCATGGCCAGGGCCGCGCAGGCGGACAGGTCGTAGATGTCGCCGAAGCTGGTGTAGCCGCCGGCGTCACAGGTGACGGTACCGCCGCCGGAGAGGGCGTAGCCATCGGAGGCCAGGGTTCCGTAGAGGCCGTCTTTTCCGTCCAGCAAAAGGGTCTCGTGTTCCGTACCGCTCCAGTAGCTTCCCTGCCGGGGCATGATGGTGGCCACGATCAGGGTCAGGCGGTTGAAGGCGGCAGCCTCCGCCCCGGGCGCCGCCTGGACGCTGTAGCGGTTCTTCTGGTGGTTGTTGATGGACAGGAGCTTGCTGGTCCCGTCCACAATGGCCATGGAGCCCACATCCTCCCCGGCCAGGCCGCCGGCGCCGGTGTTGACCATCACGGCCTCGGAGCCGTTTTGCAGGGTCAGGGTGTTGTGGGGCCGGTAGGCGTACCAGTGCTGCACGCTCTGGCCGGTGCAGCCGTCCAGGAGGATGCAGTCCAGCTGGTTGGAGGTGATGGTGAAATAGGGGGAGTTGGTGGTGATGGTGAATTTCCAGCCGGGATAGCCCCAACTGTTGTTGACCATCTGACCGGCGTTCTGCAGGCAGCGGGAGATGCTGCCGCCGGTGCAGTCCTTGGCGGCCACGTTGGTCTCATAGCAGGTGAAATTCATGCCCTCCACCACATAGCCGTCGCAGCGCTCCATACAGATACCCTTGCTGAAGGCCACGATGGCGCAGTTCTGGACAAAGGCGCCCGGCGCGTCCTGGCCGCGGATGGCGTAGCCGGTGTCGATGTACGCGGTTTCCTCCCAGACAGTCTGGTCGGCCGCTGCCAGCATCAGGCCGGAGATGCCCGCGCCGTTGCCGCAGAGCTGGATGGCGGCTTCGCCCTCTCCGCTCTGGAAGCGGACCTCCAGCACTGTGCCGCCGTCATTTTCCATGGCGGGCTTCACGCCCACAGGCGAGCTGCCGCGGAGTTCCACCCCGGCGGGCACGGAGAGCGCATGGTCCAGCCGATAGTGTCCGGCGGGGAGATAGACCACACCGCCGGTGGAAGCCAGGCTGTTCAGGGCCTGCTGCACAGCGGCGGATACGTCGCTGCTGCCGGTCCGGTCCAGATCATCCAGAATCACGGAGCCGCCGCTGGTCATGCCCGCGTGGCCCGCGCCGTCCAGCATGGGGTCGGTCAGGCCGGTGTCGGAGGTCTGCTGGAAGGACTCCGGATGGGCACCGCCGGTGGTGCTGTAGGCCACATCCGCCAGATGGATGGGGGCGCGGCTGTCGGTCACCAGGTCGGTGGTGTTGCCGGTGAAGCTGGAGCAGGCAATGTTGACGCCGAAGCCGGAGAGCGTCTCGAACACCGCACCGTTTTCACAGTTGGAGACGTTCAGATGGTAGAAGTCGCCGTAGAAGGTCGTGCGCAGGCCCTGGCGGACCAGCAGGCCGTTCCGGTAGCCGTCGATGGTCACGTTGCTGAAATAGTCTCCCTCCAGGTCGCCCAGCATCATGCCGGTGCTGTTGGCCCTGGTGTAGGCCACGATGGCTTCCCGGGTGACCGAGGTCTGGGCCGGCGTCACGCCCGCGTCCAAAAGCGCCTGGTAGGCCCGGCTGGTGAGGAAGTCGCACCAGTAGCCTGCATCGGCGGTGAAGCCGGTGACGCCGCCGTTGTCGCTGGAGTTGTAATTATAGAACGCCGTACCCAGGAACGTGCCCTTCACATTGCGGACCAGGCTCTGCTCGGCGGCAGTGCCGGCCGTCTGCTCAGACAGGACGCCGGTGCAGAAGCCCAGGCCGTCAAAGCCGTTGATGACGGTGCAGTTCAGATAGGTGTGCATATAGCGGTCGGCCCGGCGGATTCCGCGGCCCTCGTTGTTCAGGGCATAGCGGTACGGCTGGACCTGGGACAAGGTCTGGCGCGGATAATAGATGGTCACGCCCATGACGCCGCAGGAGCCGCTGATGTTGATCAAAGGCGTTTCACTGTCCGCGTCCATGTCGGCCACCAAAATGGTGCCGTATTCCAGGGTGGATTTATCGGAGATGGTATCCGGGTCCTGCCAGTCGCCCCGCAGGGTCACAAAGGCGGGGATGTCCAGCATGCCGGTGATGCGGTAGAAGCCCTTGGGCAGCCAGACGGTGCCGCCGCCCTCGCTGCCGCAGTCGGTCAGGGCCGCCTGGATGACCGCCGTAGCGTCCGGCAGCCCGGATTCCGTCTGGGGAAGGGTATATTCTCCCTCTCCGATGACAATGTCGGCAAGGATGACCTCATCCGGCGCGTATACAGAGGAAACCTGCCTGGGGGCCGACTTCTCATAGAATTCCACCCGGATGGGGCAGGTGACGGTTTGCTTTGCTGCGCCGCAGCGGAGCAGAATCGTGCAGACCGACGGCGTACAGGTGATCTCATGGGTGACGTTATAGACATTGTCCGCATCCTTGAGCCAAGCGGTCACATAGGACTCGGCCAGGGCCAGCAGCCTGGACTCCTGCTCGCTCCAGGGTGTGCCGTTGGGAACCCGGAGGCAGAGCACCCCGTCCTCCAGGTCTGCGGCGATACCCGCGTTCACAGCGTCCACCGCGCACTGCACGTCCAGGGCCGGGTCGCCGGTGGTGTTGCCTGGCAGGGTCTGGGGCGCGTAGAACGTCAGGTCGCCGATGAGGAAGTCTCCCGGCTCGTTGACATTGGAGCTGAACATCCGCAGCCGCACCACATGGGACCAGTCGATGGGCGTGCCCGCGCCGCTGCCGGCGCTGTAAGCCAGCTCCAGCACATTCCAGCCGGGGGCCAAAGTCAGGTTGCTGTATTGGTGCTCGGCGGTGTCAATGGCCGCCTCGCTGCCCAGCTCCAGGAAGGCCGTGACGTTGCCGCTGCCGCCGTTCCAGACGGGCAGCCGCAGAACGAAGCCGTCCTTCACCTGGCTCAGGTCCACGGCGTCGGCGTCCTGCAGGGTGATCTGGTAGAGCACCTGGCCCACGCCGCGGCTCAGAAGGGCCGCCTCCAGCCCCTGTTCCTGCAGCACGGTGCCGAGTTCGGTGTCGCTTTGCTCCACCAGCGTGACGGTCCGGCTGCCGTTGGGCGCCACGGACGCCCCGTTCTCCATGACGGCCGCCGGGTCAAAGACCGTGACGGGCTCCGGCAGCGGCTCGGGCTCGGGTTCGGGCTCGGGTTCGGGCTCGGGTTCGGGTTCAGGCTCCGGCTTCGGCTGGGGCGTCAGGGTGCCGGAGCCGGTACTCGGATGGGTTTCCTGAGCAGGCTGCTCCGGCAGGGCCCGCAGCAGCAGAGCGGCGGTCTCGGCCCGGGTGACGGTGTCGCCGGGGCGAAGCCTGCTCCCGTCGCCCTGCATCACGCCGGCGGAAACGGCCCAGGCCACGGCGTCACGGGCGAAGGCGCTGACGGACGCCGCGTCGTCATAGGCCGCAAGAGAGGCGTTCCTGGCCTCGGGACAGAGATAGCGGCAGAGCATGGTGACCACCTGCTCCCGGGTGATGGAGCGGTCCGGGCCGAACAGGGTTTCGGACACGCCCTGCACCACGCCTGCCGCCGCGGCCCAGGCCACAGCGGTCTCGTAGTACGCGCCGGCGGGCACATCCGTAAAGGGGACCGCTCCGCCGTCCGGCGTGCCCACCGCCTGGTGGAGCGCCGTGACGAACATGGCGCGGGTCATGCTGGCCTCCGGGGCGAAGCTCGTATACGGCGGCTGCGGGCTTTACCTGTGACAAGGCCAGCGGCAGCGTTCA
>JAEDJR010000034.1 GCA_016296235.1 Oscillospiraceae bacterium
CGGCGTACCAGGCAGGGGAAGGCACGTCGTCATAGGCGAACGCCGGCAGTATGGCGCCCGCCAGGAGTGCCGCCGTCAATAGCAGGCAGACCACGCATCGTTTTAGTGTACGCATATGAATTCTCCTTTTCTCTAAAGTAGTCTGATTCAATTATAAAACGGTTTTACTTAAAAGTAAAACCGTTTTATCTGAAAGGGAGAAAAAATAGCGCCAAAAATGCACTCCCATTTTTGGCGCTATTGATGAACAGCCGGATTTCAGCCGGCCTCCACGGGCAGATCCTCCAGCAGATGGTAGCGGGCGGCGGTTTTTACCTGCTCGTTCAGGCCGCTGTGCTCCAGCAGCGGAATGAATACCCGGTGGTCATATGCGGCGTGCCGCAGCCGCAGCTCGCCGTCCTGCAAAACGGCGTAGTCCGTGTTTTTAGCCCGGGAATCCGAACAAACACGGTAGGAGATGCTGCCGGGATTGACAAAGTAATCCTCACGGCACACATGGTAGATCCAGCTCTGGTGGGAATGGCCTGTGATCAGCAGCCGCATTCCGTTCCCCTCCGCGCCGGAGGGCCAGTTCTCCTCAAAGGCCGCCAGGGATTCATACCGGCACCAGCGCTCCAAAAGTGCATTGCGGTTTTCTTCATCTGCATTATAATAGTGTTTGAGATAACAGGTGACGCCGTCCAACTGCTCCAGCCGGGTTTCCGGCAGGGCGCGCAGATAGGCAATTTCACGCTCCGTCAGCTGCAGCAGGTTCTGGGCGCAGAAGGTGCCTTCGGGCAGGGTCCCGTCCCGTTTCCAGGCGCCCCAGGCATTGCAGATATCGTGGTCATGGTTTCCGGCCACGGCCAGAACGCCGTGGGCCTGGCACCACTGCACCACCTCCCGGGGGAAAAAGCCCCAGTCCACCAGATCGCCTGCGCAGACAATGGCGTCGCTGTCCCGCTCCTTCTCCCAGACGGCCTCCAGGGCGGGGAGATTTGCGTGCAGGTCTGACAAAATCAACAACTTCACAGGTCATGCCTCCTTTCGCATCAAAATAGCACGAAAGATCCCCTGTGTCAAAGGTTTGTTCCCCCGGAAGGCCCTGCGGACGTACGATTTTGCGAAACTGCACAAAAACGGAGCCCAAGAATCTACACGCTGCCTCCGATAAAATAAAAAGGTTTTACTTGACTGATGACGGATGCGGTGTTATTTTTTTAATATAAAAGCGTTTTATATCGCTTTGGATCTGACGACAAACGACAAGGAGGAACAAAAAATGAAAAGAGTTCTAGCATTGCTTCTGGCCCTGACAATGATCTTCGGCCTTGCAGCCTGCGCTGCCAAGGAGGAAACACCGGAACCCAGTGCCGAAACGGTGGATCAGCCTGCCGAACCGACCACCGAACCGGCGGCGGAAGAACCGGCGGAGACGCCTGAGGAACCCAGCGAGCCGGAGCCCGACCCTGTGACCATCAAGGTCGCGTCCTACCGTGCCGAGGATGAGGCCCTCTATACCGAGATCATCAGCCGGTTCCAGGAAGCCTATCCCTGGATCACCGTGGAACTGGACCTGAACGCGGACCAGACGTCCTATGACCAGAACATCCAGGCCGACCTGATGGACGGCAAGGCCGCCGACGTGTTCGACATGCACACCAACACCACCTTTATCACCTATGCCCAGGAAGGCGTCCTGCTGCCCATGGATGACATGGCGTTCCTGGCCAACTATCAGGACGGCGCCAGGGAGATCACCACGGTGGACGGCTCCGTCTACGGCTTCCTGAACACTTACAACATGATCTCCATTCTCTACAACAAGGCCATCTTTGAGAAGGAAGGCCTGTCCGAGCCGGCCAACTTTGAAGAATTCGTGACCTTGTGCCAGACCCTGCGGGACAAGGGCTACGGCGGCGTGGCCTATCCCGGCGGCGCGGTAGCCTACAGCTGGCTGACCAACGCCCTGCTGACCATCTGCCTGGGCGGCGACGGCTACAAGGATCTGATTGAGGGCATGGACTCCGGCAAGTACACCGACATCACCACCATCCCCGGCGTGGCCGAGGCCCTGAAAACCGAGCAGGCCTACCGTGACAACAACATCCTCTACGACGCCTCCGACGCCACCGCGCTGGATCAGTGCCTGTCCCTGTTTGCTCAGGAGATGGCGCCCATGATGATGATGGGCACCTGGACCTTCGGTACCAGAGATACCGACTTCCCCGGCCTGGATGTGGGCGTGTTTGCCCTGCCCACCCTGCTGGACAGCGGGGAGCACTACGCCGAGGGCGGCCAGCTGACGGTCATCAACGCCGCCTCTGAAAACGTGGAAGCTGCCAAGCTGTGGGTGGAATTCCTGGCTTCTCCGGAGACCGCCTCCTACTACTGCTCCAACGCCAAGACCATCTCCACCATCGAAGGTGTGGGCCTGGACTATGAAGGCGGCGACGTGCTGGCCGAGGCGGCCTCCCACGGCATCAACCTGCTGCCCACCTATGTGCGCAACAACAAGGACTACTGGAACACCAACTGGAAGGAACTGCTGAACGGACTGCTTTATGGCGACATGAACTATGACGACGCCATCGCCGATTACACTGCCTTCCTGACCGAGCTGGATCTGGCCAGCCTGAGCTGACGTACCATTCCGCGCGTTCCGCCGCGGCGGGACGCGCGGAGCTTCCTTAGAGATCAAAGGAGTGCCGCAGATCCTCCGGCATTCCTTTGATCTTTAAAGAGAAAACGGTTCATCGGTTTTACAAATCCGGTCCAGCATCGGTTTGAAACTATTTCTTGATAAAATTATTTATTTTTTCAAGAAGACACCGCCTGACGGCGTTGTCGTTTCCATGATTTTCGGAATAGAAAATCACGGAAACCCGTCTCATTATGATCTTCATATAGAAAACTTCAATTTGTTCCAAATTAAAGTTTTCTATTGAATACCAGTATGAATTGGGATTTGTCTTTATAATTGACAGTTGACAATGGAGGTATCCGCTTCGCGGATGATTTGAAACTGCGCTGCAAACCCCAATTTCCCGGTTTCTGAGGAATGCCGGCAAGCACAAAAATATATATCAGGAGGAATGACATATGAGATTGGGAACCTGGTGCAGAAAACACCGCTATCTGCGCTTTGCCCTGTATACCCTGCCAATTCTGATCGTTTGGTTCGTTCTGTCCATCTATCCCCACCTGGAGGTCATTCCTCTTTCTCTCTATAAGTGGAGCCCCATGTCCAAAAACAAGGAATTTGTGGGCCTGTTCTACTATAAAATGCTGTTCACCCATCAGTGGACGGAGACCAAGCGGTACATTGTCAACACGCTGCTGTATGTACTCTATCTGTTCGTGATTCAGACCGTGTTGGCCCTGCTGCTGGCCTTGATTCTGCAGAAGAACACCCGCCCCAACAAGTTCTTCCGGGCCCTGTTCTTCCTGCCCATGGTCTTCTCCTCGGTCATGGTCAGCCTGACCTGGAGCTATATGTACGACCCGAATCTCGGCATCATCAACAACATTCTGGGCAGCCTGGGCGTGGACGGCTATCCGGGCCACAGCTTCTTCAAGCCCGACACCATGGCAATTCTGTGCATTGTTATCGTCCATATCTGGGCCAACATCGGATATCCCATCACCATCTACACCTCCGGACTTCAGACCATCTCCAATGACCTCTACGAGGCTGCGAAAATCGACGGCTGCAACATCTGGCAGAATTTCTGGCGAATCACCTTCCCGCTGCTGCTGCCCACCCTGCTGCGGACCACCATGCTGACCCTGACCACCGGCGCTATGGCCTACGACTATGTGCTGATGATGGGTTCCCGAATGACCATGGTCTCCTTCGATACATGGGCCTCGGCAATCTACAAGGGCATCACTCTGGACACCAACTACGGTATGGTGTCGGCCAAGTCCGTGTTGCTGTTCATTCTCATGGTCGCCATCTGTGTGGCCCAGTATCTGGCCACCAAAAAAGCGGAAGACGCTTATTTAGGGTAAAGGAGGAGCCGCCATGCCGAAAAGACGATTGAATTCCGCCTGGACGCTGCCCAGCATTCTGGGCAAGCTTCTGGTCTACATCTATGCCGTCGTGGTCCTGGTGCCGCTGTACTTTGTCATCATCACCGCCTTCAAGACCGGCACAGAGATCACCCTTCATCCCCTGGCCCTGCCGGAGCACGTTATGTGGAGCAACATCCGCGACGCCTTTGCCCAGGGAAGCCTGCTGCAGGCCATGGGCAACAGCGTCCTCACCTCCGTCACCGGTGTGCTGATGCTGATGTTCAACGCCGTGGTTCTGTCCTTCTGCGTCCACCGGCTGCGCAACCACAAGCTGGGTACCCTGCTCTATGTCATTATTCTCATGGGCCTGTTCATTCCCAAGGTGGGCTTCGTGTCCCAAATCATGCTCTACCGGCGGCTGCATATCTATGATACCCCCTGGGCCATCATTCTGGGCGCCGCCGTGGGCAACATTCCCTTCAGCGTCTTCATCATCGCCGGCTTCCTCCGAACCGTCCCCCACGAGCTGGAGGAGGCGGCGGAGCTGGACGGCTGCAACGACTTTCATCTGCTGTTCCGGATCATGGTGCCCATTATCAAGCCCGCTCTGGTGACCATCGGAATCTTTTCTTTCACCGGCACCTGGAACAGTGTCACAGGTCCGCTGCTGTTCATCCGCAACAAGGAGCTCTTTACCATCCCCATGGCCCTGCTGACCTTCAATTCCACCTATTCGACCCAGTATGAGCTGCTGTTCGCCGGCATTCTGGTGACGGGCCTGCCGCTGGTCATCGCCTATCTGTTCTGCCAGAAGTATTTTGCCCAGGCCCTGACGGGCAGCGTGAAGGGCTGAGAAACGCGAGGAACGAAACATGACGCATTATTGTGTAATTTCTCACACCCACTGGGACCGGGAATGGTACCTGCCCCAGGAGGTCTTCCGCCTGCGGCTGGCTGACCTGCTGGACCACCTGTTGGAGATTTTGGATGATGAGCCGGAGTATGTGTTCCACCTTGACGCGCAGACCATCGTTCTGGAGGATTATTTTGACATTCGGCCGGAACACGAGGCCCTCTGCCGGAAGTACATCCGGGAAGGGCGGCTGCTGGTGGGCCCGTGGTATGTGCAGAACGACTTTCTGCTGACCAGCGGGGAAGCTACGGTGCGGAATCTGTTGCTGGGAATCCGGCAGGCGAAGGATTATGGCAGATGTATGCAGATCGGCTACGCCCCCGACCAGTTCGGCCTGATCTCCCAGCTGCCGCAGATTCTCCGGCAATTCGGCTTCGACTGCTGTATCTTCGGCCGGGGCTATCACGGCTGCTACATTGATGAAAACGGCCAGCGGCAGGAGCATATGCTCCCATCGGAGTTCCGCTGGCGCGGGTCGGACGGTTCCGAGGTCCTGGGAATCTGCATGAGCTTCTGGTACAACAACACCCAGCGGTTTTCCGCCGACACCGACCGGGCCCTGGCTCTGGCAAGGCTGCAGAAAGAGCGCTTTGCCGGCATTGCCCAGACGCCCTACCTGCTGTGCATGAACGGCTGCGACCATCTGGAACCTCAGGATGACCTGCTCCCGGTGCTCCGCGCCGTCCAGGCACGGCTGGACCCGGATGAAAAAATCTATCAGACAACCATGGAGCATTACGCGGCCTGCGTCAAGGAGGCCCTGCGGGACGTGCCCCTGACCGAGCGGACCGGCGAGCTGCTCTCCGGCCTGGACGTCCATATTCTGAAGGACACGGCCTCATCCCGGATCTATCTGAAAACCGAGAACGCGGCGCTGCAGAACCGGCTGGAACGGCGGCTGGAGCCCCTCTACACCATGCTGGAGAGCGCCGGCATGACCGGCTCCTACCCTAAGAGCACTCTGGACTACCTCTGGAAAATGCTCATCCGCAATCACGCCCATGACAGCATCTGCGGCTGCAGTAAGGACGCGGTGCACCGCCACATGGAGGACCGCTTCGCCGCCATTGAGGAGTCGGCACAGGAGCTGGAGCGGCGGGGTCTGGCCCTTCTGAACGCCCATATCAGCCGCGACGGTCTCTCAGCACAGGACTACCTGATCACGGTGGTCAATACTCTGCCGAGACCCAGAACCGGCTGCGTGGACGTGCGGCTGGACGTGCTGGCCTCCGACAGGCCGGAGGGTATCTCCGTTTACGGGCCGGACGGCGCCTGTGTGCCCTACGTTCTGCTGGGCCGCAAGCCTGTAAACCGCCGGGTGACCTCTCCGGTCAATCTGCCGGGCTTTTTGGAGACGGAGCAGTTCGACCTGCGCCTGCTGGCGGAGGATGTCCCGGCCTGCGGCAGCCGAAGCTACCGCGTCCGCGTCGACACGTCCTCCCAGGGCCAGACCCGGCCGGAGCACTGCGGCGAGGCGGTTTTGGAAAACCAATTCCTGCGGGTGGAGATCACCCCGGCTGGAAAAATCGACCTGCTGCACAAGGAAAGCGGTCGCTGGTACCGGGACGTCCTGACCCTGGAGGACCGCGCCGACGCAGGCCACTCGTATATCTCCGTTCCCCTGGATGGCGACGTCCCCCACGGCCTCCACGACAGCGGGCCGGTTTCGGTGGAATGCTTCCGGGACGCCGTCCGGCAGGAAGCGTGGCTGCGCTTTGTGATGCGCCTGCCGGAGGGGCTGACGGAGGACCACAGGGCCAGAAGCCCCCGGCTGGTGGACTGCCCCGTAGCGCTCACGCTGCGGCTGGACTGCTGGGAACCCATGGTGCGGGTGGACTGGGAAATTGAAAACCACGCCAGAGACCACCGGCTGCGGATGCTTGTCAACACCGGCCTGGACCGGGACGTCACCATGGCTCTGTCCCCCTTCGACCTGGTGGAGCACCGTCGTTCGGACATCGACGTTCGTCTGTGCAACGAAACACGGCATAACAGCGGCCTGGTGGACATTTCCGACGGCGACGTCGGACTGAGCGTTCTGAACTGCGGCGTATACAGCTACGAAAACCTGCAGCAGCGGCCCGGGACTCTGGCCCTGACTCTGCTGCGTGCCACCGGCCGGATCTGGCCGGAGGAGACCTCCGGCATACCGGAGGACGAAGCCTGGCTGGTAGAGGAAAACCAGTGCCTGCGGACCATCCGGATTCAAACAGCCCTTTATCCCCACCGGGGCGGTCCCTGCCAGGCGGACGCGGCCCACTGGTGCGATTGCCTGCAGACGCCCCTGCTGGCAGCAGCCGCCGCGGTGGACACCCGGAAATTCCTCGGCGGCCGTCCTGCTCTACAGGAGGCGGCCATTGCGGAGTTCTTCTATCAGCCTGACCCCTATCCGCAAGTGCGGCTGCCCCGGGAGAACAGCGTGCTTTCTCTGCCGGAGGGCGTGGAAATGACGGCGCTGAAAAAAAGCGAGGACGGAAGCGCGTATATTCTGCGGTTCTTCCGTACAGGGAAGGACCCACGGGTAATCACACCGGCCGTCGATCCGTCCCGTTTTGCCGGGATCGTCAAAAGCGATTTGCGGGAGCGGCCCGGGACGCCCCTTCCTCTGGAAGAAGGCCGCTGCACCCTGACCGCCGGGCCAGGGGAGATCGTCACCCTGCGGCTGCTTCCGGGGAAGGAGACCGGCCGTGGACATCCGTGAAAAGCAGCGGACCCTGTTTCAAAATACCTACGCCTCCCTCCGCGGCCGAATCCATCCCAACGGCTACGCGCCGACCTCTGTGACAGGTGCCTATGAGGGCATGTTTTCCCGGGATGCGTCCATCCAGATCATGACCCATGTGGCCTGCCGGGATTATGAGGCGGCCAGGATGCTGCTGTCCTATATCTTTTCCTATCACAGGCAGTATGGTTATGATTTCGCCCTGCACATGATGCTGGAAGACCAGCCGCCCTATTCCGACATGGTCCAGGCGGACGCCACGTTCTTCCTGCTGCACGCCTGGTATCTCTACGCCGTTTACGCGCCCCAGTCGGAGGAAAAGCAACGGCTGCTGGCGCAGACAGAGGAGCAGGCAGTCGGGTTTGCAGATTACTTCCTGACGCCGGAATTCTACCGGCAGGACTGGAACCTGCTGCGCAACCAAAATCTGGAGGGACCGAGGCAGCACTCCTATTTCAACTGCTATGACCTGCTGACCAACGTGTATGCCTCCCAGGCGCTCCATGAGTTCGCTTTGTATTTTGCCCGAAAGCGGCCGTCCCAGGCCGCTCACTGGGAGCAGACGGCCCAGGCGCTACGCAGAGGAATTCACGAAAATTTGACCGCGGTGGTGGACGGGAAGCCCATCTATATGGAGATGCACGCCCTGACAAGAAACGACGGCCGCAAGTACCACAACATTCCCCACCGGAAATCCTATGTGGGCTTTTCCTGGGTCAATCTTTCGGTGCTGGGTGCGAAATGGTACGGCGCCGACCCGGAGCTTCTGGAAAACACCTATGCTGCCTACCGGAACCATGCGTTTGTGCCGTATTTCGGGACATACCCTATGCCCGAGCATACCTCTGAATATCAAGCTGACGGAACGTGCGTGCTGCGGAAGGATCATGTGCTTGGAAAGACTCTGGCCTGGGAGCTGATTTATTGTCATGATACGGGCCGCAGGGAACGCGAACAGGAAATTCTGGATTTCGTGGAGCAGTACAGTGATGAAATGTACCGGGAGAAGTGGATCTATACCGGCGGCGGCAGCGACACCGCAAACCAGGAGCATGCCAGCTGGATGATCTGTGCAGTCCGGTACGTACTTGCGGGAAAAATGTAAAAATCTGTCGGACATTGTGCGAATGGCGGTTGAGAAAAAAGAGGGGGCCTGATATAATATAAAAGGAATTTACAGAAAACCGCAAAGGCTGCCGGCTTTGCGTGGGTGGAGGAAACACCATGGGGAATACAGCTGCATTGAATAACGTCAGCCTGCGGGAAAAGAACCGCGGTCTTGTGTTCAAGCTGATTGCTGTGAACGACGGTATCTCCCGAACGGAAATTGCACAGCAGAGCGGCCTGACGAAAATGGCCGTCAGCTATATCATCACCGAGTTCCTGCAGCGGAACCTGGTGGTGGAAACGGAGTATACAGGGGACCGCAAGCTGGCACGGAAGCCGGTGATTTTGCGCCTTTCCCCCAGCGCGCCGAAGGTGGTCGGCGTTCTGATCCACCGGACGCATATTTCCGCCGTCCTGTGCGACTGCAGCCTGGGCGTGCTGCGCTCCCAGACCCTCCGAATCCGGGACTATACCTGCGATTCTCTGATGGAGCAGGTGTTCCGCGTGACCGATGCGGTCATGGCCGGGCAGCGTGTAATCGGCATCGGCATCGGATCGGTGGGACCGGTGGACGTGGAAAACGGCGTGATCCTCAATCCGCCGGACTTCTGCGGCATCCGGGACCTGCCCGTGGCCAAGCTGATGCAGGAGCGGTATGGAATCCCGGCCTATCTGGATTATCACTACAACTGCGCGGCCCTGGCGGAAAGTCTGTTCGGCGTGGGCGCATCGTACCGGAATTTTATTTTCCTTGGCATCTCTGACGGCCTTGGCGCGGGGATCGTCACGGATGGAAAGCTTTTCAGCAGTTTTACGGGCTATTCCGGCGAGATTGGCCATATCAGCGTGGATTTTCGGGGGTCAAAATGCTTTTGCGGCAATCGCGGCTGTTTCGGAACGGCCCTTCGCCTGGACATCAGCGGGCCGGAGGAGATCGACATGATTGCTACCACCATGGGCGGCATCTGCAATCTGCTCAATCCACAGGCCATCATTATCGGCGATGAGCAGGCTCGCTGGGACAAGGACTACATCCGCGCCCTGGAGAACGCCGTCAACGGCCGGCTGCTCACAAAGGAGTACCGCCATGTGGACGTCCTGCCGTCCTACCGGAGCAAGGATCTGGAGGCCTCCGGCGGCGCCATGAACGTGGTCAGTAAAATTTTTGACGGAAAGCTTCTGTTTGATTCGGAAGCGTAGGAGCGGCTGAAAGCCTCCGGCGCATCGGGTCCGATGCCCGGAGGCTTTCAACTAAGCTTTAAAGTAAAACGCTTTTATATTTAAAGCGTACAGCGCAGGAGAAAGTCGGCAGAACACAGGGAGGCAAACACCATGCAGCTACAGGGGAAAAAGGTCCTTTTTCTGGGAGACAGCATCACCGAAGGCGTCGGTGCCAGCAGCAGCGGCACGTGCTATGTTGCGCAGGTGGCGGAACGCAGCGGCGCAGTGTGCCGGAACTACGGCATTTCCGGCACGCGTATCGCCAGGCAGACACATCCGTCCGAGCCTGCCAGCTTTGATCTGGATTTCTGCATGCGGGTGGACGGCATGGAGCCGGACGCCGATGTGGTGGTGGTGTTCGGCGGTACCAATGACTACGGCCACGGCGACGCGCCCTTCGGCGTTCCGTCGGACCGGACGCCGGATACGTTTTACGGAGCCCTTCACACGCTGTACACCGCGCTGATCTGCCGCTATCCACAGTCCAAAATCGTCATCCTCACACCGTTGCACCGTTGTGGAGAAGAAATTTCCGCGGAAAAACGGCCAGGCGTCGAGTTACGGCCCTTGAAGCAGTATGTAGAAGCCATTCGGGAGACAGCAGAATACTATGCTCTACCGGTGCTGGATCTGTTTGCCATTTCTGGATTGCAGCCTAACGTGCCTGTGATTCGCGAACGCTACCTCCCGGACGGACTGCATCCCAATGACGCTGGGCACGAAAAACTTGCGGAGCTGATTGTTCGATTTTTGCAGCAGCTCTGAACAATAGCAAAAGCAAATAGTGTTAATTATGAAGCGTTCAGAAATTGACAAAGCTCTTCGGGAATGGAACGCTGTATACCGGCTGCCCTGCAATGGTTGGCTGTTAAGATGCGGAGGAACGGGGGATAGGAAATGGTTGAGATTGACCTTTCGGCAATCGAGTTAAGTACGATGGAGATACTCCTTCGATTTGCATGCGCAATGCTGATCGGTGCATTGATCGGAATGGAGCGCGAATTTACCCATCGTCCTGCTGGCTTACGAACCCATATGCTGGTCGCGCTCGGCGCCTGTACTGTGATGCTTACAAGTCAGCTGCTCTTTTGCCAGTACAGGCCGTATGGTTCCAATGCGGATCCTGCGAGATTGAGCGCACAAGTCATTGCGGGCGTCGGTTTCCTTGGCGCAGGGACGATCCTTCGGGAAGGAACTACGGTCAAGGGATTGACAACTGCGGCAAGTATCTGGGCAGTTGCGTGCCTGGGAATTGCAACGGGAGCGGGATACTATGCGGTTGGGATCGTTGGAACATGCTGTATTCTGATGACGCTGACAATTTTTGAGTGGTTTCAGAATAAATTTTTCAAGAATCGGTTCAATCAATACATCGTGACCGTGAAGTGTCACAACATTGTCTTCGCCATGGAAAAGATCACAGAGCTGATCAGCAGCCAGGATGCCAAAGTGTCCAGTATTCAGATCGAGGACGAAGGACAGGGAAACTCTGCGATTGTTTTCAATGTGGATTTTTCAGGCAGACATGCAAACAATCGCTATGACACATTTGTGAAGGATTTGACGGATGAGGATGATTTCGTATCTGTCAGTTCGGAGAAAAAAACAAAACGATAAAAAGGATGTTGCGTTATGAAACGTTCAGAAATCAACAAGGCCCTTCAGGAACTGGAGGACATGTGCCGGCAGTACCGGTGCTATCTGCCGCCCTTTTGCCATTTTACCCCGGCGCAATGGCAGGAAAAAGGGCATGAATATGACGAGGTCCGTGACTGCATGCTGGGCTGGGACATCACGGACTTCGGCCTGGGCGATTTTGACAAGGTGGGCTTCTCCCTGATCACCATCCGCAACGGCTGCCGCACCATGCCGGAGAAGTATCCCAAGGTCTATGCCGAAAAGCTGCTCTATCTGAAGGAAGGCCAGATGGCCGCCAATCACTTCCACTGGTACAAGACCGAGGACATCATCAACCGGGGCGGCGGCAACTGCCTGATCCGGGTCTACAATTCCCTGCCCAACGAGGAAATTGACTATGAATCCGACGTCACCGTCCACATGGACGGTCTGACGAAGGTGGTGCCCGCTGGAACACAGATCAGGCTGACCCCCGGCGAGAGCCTGTGGGTCACCCAAGGCATGTATCATGATTTTGCCGTGGAGGCAGGCACCGGCCCGGTGCTCCTGGGGGAGGTCAGCCAGTGCAACGATGACAACACTGACAACCGCTTCAACCCGCCCGTGGGCCGTTTCCCCAAAATCGAAGAAGACGAGCCGCCCTACCGGCTGCTGTGCAACGAGTATCCGGCTGCAAAGGACTGATGGTATGAAGCGAAAAGGAATTTGCTGCGCGGGCAACATGATCGTGGATATTACCTATCCCATCGAGACGTGGCCCAAACAGAATGAGCTGACGCATATCACCGAGGGGATTCAGAACTCCACCGGTGGCTGTGTGTGCAACACCATTACCGATCTGGCCCGGTTGGATCCCTGCCTGCCCCTGGTGGCTTCCGGCTTTGCCGGTCACGATGCCGAGGGTGATTTTATCCTGGAAGAACTGGGAAAGTATCCAAACATCGATCTGAGTATGGTCCAGCGGAACGGCCGGACCTCCTTCACCGCTGTCATGAGCAACATCCAGACCAAGGAGCGGACCTTCTTCCAGCACGCCGGGGCCAACGCTTACTACGGCGAGGAACACATCGACTGGGAGAAGCTGGACGTGGATATTCTTCATGTTGGCTATATTCTCCTGTTGCCTTCCCTGGATGCCCCGGATGCGGAATACGGCACGAAAATGGCATGGCTCCTGCATCGGGCCCAGGAGAAAGGCATCAAAACCTCCATCGATGTGGTATCCGAGGCGGGAGACCGCTTCGCCAGATTGGTGACGCCCGCACTAAAATACGCCGATTACTGCGTCATCAACGAGCTGGAGGCCCAGCAGACCACCGGCGTGACGCTGCGCAGCGAGGACGGAAACCTCTGCAAGGAAAATCTGCCGCGGGCTCTTTATAAGTTGAAGGAATTGGGTGTCTCCGCCTGGGCCGTGATCCACTGCCCGGAGCTGGGCTGCGGCGTGGACGAAACAGGGAAATACTTCGAAGTTCCCAGTCTCAAGCTGCCCAAGGGCTGGATCAAGGGCACTGTGGGTGCCGGCGATGCCTTCTGCGCCGGAATCCTCTACGCCGCGGAAATGAGCTGGCCCATGGAACAGGCTTTGAAGCTGGGTGCCTGTGCGGCGGCGGCTTCTCTCAGTCAGGTGGGCGCCTCCGATGGCGTAAGTGCAGCGGAGGAAGTGCTGAAGCTCTACGATCTCTACGGATAAAGGAGAAACCAACATGAAAGCAGTCATGTACGGCGGCGGCAACATCGGCCGCGGTTTTATCGGGGCAACCCTCAGTCAGTCCGGCTACGAGGT
>JAEDJR010000208.1 GCA_016296235.1 Oscillospiraceae bacterium
ATGTATCCAGAATAGAAAAGAAAGCGCTGCAAAAGCTGGAGACGGCATTGGGGGAATATCGGGAATAGGGAAAAGGGCCTTGCCAATTCTGGCCGCAACGCAGTATAATGGACAAAACAAACTGCGCTGGGAAAAGAGGGACGCCATGGGAAACGCTTGGAAGCATTTCAGAACCATTACCCGCCACCGCCATCTGGTGATGAGGAACTGTTTCCGGGTGGGGCTGTACCGCCGGGGGCTGCTGCACGACCTGTCCAAGTATGGCTGGACGGAGTTCCGGGTGGGCGTTCGCTACTATCAGGGAACCCGCAGCCCCAATGCTGCCGAGCGGGAAACAGAGGGCTATTCCTCTGCCTGGATGCACCACAAGGGCCGCAACAAGCACCACTACGAATACTGGACGGACTTGAAGCCCGTCCCCATGCCCACGGAGTATCTGGTGGAGATGGTCATGGACCGGATTGCAGCCTGCAAGGTTTACCGGGGCGCTGCCTATGACGACGGCGATGCGCTGGCGTATCTGGAAAAGGCGGGGGAAGGCAGAATGATGCACCCGGAGACGCTGGAAAAGCTGCGCTTTTTGCTGACCATGCTCCGGGACCGGGGGGAGAAGGAGACGTTCGCTTTCATCCGGCAGGTGGTTTTGAAGGGCCTGCCCTATGGAGCGGAAGCGGTCCAGCCCTGAACGTAGTCGATCAGCCGCTCCATATCGCGGAAGTGGTGGACGCCGGAGCGCCAGACCAGACTGATGGTGGAGCCCATGGGCGGATCCAGGGAGAGACCGGCCATGTCGCCGTTGGTTTTCATCAGATCCCGGAAGAGAAAGCCGGCGGCCACGCCGCTGGAGATCAGCTTCCGGACGGTGGAGAGCTGATCCGTGGACAGTAGTACCCGGGGCGTGAGTCCCAGGCTCTGAAAACGCTGCAGAACGGTCTGGGTTTGAAAAAAGCTGTTCTTAAAGAGGACCAGGGGCTCGCCCTCCAGGTCCTCTATTTTTATGGACTGGCGGCGGGCCAGGGGATGGGTGGGGCAGACGCAGCAGACCGTCTCCATTTCCGCCACAGGCACGGCCTCATAGCCGTTTTCAATGGGACGGTCGTGAGGCAGAAAGACCAGATCCAGCTGGTTTTCGGCCAGCAGCTCCAGCAATTCCCGGCGGCCGCCCTCGGTGATGTTCACGTCCAGATCAGGGTTCTGGGAGAAAAACTCCCGGTAGAGCCGGGGCAGCAGCAAAAAGCCGATCATGGGCGGCACGCCGAGCCGGAGCTGGCGGCGGTTCTGGGCCAGATCGGCCATCACCGTCTCCACCCGCTGGGCGTGGGCCAGGAGGGCGTCGGCCTGCTCCAGCAGCACCTGGCCCTCGTGGGTCAGAGAGAAGCCCCGGTATTTTCGATTCAGCAGGGAGACGCCGAATTCCGTCTCCAGCTCTTTGATGGCCGCGGAAATGGACGGCTGGGAGATGTGCAGCAGCTGAGCCGCTGCGGTGATGCTGCCCAGATGACAGGCGGCTTGAAAATAGCGAAGCTGCGACAATTTCATAACGATCACCTCTCTGTTATTATATAGGAAAAAACTATAAAGTAAAGAAATAATATATTTTACAAATATTATAGACAGTGGTACACTGGAAAGAAAGAAAGGCGGGATGGCAATGAAGCTGACCTTTGGCTTTGGCACCGGCGTTCAGGAGGCCGAGGTGCCGGAGAAGAATTTATTGGGTGTTCTGCACGCCAATCCGGTGAAGGTGGAGGCGATGCAGGAGGAAGCGGTGCTGCAGGCCCTGGCGCAGCCCATCGGGACGCCCCGGCTGCGGGAACTGGTGAAGCCGGGAGAGAAGATCGCCGTGGTCACCAGTGACATCACCCGGCCCATGCCCACATATCGGGTCATGCCGGCTCTGCTGGACGAGCTGTATGCCGGCGGCGTCCGGGCAGAGGATATCACCCTGGTATTTGCCCTGGGCTCCCATCGGAAGCACACGGAAGAGGAACAGAAAAAGCTGGCAGGCGAACGGGCCTGGCGGGAAATCCGCTGTGTGGATGCCGATCCTGCGGATTGCGTGCATCTGGGCACCACCAAGGCCGGCACTCCGGTGGATATCACCCGGGTGGTGGCGGAGGCCGACCGACGGATCTGCCTGGGAAACATTGAATATCACTATTTTGCCGGTTATTCCGGCGGCGCCAAGGCGATCATGCCCGGCGTCTCCACCCGGGACGCCATTCAGGCCAACCACTCCATGATGGTCCGGCCGGAGGCCTGCGCCGGTGCGCTGGAAATCAATCCCCTGCGGATGGATATCGAAGAGGCCGGAGAAATCTGCGGCATTGACTTTATCCTCAATGTGGTCCTGGGGGAGCACAAGGAGATTTTGAAGGCTGTGGCCGGTCATCCCGTAGCGGCCCACCGGGCAGGCTGCCGGTTCCTGGACACGATTTACCTGAAGGAGCTGCCCCGGGCGGCGGATATCGTCCTGGTATCCCAGGGCGGCGCACCCAAGGATCTGAACCTCTATCAGACCCAGAAGGCCCTGGACAACGCCCGCCATGCGGTGAAGCCCGGCGGCGTCATCGTGCTGATCGGCTCCTGCAAGGAGGGCCTGGGAGAGCGGGTGTTCGAGCAGTGGATGACCCAGTCCGAATCCCCTGACGCCATGATCGAGCGCATCGGCCGGGACTTCCAGCTGGGCGGCCACAAGGCGG
>JAEDJR010000035.1 GCA_016296235.1 Oscillospiraceae bacterium
GGGCCTTGCGGCAGCGCTCCAGGGCGTCGGCGATGATTTCCATGGTCAGGCCCTTATTCTTCAGGTCCATCTGGATGGCGGTGATGCCCTCGGTGGTACCGGCCACCTTGAAGTCCATCTCACCGTGGAAGTCCTCCACACCCTGGATGTCGGTGAAGGTTCTCCACTCGCCGGTCTCCTGGTCGGTAATCAGGCCGCAGGAAATGCCGGCCACGGGGCGCTTGATGGGCACGCCGGCGTCCATCAGAGCCAGGGTGGAGCCGCAGATGGAGCCCTGGGAGGTGGAGCCGTTGGAGGACAGCACCTCGGACACCACGCGGATGGCGTAGGGGAACTCCTCCACGGAGGGGATCACGGGCAGCAGGGCCTTTTCCGCCAGGGCACCGTGGCCGATTTCCCGGCGGGAGGTAGAACGGGCGGCTCTGGCCTCACCGGTGGAGAAGGAGGGGAAGTTGTAGTGGTGGATATACCGCTTGGTCTCCTCGGGATAGATGGTATCGAGCTTCTGAGCAGCGGACAGGGTGTTCAGGGTGCAGATGGACAGAACCTGGGTCTGACCGCGGGCGAACAGGCCGGAGCCGTGGACTCTGGGCAGGATGCCGACCTCGGCGTCCAGAGGACGGATTTCGTCCATGCCGCGGCCGTCCACGCGCTTGCCCTGCAGCAGCCACTTCTTGACGACCTTCTTCTGCATCTTGTACAGGCAGACCTCGATGTGGGTCTCGAAATCCTCATACTTTTCGCCGAACTTCTCCTGGAAGTCCAGACGGGCGGCGGTCAGGCGCTCTTCCCGAACGTTCTTGTCGTCGGTGTCCAGGGCGTACTCGATCTGATCCAGGCCGTAGTTCATCAGGTCGTCCAGCAGCTCATGGTTGACGGCGGCCTTCTCGAAGGTGAACTTGGGCTTGCCGATCTCCGCCACGATGCCGTTGATGAACTTCACGATCTCCATGTTGGTCTCGTGGGCCACACGGATGCACTCGTAGACGATGGCTTCGGGGGCCTCGTTGGCCTCGGTCTCGATCATGACCACCTTCTCGAAGGTGGAGGAGATGCAGACGAAGCATTCGCAGGCCTCGCGCTCCTCACTGGAGGGGTTGACGATATACTTGCCGTCCAGGTAGGCCACGTTGGTGGTGGCCACGGGGCCGTTCCAGGGCACGTCGGAGCTGGCGATGGCGATGGAAGCGCCCAGGGACGCCACGATCTCCACGGGGTTTTCGTAGTCGTTGGCCAGAACGGTGCAGGTCACGACGGTGTCGTTGCGCAGCTCCTCGTCAAAGAGGGGACGCATGGGACGGTCGATGATGCGGCTGTTCAGGATGCCGCGCTCGGAGGGCTTGCCCTCACGGCGGTTGAAGGAGCCGGGAATGCGGCCCACGGCGTACATTCTTTCCTCAAACTCGATGGTCAGGGGGAAATAGTCGATGCCGGCCTTGGGAATGGGGTTGCAGGTGCAGGTGGTCAGAACCACGGTGTCGCCGTAGCGGCAGATGCACTCGGCGTTGGCCAGCTCGGCCACCTTGCCGGTCTCCACGGTAAAGGTGCGGCCGCCGATCTCCATCTCATAGATGTGATGATTGGGATACTGCTTGCGCTTAATCATGTTGTTGCCTCCTTGATATTGGGTTCTGCCAGGGAGGTTTAGCACTTGAAACGTTGGCCGAACCCTCGGCCCCCCTTTCAACTGCTAAAACTCGCCCTGTGCAGAAGATTTTCTGCAAAAATGGGCAGACTGCCGTCTGCCCATTTTTTGACTCTTACTTACGGATACCCAGCTTGGCGATGATGGCACGATAGCGGTTGATGTCCTTCTTGGCCAGATAGTCCAGCAGGTTGCGGCGCTTACCAACCATCATCAGCAGGCCGCGGCGGGAGTGGTTGTCGTGCTTGTGCACGCGCAGATGCTCGGTCAGCTCGTTGATGCGGGCGGTCAGAATGGCGATCTGAACCTCGGGAGAACCGGTGTCGCCCTCGTGGGTAGCGTTGGCAGTGATAATAGCAGTCTTGTCTTCCTTGCGAATCATGATGTTTTCCACCTTTCATAGTTTTCATACCCGCAGGCTAAGTACCGGGTTGGCAGAGTGCCCGTCTGGAAACCAGGCTGACTCCCGAAACTGAGACATGGGGTCACGGCGTAATACGCCAGCTTGAATAACATATCACATGCAGTCAAAAAAGTAAAGAAGAATCTTCGGAAAAATCGAGATTTTCCCACGATCTCTCAGAGAATCGGCGCCGAGCCGTCATCCTGGCTCTTGGTGATGGAGCGCACCACCACATAATAGCTGTAGGTCGGCGTGGCCTCCACCCGGAAGCGGTCGCCCACCTTTTTCCCCAGCAGCGCCTTGCCCATGGGGGATTCCTTGCTGATGCGTCCCTCCCGGGGGTCGCAGCGGACGGTGGTGACCACCTGGATGGTCTGCTCCTCCTCGTCGTCCTCGAAATACAGGCAGACCCGGTCGAACAGGCCCACCTCGTCCGCTCCGGCCTTGTCCTCAATGACCGTGGCGGACTGAATCATCCGGTCCAGATAGCGGATCCGCTTTTTGTTGGCGTTCTGGGCCTGCTTGGCGGCCTTGTATTCATAGTTCTCGCTGAGATCGCCGAAGGCCCGGGTGCGCTTGACCTCCTCGATCAGCTCCGGCATCAGCTCCAGGCGGCGGTAGTCCAGCTCCTCCTGCATTTTCTGGATATCCTGGGCGGTCAGTTCATTGTTCATGGCAATTACCTCTTTTCACCCGCCCATTATAATCGTTTCAAAAAGGATTTGCAAGGGGTACCGTCTCCAGCACCGGCACGCCGCATTCTGCGGCCAGGGCCAGGGCCGCAGCCTCCGTCCGGGGCTGGTTCAGTGCTTCGGGCCGGTGGGCGTCGCAGCCCAGTATGGCCGCATTCCCCACCTCGCCGGCAATGCGCCAGAAGTCCCGGTTGGGATAGCAGCGACCCTCCTGCAGGCCCAGGAAGTTCAGCTCCAGAGGAACTCCCAGCTCTGCCGCTTTCCGGCACAGCCGCCCCATATGCCGCTCATAGACCCGCCGGCTCCCCTGCCAGTTGGGCAGATCCGGATGGGCCACATAGGTGAATTTCCCCGTGTCCAGGCCCGCCAGCACCTGATCCACATAGCGGGCCAGCACGGTCTCATCGGCGGTGGCCCGGCCGGAGTAGACGCCGTCGGTTTCGTTATCGGTAAAATGCTGGCCCAGCAGCAGGTATTCGCAGGGATAATCCGACAAAAACCGCAGCAGCGCGTCAAAATGGGCCGGATAATACTCGGCCTCCACGCCGATGTGGATCTCAATCCGGTCCGCATATTCCCGCTTCAGATCCGCAAGGGTAGCGAAATAGTCCTCCGCCTGCTCCGGCGCCATGCGGAAGCCCGACACATAACCATTGGGAAAGGGATAGGGCGTATGGTCGGAAAAGCCCAGGATTCGCAGTCCCGCCGCCAGGGCCTGCTCCACATAGTCCCGCTCCGTGCCGCCGGCATGCTTGCAGCGCCAGGTGTGGGTATGATAATTCGCGATCATGCCAATCGCCTCTTTTCGCTCTATTAACTAGTTCATTCAGCATCCGCTTATTTGCTGCAAGCGTTCCAATCACGCTGTCATTGCGAACCGGTCCGCAGACTGGTTCGGCATCGCTTCACTCCCCGCAATCGGCACGCATGATAAAAGTGAAAACTGACCGTAGGGGCGGCTATCAGCCGCCCGATGGCTTCGGATCGCGGGCGGCTGATAGCCGCCCCTACGCCCTTTTGCAGGGCACGGCCACTGGGCGTGCCGGGTCGTCGCGCCCGAGATCCATATATTTAATAGTATACCACACGCTCCGTTTCTTACCGGAGAAAAAAACGCGGTACGGGCTGACGCTTTTTGGGAAAACCGCATAAAATTGCCCGTTTTAGACTGGATAGAATCGCTAAAATCCAGTTTTTCATTCTGGATTTTGAATATTTTGCATTTGATTTTGTATGTACTTTTTGGAACCCGTTGGTAAAATGGACATAAAGAACTGAAAAGCCGGACGTGATTTTGGGCAAAAAAGCAACAATTTTGTTCTGCCGCGCCGGCGAGAGAGAATGAAGGGGGGAGAACGGAGCATGGGTGAAACCATTCTTGAACTGAAGGGCATTGTGAAGGCCTTCCCGGGCGTGCTGGCCCTGGGCGGGATCGACTTTGACCTGAAGGCCGGGGAGGTTCACGCCATCTGCGGCGAAAACGGCGCGGGCAAGTCCACGCTGATGAAGGTCGTATGCGGCGTCTATCTGCCGGACGAGGGCACCATCCGTGTCAACGGCAAGGAGGAAACCTTCGCCAACCCGGTGGAGGCCTACGAAAAGGGTGTCTCCATCATTTTCCAGGAAACCAGCCTGTTCGAGGAAATGACGGTGCTGGACAATATGTTCCTGGCCCATGAAATCACCAAAAAGGCCGGCCCGCTGACGGTGCTGGACTACGCCGCCATGCGGCAGAAGGCCCAGGACGTATTCCGCCGTCTGGCGGTGGACATCGATCTGAACGCCGTCATCAAAAACCTGGGCATGGCCCAGAAGCAGATGGTGGAAATCGCCAAGGCCCTGACCTATGAGGCCAACATCATCATCTTCGACGAACCCACAGCCTCCCTGACCCAGCGCGAGGTGGACGCCCTGTTCCGCATCATCAACCAGCTGAAGGCCGACGGCATGGGCATCGTCTACATCAGCCACCGCATGGAGGAGATTTTCCAGATCTGCGACCGGGTCACGGTCATCCGCGACGGCGTGTACATCTCCACCAAGGATGTCCGGCAGACCAACAAGGACGAGCTGGTGGCCGACATGGTGGGCCGGAAGGTGGGCAACTACTATCCCAAGGCCGACACCCAGATCGGCGGCGAGCTGCTGCGGGTGGAGCACTACTATGACGAGGGCTTTGTGTCCGACGTGAACTTCACCCTGCGCAAGGGCGAGATCCTGGGCTTCGCCGGTCTGGCGGGCGCAGGACGGACGGAGCTGATGCTCTCCCTGTGCGGCCACGCCAAAAAGGCCGCCGGCAAGGTCGTCCTGGAGGGCCGGGAGCTGAACATCCGCAATTACAACGACGCCATGGCCCACGGCATCGTCTACGTCTCCGAGGACCGGGGCAAATACGGCCTGCATGTGGATATGTCCGTGGCCCACAACATCACCCTGCCCCAGCTGCAGAACTTCCGCAAGGGACTGTTCCTCTCCGGCAGGCAGGAGCACGATGTGGGCGAGCAGTACATCTCGGAGGTGGGCATCAAGGCCCCGTCGCCGGAATTCCTGGTCAAGAACCTCTCCGGCGGCAACCAGCAGAAGGTCTCCGTCTCCAAGGCTCTGGCCATCAAGCCCAAGATTCTGGTGCTGGACGAGCCCACCCGCGGTGTGGATGTCAACGCCAAATCGGAAATCCACAAGATCATCAGCGACCTGACCCTGGACGGTCTGACCATCATCATGGTCTCCTCCGAGCTGCCGGAGCTGCTGGGTATGTGCGACCGGATCTACGTCATGAAGGACGGCACCATCGCCAAGTGCTTTGACCGGTCCGAGGCCACCCAGGAGAAAATCCTCTCCGTGGCCCTGGAGACCGCCCGGGACGGAAAGGAGGCAGTCCAGTGAAACAAAACCGCAAGCAATTCCTGACCACGGAGTTCTATCTGCTGGTGTTCCTGGCTGTCGTCCTGGTATTCCTGGGAATCTTCGCCAAGGGCTTCTACTCCATCAACAACATCATGAGCATCCTCAACGTCTACAGCTATGTGCTCATCTCCGCCATCGGCATGAACATGATTATCCTCACGGGCAACATTGACGTCTCCACCGGCGCGCTGATTTCCGTGGTCTGTCTGGTCATCGCCGCCATCGGCAAGCTGGGCGCCACCTTCCCGGTGCTGCTGATTACCGCCATGGCGGTGGGTATGCTCCTGTCGGCCTTCAACGCCTTCTTCATCACCAAGCTGAAAATTCCCGCCATTGTGGCGACCCTGGCCACCACCCAGATTTTCCAGGGCTCCCTGACCCTGGCGGTGGAGGGTTCCATCTATGACCTGCCCGCCACCTACACCTGGCTGGCCTTCAAGGCCAAGGTCTTCGGCATCATCCCCTTCAGCTTCGTCATGTGCGTGATTATCACGGTCATCGCCCTGCTGTTCATGAAGTACTCCCGCTTCTCCAAGAAGATCTACGCCGTGGGCAACAGCACCGAGAGCGCCCGCCTCACGGGCATCAACGTCAACCGCACGGTGTTCCTGACCTACGTCATCGCCGGCGCCCTGTTCGGCGTCTCCGGCGTCATCGTGGGAACGGCCGGCCAGCGTGTCACCACCACCATGGGCTCCGGCCTGGAGATGACCTTCATCGCCGCCGTGGTTCTGGGCGGCACCAGCACCGCCGGCGGCTCCGGCCGGATCCTGGGCACGGTCATCGGCGCCCTGATCCTGGCCTCCATCTCCTCCGCCATCACCTATCTGGGCATCAGCACCAACTGGGCGGACTTCATCAAAGGCGCCATCATCCTGATCTCCGTGCTGGTCTCCGCCCTGCGGACCATCAAGCGGAAGCGTACCATCCCCGGAAAGGCAGGTGTGCAGGCGTCATGAAAAAGTTCAAGCTCTCGTTCAATCTGGTTCTGCTTCTGATCTGGGCCGCGATTTTCATCGCCATCGCCGCCATGGCCCCCACCTTCCTGAAGCCGGACTACATCATCAACACCATGCTGCGCAACATCGTGGAAATCGGCATGGTCGCCCTGCCCATGACCCTGATTATCATCACCGGCGGCATGGATCTTTCCGTCGGCAGCATGATGATCCTCTGCGCCATCTTCGGCGGCAGCGCCGCCGCGGCCTGGGGCTCCGGCGCCGGCGTGGCTGTGACGGTCCTGGTGGGTCTGGCCTGCGGCCTGATTAACGGTCTGATTATCGCCAAGGCCAGGATCTCCGAAATGGTCACCACCCTGGCTACCATGTACCTGTTCATGGGCCTCTCCCGCGGCTACACCGAGGCCGGCAGCGTCTACGCCTACGATTTTGCCACCTGGATGGGCAACACCGAGGTTCTGGGCCTGCCGATCCAGATCTGGATCTACGCGGTTCTGGCTGTGTTGTTCATTCTCCTGCTGCATCACACCGGCTTCGGCCGCAAGCTCTTCGCCATCGGCCTCAACAGCAGCGCCGCCAAGTATTCCGGCGTCAATGTGGAGCGGATCAAAATCACGCTCTACGTCCTGTGCGGCCTGATCTGCGCCCTGGCCTCCTTCATCTACCTGGGCCGGTTCTCCAGCGTCAAATACGACTCCGGCACCAACTTCAACCTGAAGGTCATCACCGTGGTGGTGCTGGGCGGCACCAGCATTGTGGGCGGCTCCGGCGACATGAAGGGCACCCTGGCGGCCACCCTGATTATCGCCACCCTCAACAGCGGCCTGACGGTTCTGAACATCCCCATCGCCACCCAGACGGTGGTGCAGGGCACGGTGCTGCTGATCGCCCTGGTGGCCTTCGCCATCATGAATCAGGCCAAGTCCCGCCGCCGCGGCGCCCCCAAGAGTGCCGAACCCAAATCCGTTAGCTGACGGCTCTGCCGTGCTAAAATAAAACGAAAAGGAAGGAAAACCATGAAGAAACTGATCGCTGTACTCCTCGTCATCACCATGATGGCCTGCCTGTTCGCCGGCTGCCAGAAGAACGAAGCCTCCTCCGACGGAAAGTCTGACGGCGTTACCATCGCCATGCTGCCCAAGTTCAAGGGCGAGAACTACTTTGACGCCTGCAAGGTCGGCGCCGAGGCCGCTGCCGAAGCCCTGGGCGTGACCCTGCTGTACGATGGCCCCTCCCAGGACCAGGCTACCAACCAGATGCAGGTTGACATTCTGGAAGGCTGGATCAACCAGGGCGTGGACGCCATCGTCGTCTCCCCTAACGACGGCACCGCCATTGCCGCCACCCTGAAGAAGGCCGCCGAAAAGGGCATCAAGGTCCTGACCTTCGACGCCGACGCGCAGGAAGACGCCCGTTCCTACTACTGCCAGTCCGTGGCCGCTGACGGCGCTGCCAAGGGTCTGCTGGATGCTGCCAAGCAGGATCTGCTGGCCAAGGGCTACGGCCCCGGCAAGACCGCCAACATCGCTCTGGTGGGCTCCTCCGGTACTGACGCCAACCAGAACGCCTGGATTGAGGCCATCAAGAACTACCTGACCACCGACGACTACTCCTGGATGGTCATCGCCAACGAGAGCACCGACATCATCCATCCCGGCACCGATGAGACCAAGGTCAACGAAGCCTGCGCCACTCTGATCGGCAGAATGGGCGGCGGCGCCGACCAGATTCAGGCTGCCATCGCGCTGTCCTCCATGTCCACTCCCGCTCTGGGCGCTCAGTATGAGGCCGCCGCTGCCAAGCCCGACGCCTCCGTCATCACCATGACCGGTCTGGCCACCCCCAACGCCATCAAGGACTACATCAAGGACGAGACCAACCCCCTGAACACCGGTGTTCTGTGGAGCTGCTTCGACCTGGGCTACATGTCCGTCGCCGTTGCCAACCAGATGGTCACCGGCCAGCTGGCTGAGGGCGCCACCTCCGTCACCTACACCCAGGAAGGCAAGGAGCTGACCAAGGAGATCAACAGCCAGGGCTACTGCTGCCTGGGCGCCGCTCTGGTCTTCGACGCCACCAACGTGGACAACTACAACTACTAATTCTAACTTCACATCGGATCGACCATAGCAAGGGACTGCCAAGGGAAGTTGCTCCCTTGGCAGTCCCGTCTATCCTCTGGAACTTTTCGTTGTGTTATGGTAAAATAGAAGCCCGGACGTAGGGGCGGCTATCAGCCGCCCGCAAGCCGAAGCCACTGCCGGCGGGCGGCTGATAGCTGCCCCTACGCCCCCCTTTATGCCATTGAGAGGAGGCCGCCGGATGAAGGTTCGCCTGACCACCAAGCTGATGCTCATGTATATGCTGCTGCTGATGTCCATCGTCATCGGCGTCGGCGGATATTATATGGCCGGCAACCTGGGCCGGATCCGGGATGAGAGCATCTCCACCACCAGCCAGTTTGCCGACCGGATCATGGAGCAGGTGGACCTGCGGCTGAAAAACATGGATCAGATGGCCGTGGATCTCTTCAGCGACCCCGAGTTTCGTCAGGCTGTCCAGCAATGGGCCGACGGCGGGGCGTCCGGTGTGGAGAGCTCCATCCGGCAGATTCTGAACCGGCATTACGCCTCCAAATCTGACATCCGCCGCGTGGTGGTCTACGATTGCGACGGCTTCTACTACGCCAGCGGCATCTCTGATCTGGATCAGGACACCGTCCGGCAGCGGGCTGCCTGGCTCACGGAAAACTACGCCGGCATCTTCACCCAGGTCAACGGCAAGGTGTTTCTGCCGCCCCAGGAGGACATCTGGTACTCCTGCGGCGAGCAGGCCCAGGTGATTTCGGAGATTCGGCCCATCAAGGACAGCCGCACCACCCAGATTGTGGGGTTCCTGGAAATCCAGCAGAACGCCATGTATCTCGACAACGTCAGCGCCATTGAGATCAACGGAAAAAAGCCGGAAATCGTGGTCATCATGGAGGAAACCGGCTCCGTGTTCTACTCCAGCAACCTGCGGGAGGACTTTGCAGCGCGCAAGGCGGACATCATCGAGATGACCCAGCCCTACAAGAAAATCATCGAGACGGACTCCACCATCCTGGCCCGGGCGTCCTCCAACAATTTCTACTGCCACACCGTGGTGCTGCTGGAAAAATCCACCCTGCGCAGCTACCAGTTCAGCATGGTCAGCGGCTCGCTGTACATTCTTCTGGCTACAGCCCTGTTCTCCATCGCCTTCGGCGTGTTCACCACCCGGGCGCTGATGCGTCCCATGGACCAGTTCGTGGCCAAGATCAGCCAGGTGGATCTGGACAACCTCAACGAAAAAATCGACATTGTGCCTCAGAGCAAGGAAATGCAGGTGCTGGTGGGAACCTTTGACGAGATGCTCACCCGGCTCAACGCCTCCATGCTGCGGCAGAAGCAGCACGAGGATTTCCAGACCAAGGCCCTGTTCAACGCCCTGCAGCGGGAAATGGGCCCTCATTTCCTCTACAATTCCCTGAGCAGCATTGCGGATCTGTGCGAAAGCGGGCAGAACGAAAAGGCCTGCGACGCCTGCTTCGACCTGTCGGATCTGCTGCGCTACGCCTCCAACTACGAGGTGCCCGACGTCACCCTGGCCGACGAGCTGGAGAACGTCAAGTGCTACATGTCCCTGATGCAGAACCGCTACCGGCAGCGGCTGGTGTTCCGCTGCGAAACCGATGAGCAGGCCCTGCCGGCCATGATGCCCCGCCTGACTCTGCAGCCTCTGCTGGAAAACGCCATCAAATACAGCATCCAGGAGCGGGACGTGGTGGAGCTGCGGCTCCGGACAGCTTACATCGACGGGCTGCTGATTCTCTCCGTGGAGGACAACGGCAGGAGCATCGAGCCGGAGCGTCAGGTGTTCATCAAAAACAAAATCGAGGAATTCTGCAGCCGCTCACCGGGCGAAGGCGGCGAAAGCGCCGTGCAGCTGGGCGGAATCGGCCTGATCGGCACCCTGACGCGGCTGCGGATCTATTACGGGCAGAGCTTCCAGTATGAAATCCGCGCCAACCGTATGGGCGGAACAACCATCATTCTGTACATGGATCGCGTATAGGCTTCCGGCCGGGAAGGAGAGACGCAGATGTTCAAGGTTATGCTGGTGGATGACGAACCGGCAGCATTGGCCATGGAAAAACGCGCCATCGAGCGGCGCGCCAAGGAATTCGAGGTCGTGGCCGAGGCGTTCAGCGTGGACGCCGCCATCGCCCTGTATAAGCAGGTGCGTCCGGATGTGGTGCTGACGGACATGAAGATGCCCCGGAAAACCGGGCTTCAGCTGGTCCGCTACATCAACGAAGAGGCCGAATGGCCCGCCGTGTGCGTGGTGCTCAGCGGATATTCGGACTTTGAATACGTCCACGACGCCTTCAGCGTCGGCGTCTTCGACTATCTGCTGAAGCCTGTGGACGGCCGGAAGCTGGAGGAGCTGTTTCAGCGGATCTACCGGGTGCTGATCTGCAGCCGGGAGGCCCCGGAGCAGCCGGTTCCGGACAAGCGGATGAAGGACGAAAAGCTCCTGGAGGAGATCACCGCCTATGTGCGGGCCAACATCCGGGGCGACAACAGCATCATGTCGGTCTGCGGCCACTTCGGCATCGGCCAGCCCTATCTCAGCAGGCTGTTCCGGCAGAACTGCGGCCGCACCTACAACGAATTTCTCACCGATCTGCGCATCGAGGAGGCCAAAAAGCTTCTGGCCGGCGGGGAAGACATCCTCATCGGCGAGGTGGCCGAGCGGGTCGGCTTCAACGGACAATTTTATTTCAGCAAGGTGTTCAAGGACGCCACAGGGCTGACGCCGCGGGATTACCGGAACCGGGAACGCCAGAAATCGGAAAATGACCAGAAAGGAAGAACAACCAATGACTAATCGGGAGCGCGAAAACGCAACGTTGAATTTTCAGAAGCCGGACCGGGGCGCCGTGGAAGAGACCTTCTACCCCTGGACTCTGACGACCCAACGCTATAAAGGCGAGGGCATCCCCGCGGAGCTGTGCGACGGCGCCCGGGACATCACCAACGATCTGGTGGGCAACAAGGCCAACCAGGCGGAAAAGTATTTCCCCGAGGCCTGGGGCGAGGGCGTCATGGCCTACGAGCAGTATCTGGGCTTTGATCCGGTGCGGCGCATCCACTTCGTGCTGCCGTTCCGCCGCTTCGAGGAGAAGATTCTGGAGGAAACCCCGGCCCATGTCATCAAGCAGGACATCTTCGGCCGTCAGATGATCCGCAAGGCCGGCTCCGACCTGGACATCGTCTACAAGCCCACCGTCACCTGCGCCGAGGACTGGGAGGCTCTGAAGGCCCGGGGCGACCGGGAGCTGGAGCTGTACTACTCCGACGAAGCCATCGACCAGGCCTACGCCCATCTGAAGGAAGGCCACGACCGGGGCGATTATTCCATCCGGCTGAACCTGGAGGGCTTCTTCTGGGTGCCCCGGGAGCTGCTGGGCGACGAGGCCCACCTGTTCGCCTTCTATGAGGATCCCGAGCTGCTCCACGACATGGCGGAATACATCTGCCGGGTCTATGAGACCAAGCTCATGCGGGTCATCCGCCTGCTGCAGCCCGACGTGGTTTACTTCATGGAGGATCTGTCCGGCAAGAACGGCCCCCTGATCTCCGGCAAGTTCTTCGACGAGTTCATCGGCGCCTACTACAAGCGTCTGATCCCCCTGTTCAAGGAGGCCGGCGTGCAGAACGTCATCGTGGACACCGACGGCGAGTTCTCCAGGATCATCCCCAACTTCATGGCCGCAGGCGTGGACGGCTTCCTGCCCATGGATGTCAATGCCGGCATGGATATCGTGGCGGTGCGCCGCCAGTTCCCCACCCTGAAGTTCATCGGCGGCTTCAACAAGCTGATGATTCAGGAAGGCAAGGAAGCCATTGACGCGGAGTTTGCCCGCATCCTGCCCGTGGTCCGGGGCGGCGGTTATCTCGTCGGCAACGACCACCAGGTTCCCCCCTCCGCGCCTCTGGAGCTGTATCAGTATTACATCCGGCGCCTGAAGGAAGTCATGGCCCAGGCAGGCGCGGATCTATAAACAGGAGGAATCAGTATGGAACGTTATGCATGGAAGGCCACGGTGCTGCCGGGCAAGCTGGAGGAGTATGTCCACCGGCACAATACCATCTGGCCGGAGATGAAGGAAGTCCTGCACGCAGCCGGAATCCGGAACTACACCATCTGGAACGTGGGAAACGAGCTGTTCGGCTACTATGAGTGCGATTCCGTGGAGGAAGCCGCCCGGGTGCAGGCCGAAAGCCCGGTGGTGGACCGCTGGAACGAGTACATGAAGGATGTCATGCTCATGGAGATGGATCCCGTCACCGGCGCCCAGCCCCTGATGAAGCAGGTGTTCTTCTTCGACTGAGTGCAAAACGCGCCGCTCCATTGCAGGGTGGTTGTATAACAGGATAACTTGCGTCCGAAGAAGATGATCCTTCTTCGGACGCTTCCTTTTGATGAATGGCTGCAAAAGAGCGAGACAATTTGGGGTTTG